>NC_015578.1:1561487-1873784 GCF_000214375.1 Treponema primitia ZAS-2 | reverse complement strand
GAAATCCCGGTGGATACCGAATTCAAGCGGATTCTCCGGGTGGAGCGGAAACAGCCCGTTAACCCGGACCCGGCATTTCCAAGCCCGGCTCTGGCAGACGAGATTCCCGCAGAGGAACTTCTGGAAAAACTCAGGCCCATCGTTCACTTTGATCCGGAACAGCCCACTCACTACCGGGACGCCGTGCTGCTTAGGGATGTGCTAGAAGAAGTCATCCCCAGCCTCATGCCTGCCCGCGCCCTGGCGCCCCAGGGGAAAGTGTATGGATACTGAGGACATCCCCTTTGCCCGCCCCTTTGTGGGGAGGGAAGAGGAGGAGGCAGTCCTGAGGGTACTCCGCTCCGGGTGGCTTACCACCGGGCAGGAGGCATTGGCCTTTGAAAAAGAATTTGCAGCTTTCCTTGAAACCGGAAGCCCCGAAATAGGGGCCGCCGAACCGCTTTCACCGCTTAACTGCTTAGCGGTAAACTCCGCAACCTCCGGACTCCACTTGGCCCTGGAAGCCTGCGGCGTTGGTCCCGGTGACACGGTGCTGGTCCCTTCCTACACCTTTACCTCCACCGCCGAAGTGGTCCGCTACCTGGGGGCCGAGCCAGTTTTTGTCGATATTGCCCCCGGCTCCCCCCTGATGGATCCCCTTGCCCTGGAAAGTACCCTGGAACGGCTGTTCCAAGGCCGCCCGGCTTACCCGGCCCGCAACGGCAAGGGGGATGGCTTCGGCCCCCGGGGAAAGCCCAGGGCGCTGATTCCCGTCCATTACGGCGGCCTCCCCTGCGACATGAAGGCCATCATGGGCATAGCCCAGCGCTACCAGGTCAAGGTGATTGAGGACGCGGCCCACGCCTTCCCCTCCCGGACAGATGCGGGTTTTGCCGGGGATTTGGCGGACATCGGGGTCTTTTCTTTCTATGCCACAAAAACCATCACCACCGGCGAAGGGGGCATGGTAGCGGTTCGGGACAAGGCCCTGGCGGATCGTATAGGGATCATGCGCCTTCACGGCATAGACCGGACGGTCTGGAACCGCTATACGGAGCAGAAGGCCTCCTGGTATTACGAAGTGGTTGAACCGGGGTTCAAGTACAATATGCCGGATATCTTGGCGGCCATAGGCCGGGTCCAGCTTGGCCGGGCCTGGGCGCTTTTGGAGAAACGGCGGAACATTGCCGCCACCTACGATGCAGCCTTTGCCGGAGATGGGCGCTTTGCCCTTCCTCCAAGCGGAACCGCTGATGCCCGGCACCTGTACCCCCTGGGCTTAAACCTTGAAACCCTTGCCCTTTCCAGGGATACTATTATTGAAAAGCTTCAGGAAAGGGGCATCGGGGTGTCGGTTCATTTTATACCCCTGCATACCATGCCCTATTACCGGAAACGGCAGGACCTTATGCCCGGTGATTTTCCTGAATCCTTAAAGCGTTTTCAGCGGGTTATATCCCTCCCCATTTGGCCGGGGATGGAAACTGCCCAGGTTGAGCGGGTAATAGCCGTCCTCAAGGCGGTGACTGAATGACAGGCAACAGGACAGTAATTTGAAGGATAGTCCGGGATTCATTTCAGACATTTCAATCCGGGGAACCCTGCTGGGAGTAACCCTGCGCTCCCCGGTTTCCAAGGGACAGCTAAAATCCATAAGCTGCCCCCGGCTGCCCAATGCCTATACCTTGATCCGCGCCGAGGACATACCCGGAAAAAACGAGCTGGTGGACCATCCTGTACCGGTCCTGGCAAAGGACGAATTATCCTATTTCGGCCAGCCCGTGGCCATCCTGGTAGGCCCCGATGAGGCAAGGCTGGAGGAATACGCCTCCCAATGCCAGGTTGAGGCGGAAAAGGAATTACCGGCCCTGTCCTTTAACGCTGCGGAGGAAGATCGTATCCTCGCCAAACGGGAAATCCTTATAGGCGAGCCCGGCAAGGCCTTTTCGGAAGCTGCCTCGGTGGTTACCGGCGCCTACCGTACGGGTATCCAGGAACACTGGTATTCCGAGCCTGTGGGGGCCATTGCGGTATACTCCCCTGAGGCCATGCTCATCCATACCGCTACCCAGTGGCCCTACCATGTTCGCAATTCTGTATCCCAGGTTTTAGGCATAGACAGTGAAAAGGTCCTGGTTGAGCCGGGCTGCACCGGCATTCCCCTGGACGGAAAACTCTGGTACCCTTCCCTGATTGCCTGCCATGCCGCCTTGGGGAGCTGGATTACCAAAAAACCGGTTACCCTCATACTCACCCGGGAGGATGATTTCCGGTATTCCCCAAAACGAAACGGTGCGGAGATACATATATCTACCGCCCTGGATGCTCAAGGCCACCTTCTGGGCACAGACATTCAGGTTATGGCGGATATGGGCGCCCAGGGGATCTTCATCGACGAGATTCTGGACCGGATTTGTCTGGGTTCATTGGGAAGCTACAAACATCAAAATATAAAAATTCAAGGCTTTGCGCTTAAAACCAATGTGCCACCACAAGGACCCTTTGCAGGGTTCGGCCTATCCCAGGGCTTCTTCGCCATGGAACGGCATGGTTCGCGAATTGCCGATATCCTGGGCCAGGATCCTGCGGAGTGGCGGAAAAATAATTCGGTAAGCCGCCAGAAGTCCCTGGCCATAGGCGCCGCAGTAAAGGACCCCATACACATAGAGGCGCTGCTGGATACCACGGCAACCATGAGCGACTACCACCGCAAATGGGCTTCCTATGAACTGCTCCGGATCCGCCGCCGAGGAGAGGAGGGAGATCCCAGGGAAACTTTCCGGGGAATCGGTATAGCCTGTGCCTACCAGGGAAGTGGGTTTTTATATAGCGGCAGTGATAAGGGCGCCTATTCTGTGGAAATTACCCTGGATAAGGATGGCGCCCTGGAAATAAAGACCAGCATGGTTCCCTCCAATGGGGAAGATTTCGATATCTGGCGGAACATCGCTGCGGAAAACCTTTCTGTAGAGACAGCTTCGGTCCGGGTTGTATGCGCCTCCCCAGGCATCGCCCCGGATTCCGGACCGGATACTCTTTCCAGAAATAGTACGATCCTCACAAAGCTGGTGGAAAAGGCTTGCCAGGATATACGCAAACAGCGCTTCCGGGATCCCCTGCCCATCACGGTGCAGCGATCCTACCGTCCGTCACGGGTTTTAAACTGGGAAAACAAGACCTTTGACGCCCAAGCCCTTTCCCAACTGAGTTGTGCCGCCGCAGTGGTGGAAGTAGAAATTGATCCCCTGGAGTATACTCCCAAGATACGGGGCGCCTGGATAGGGGTGGACGCCGGCAAGATACTCTCCGAAACCAGGGCCCGGCGTTCCCTGAAATTTTCGGCCATTCAGGCTCTGGGTTGGGCTTCCCGGGAACATCTTGCCTATGAAGACGGTCAGATACCACTGCAAAGCATCTATGATTATGACATACCCAGTCCTAAGGATATTCCTCCTATTCAGATCGATTTTATATGGAATGATAAGTCCCCTAAGGGCATAGAAGAACTGCCTTTCAGTTGTATTCCCGCAGCCTATGCCCAGGCGGTATCCCAGGCCATAGATCACCCCTTTGAAAAAATTCCCCTCACCGCCCGGGATATATGGGAAGCGGGAAAACTAAAAAAACAGGAGACTCCGGTATGACTCTGGGTTTTATCCTCAACGGTGAGGATGTGGTAGTAAAAACCGAAGCGGATCGCCGGCTTTTGGATATTTTACGGAACCACTTTAAGCTTTTAGGAGCCAAGCCGGGCTGTTTAAGCGGAGTCTGTGGCGCCTGTGCGGTGATCTTAAACGGTAAGGTGGTTTCCTCCTGTATGATCCCCGCCTTTAGAATACGGGGCAGTGAAATCATCACTATCGAAGGGTTTTCCCAAACCAATGAATACCAGGATATTCAGGAAGGGTTTTCCCGAGCGGGGGTGGAAAACTGCGGGTACTGTGATTCCGGCAAGATACTGGCAGTGGAAACCCTGTTGGATAAAAATCTACGGCCCACCAGGGAGGATATCCTGGAGGCCTTCAGCGGTATAAAGTGCCGGTGTACCGAACCGGACAGCCTGATTGCGGGGGTATTTGCCACCGCGGAAATACGGCAGCGGAGATTGTATGGACGCTCTGCATAATCAGGTTTTTTTCCCCGCCAGCCTGCCGGAGCTCTTTTCCGCCTGGACCCGGTTCCCCGATGCCGTACCCTTTGCCGGGGGTGGCGGCTTGCTTCGTAACCAGGGCAAGCAAATTCTCACCCTTCCCCGGAACATCCTCTCCCTGGAACGGCTGGAGGAACTCCAAAAAATAACCAGGACTGAGCGATACCTGGAAATCGGGGCCATGGTAAAACTCAGCGAAATCACCGGTTTGGGAAAAATTGTCCCTGAAGCGCTTACCAAGAGCCTCCAGGGTATTGCCAGTCCTCAAATACGCAACCTTATTACCCTTGGGGGCAATATCTGCAACCCCTCCCGGCGGCAGGACGCCTCGGCGCCCCTGGTGGCCCTGGACGCCCGGTATGAGCTGCGTACCGCTCAGGAGATACGCTGGGTTTCCGCATCCCGTTTTTCCGGCCTTTCCGGGCCTCCGGCGCTAAATCCCCAGGAACTGCTGACCCGGATTCGTATACCCCTGGAACAGTGGCATTATACAGTTTATAAAAAGCTCACTGATATGGAGACGGCGGACGGAGACGGCGGAAGCGCGGTTTTTTTGGCCCGGATACAGAAGAATATACTTACCGATATAAGGGTAGTTTTCGCCGGGCAGATACTGCTCCGGGATAAAAACAGCGAAACTATCCTGGCGGGAAAACAGCTTCCACTGGATCGCCGGGACGCAGAGCACTTTTCAGAACTCTGGCGGACCTACCTTTCGGCGATTGAGGAACCGGGATTTATGCTTCGGGAAAAGATTTTTAATTTTATTGAATCCTGTATATTCAGCCTTTCCGATTAATTAGGGCTTTCAAATTGACAACTTTCTATACTGCGTTCTATTGAAATAACTTTTCCCCCATGGTATATTGTTCAATACTTGAACAAACATACGGTATCATAGAACGTGTTTCGGCCGTCTATGCCCTACTGAATGTGCCGAACCTCATTTTATGACCTTTTTCCGGAAATTTGATCCGGAAACGGCTTTGTTTTGCCCAAAAAGAAACCCAATGAACAGCAATCTACTGGATACAGAATATATCATTCTGGAAAAAGTCTATGACTCCACGGAACATCAGCTTCCCCTGAGGCAGCGGGATCTGGCCCTGATCGCCGGAACCTCCCTGGGAATGACCAATTCCATCCTCAAACGCCTGGCCCGTAAAGGGTGGATCACCGCAAAAAAGCTTAATAGCCGGAATATTCAATACGCGGTCACCCTAGATGGGATGAATGAGATAATCCACCGCAGTTATGGGTACTTTAAGAGGACCATAAATAACGTGGTTTTTTATAAAGAACGGATCGACGACACAATTTTCAGCGCAAAACGGCGAAATATCGCTAAAGTGTTCCTGATCGGGGTAAGCGATCTTGACTTTATTGTTGAACACGCCTGCCTCCACCATGGACTGAGTTTTTTTAAAATAGCGGATGAAAATGCCCTTGGAGACCTTTTAAAAGAAAATGTCCTGGCGGTCTATGCGGAAACCATCCCCTTATCCCAAACTCCGTCGAAGAAAAACGCCTTTTTTCTTTCCCGCGTGGTCATTGAAAAGACCACCGAACCGGCATTGGCGTTGGTATAGGATACATCAGGATGCTTAAGAAGAATAACAGCTTCCGTTTCGGTCAGGCGGTATCGCAGGTACATATACGGGGGGCCATCCCTACCCTTGAAACCATTCTGGAAGAAAGCGGCGGCTCCCCCAGGGGAGTACTGCTGGTATGTGATACTCATACAGAAGCTATGGCTATCAGCTTTGCCGGCTCTGATACGCCCCTTTGCGTGCTTGAAAGTGGAGAGGCATCCAAAACGTGGGCCTCTGTGGAACGTATCATTCAGACAGCCAAAGCAGCGGGCTTGGGCCGGGATGGCCTTTTTATCGGCATAGGCGGTGGGGTTGTTACTGATCTGACATCCTTTGCCGCCTCGGTCTATATGCGGGGCGCAAATCTTTGCCTTATCTCCACTACCCTCCTGGGAATGGTGGATGCCTCCATGGGGGGTAAGACCGGGTTCGACCTATTGGGCATTAAAAACCTGGTGGGAACCTTTTTCCCCGCTTCCCATGTATACCTGCCCCTGGATACCCTTGCCACCCTGCCCCCCCTTGAATGGAAGTCCGGCATGGCTGAACTTATAAAAACCGCAATCCTCGACAGCCCGGAAACCCTGGAAAAGATTAAGGCTTTTCGGGGTCCCTTCCTTCAGAGAGTTTCTGGCGAGGCTAACTCGTCCGGCGCAGTGATCCCAATTCTGGGGGATCTTATCCAACAGGCTGTGTTAGTTAAAGGCAGGATCGTGGAAGCAGACCCAAGGGAAACATCGGCTTTCGATGGGTCAGGTTCGGAACGGGCGCTGCTAAACCTGGGGCATACCTTCGGCCATGCACTTGAATCCGCAGCAGGGCTGGGGAAGCTCTCCCACGGCGAAGCAGTGGCTTGGGGTATGGTCCGTTCCTGTGAGTTAGGGCTCGCCCTAGGCATTACACCCCCTGAACGGGCCCGGGAGATCAGCGAAATAATCACCGCCTATGGATACCAAACTGAGGCGCCCCATCCGGAAATAAAGGATACTGCCCTGTTTATGAAAGCATTGGGGGGGGATAAAAAAACGAAAGCGGGAATACCCACCTTTGTGGTTCCCTCTGCGGAGCGGGCGGAACTGGTTTCGGCTGTCTCTATGGAAACCGGACTTCTTAAGAGAATACTTAACGGAGAAATTGGGTGATACAAAAAGTGGTGCCTTTAGTTTTTTTGGTCCTTTGTACATTGTGTCTGATGCTTAACCCTGTCTTTGTTTTCAGCCAGGATGCCTCCACCGATGAATCGCCGACTCAGGAACAGGAAGATCCCGAACTTGCCGAGCCGGATCAGGTTTTCCTTCCGGAGGCGGGGGAAGATACGGTTGTATATTACCTCAGGACCATTGATTTTGACATACTCGGTATTACCCGCCCCTTTGCCCTTCGTAATGTCCTGGATATGAAAGAAGGGGATAGGGTTACCGGAAAGCAATCCCTGGAAACCCTGATCCGGCGCAAGACCCAGCTCCTGCATAATGAACGGGTGCTGGAAGATGAAGAATGTCGTATCGAATACACTATTGGTGATGCCGGGGAAGGCGGTATGGTTCCTGTGGACATCCTGGTCCATGTAAAGGACGCATGGAATATCATCGTCCTTCCTGAGCCGAAATTTGATTCCAATGACGGGTTTTCTATTACCCTAAAAGCCCGGGATTATAACTTCTTAGGTACCATGGAATCATTACCTGTTAATCTGGGGTATAAGTATGATGACGATCAGCATTCAGTTTTATTAGATATTGATGCGGATATCCCTTTTCAATTTTTAGGATACACCTGGAATTTCAATTTTGATAATGCCTTTAACTATTTCCAAGTTGACCCCAATTATTATAAAAACGTCACCGGCCTGTCCCTGGATCTGCCCTGGCAAAAAACCAACTTTACTGTTGGATTTGATCAGTCCTTCATACTTAATGAAGAAAATAGTGATCTGGAACAGGATGAAACCAGTGTAGAATTTTTTGAAGATACGTGGTATATGACCAGCGTACTCTATGCTTACTGGAGAATACCCATCGCAGGAATTGAGGTGGGCGATTTTGGAGAATTAAGCTATACTCCGAGCGTTACCGAAAGTTTTGCCTATCGTCCCAGAGGCGATATCGGAAGGTATCGTGTGGGTTCCGCCACGGGTCTAAGCCATAGTTTGGGTTTCGGTCAGACAAACTGGATAGGAAATTTTCGCAAAGGCTTGAGCGCCAGTATTAGTAATTCCTATATCTTTAACAACTATACCCAGTCCCTTAGTTCCATAGGCCTGGGTTTCAGCGCAACAGGACATCTGCCGCTGACTAAGTCTTTCGGTGTGTCCAGCCGCATTGAATTTGCACAAAATTTTGATCCCTCCGATAATGATGGAGATGTCCGTAATTATAACGCGGGGAGCAAACTCCGGGGCATACGGAACAATGAGCTGATAGCCAACTCTATGCTTTCTTTCAATTTGGAATTACCCCTGCGTATCCTCACCTTTACCCCCTCCCGGTGGTTCAATACCCATGGATTCCGGCCCGTTGATGTTGAAGTACATTTCTCCCCCTTTATTGATATGGCCATGTTTAATGGCGAAACCCGAAGCGGAGAAAAAATCGAATTCGGCGAATTGATTTCTTCCGCCGGTATTGAAGTAATCGTCTTTTCTCTTCCCTGGCGCAGCCTCTATCTGCGGGGCAGCATAGGTTGGGATCTGCGGGAATGGGCCCAATCAGGGAAAATGCCTGCAGGCCGCTACCGGGAATTATTTATTGGCCTAGGCCATTTCTTCTAAAAGGTAACTATGAAAACTGTCTATCTAGGAATGACCGGAGATATCATCCACCCAGGGATCATCAATATTATTCAGGAAGCTGAAAAATACGGTGAAGTTATGGTGGGACTCCTCACTGATTCTGCCATCGCATCCCACAAACGTATCCCCTTTCTCACCTACGATCAACGGAAAGCGGTGGTGGAAAACATAAAAGGTGTTGCCCGGGTGGCGCCCCAGGAAGAATGGAGTTATGTGCCGAACCTTAAAAAATACCGGCCCGATTTTATCATCCATGGGGATGATTGGAAAAGTGGTCCCTTGAGTAAAATCCGGGATGATGTGTATGCGCTTATGGCGGAACAGGGCGGCACGGTCATAGAAGTACCTTACACCAAGGGGATCAACTCCACCGCCATGAACGAAGCCCAGCATTCCATCGGCACTACACCGGACATCAGGCTCAGGGCTTTGCGCCGGCTCATTGAGGTAAAGCCTGTGGTGCGGATCATGGAAGCCCACTCGGGCCTTTCGGGGTTGATCATCGAAAACCTGGAAATCGGTAAGGATGACGGGGTTCACAGCTTTGATGGCATGTGGTCATCAAGCCTCACCGATTCTACTAGCAAGGGAAAGCCCGACATTGAGGCTGTAGACCTAACCACCCGTCTCCAGGATCTCACCAATGTTCTGGAATGTACCACCAAGCCCATCATCTATGACGGTGACACCGGCGGGAAAAGCGAGCACTTTGTATTTACCGTGCGTACCCTGGAACGAAATGGAGTATCCGCAGTAATTATTGAAGACAAGGTCGGGTTAAAAAAGAATTCCCTCTTCGGTACTGAGGTAAACCAGGAACTCGCTTCCATCCCGGAGTTTTCAGAAAAGATAAGCGCCGGAAAGCGGGCCCAGGTAACCCGGGACTTTATGATCATTGCCCGGCTGGAAAGCCTCATTGCAGGGTTTCCGGTTTCCCATGCCCTGGAGCGGGCCGAAGCCTATGTTAAAGCAGGCGCCGATGGTATCATGATCCACAGCAAAGAAAAGTCCGGGGGGGATATTAAAGAGTTCTGTGAAAAATTTCATTCCGGTTACAGCCATGTGCCCATCGTTTTAGTGCCCACCACCTATAACCAATTCACCGAAAAGGAACTTGTCGCCTGGGGGGCCAAGATCATCATCTACGCCAACCACATGCTCCGTTCTTCCTACCCTGCAATGCTTAAGACCGCCAGGGTTATCCTGGAAAATGAGCGGTCCCTGGAAGCGGATTCCCTCTGTATGTCCATCAAGGAAATCCTGGAACTAATTCCCGGAACAAAGTAAGTTTATGATAGAAGCACAGTTATTCTACGACATCCTCAGTGAAAAGGGAACTGGTTTTTTTACCGGGGTTCCTGATTCACTCTTAAAGAGTTTTTGCGCCTACATTACGGATCACGCTGGATACAACAGTCATATTATTGCAGTAAACGAAGGCGCCGCCCTTGCCCTTGCCTCAGGCTATCATATCGCCTCGGGGAAGATCCCCCTGGTATATATGCAGAATTCCGGCATCGGCAATGCCATCAATCCCCTGCTTTCCCTGGCAGACGCCGATGTGTACAGAATACCTATGCTTCTCCTTATCGGCTGGCGGGGAGAACCCGGGGTAAAGGATGAACCTCAGCACCTAAAACAGGGCAAAGTCACCCTTTCCCTTCTGGAAGCCATGGGCATACCCTATTTCATCCTTTCCCAGAATGAAGGGGAATTCCGTCAACAGATCGATCAATGTTTTGCCTCAATCAAAGAAAAAAATACCCCCCACGCACTGGTGATCCGCAAGGATACTTTTGCACCCTATACCTTAGTTAAAAAAGAAGCTGATGAAGGTGAGTTAACCCGGGAAGCGGCGATAGAAGAAGTAATCCGCGCTTCAGATCCGGAGGAAATTTATTTTTCCACCACCGGCATGGCGTCCCGGGAACTTTATGAAATCCGGGAACGCCTGGGCCAGGGACATGGCAGGGATTTTCTCACCGTGGGTTCCATGGGCCACGCGTCCCAGATAGCCCTGGGTGCGGCTCTGCAAAAACCAAATCAGCCCATTACAGTCCTGGACGGCGATGGCGCCCTGCTCATGCACATGGGCGCCTTGGCAGCCATCGGGAACCGGAAACCGGAACATTTCCGGCACATCATTCTGAATAACGGCGCCCATGATTCTGTGGGTGGTCAACCTACTCTGGGTCTTAAAATTGATATACCGAGCATAGCCCGGGCCTGCGGCTACCGGGAATCTTGTACCGTAAAAAGCGCAGAAGAACTGCGCGCTGTCCTGGGGCAAAAAAGACATGGTCCGGTTCTTATCGAAATCAGAGTCCGCAAAGGCGCCCGGAAGGACCTGGGCCGGCCCGCTTCAAGCCCGCAGGAAAATAAAAAAGTTCTAATGGGGATCCTGAATGATTAGACAAGCAGTGATAATGGCCGGCGGCCTTGGTACCAGGCTTAAGGATAAAACAGTAACTATGCCTAAAGGTTTTATTGGGATCGGCGATCTACCCATGGTAGAATGGTCGGTACAAAAACTCTTTGCCGCAGGTATAGAGGAAGTGATCATCGGTACAGGCCACTGTGACGAATGGTATCAGCGTTTGGCAGAACAGTATCCCTGCATTACCCTCTTTAAAAACGAACACTACGCGGAAACCGGCAGTATGGGCACCCTGGCTTGCTGCGTTCCCGGGGTCAAGGGGGACTTCCTCCTTCTGGAGTCGGACCTTATCTACGATGCTGCGGGGCTTTCGGTTCTGATCAATGAACCCCATCCCAATGTACTCCTCGCTTCAGGACCTACCCAGTCCGGTGATGAAGTATATCTGGAAGCGGACACCGCCGGGAACTTTAAAAAACATTCAAAGAACCGCGCTCTCATCGGTGATCTGGCAGGAGAATTGGTGGGCATCACCAGGCTTACCAGGGATACCCTGGATAAGATGGCGGCTTATATGAAGGCTCATCTGGCGGATGAACCTAAGATGGAATACGAGACCGCCATGGCCGCAGTCTCACAGTCCGGAGATGCCAACAGAATATTTATCCGGAAGCTCGAATATTACCTATGGCGGGAAGTGGACGACGAGAACCACCTGGCCATGGCGAAGCTTATCTACCCGCGGATTAAAGAAGCCGAGAGCCTCCGGGCCATACGGAGAGAAGTACTGCTTAACCCGGGACCTGCAACCACCAGTGACAGCGTAAAATATGCCCAGGTATGCCCGGACATCTGTCCCAGAGAAAGTGAATTCGGTGATGTGATGGAATGGATAGGCCGGGAACTTTCTCTCATGGCCGGCAAGCCCGGGCATGTAGAAACGGTACTTTTTGGCGGGTCCGGCACAGCCGCAGATGAGGTGATGATCTCTTCCTGTATACCTGACTCAGGAAAACTGCTTATCGTTGATAACGGCGCTTACGGCGCACGGTTTGCAAAAATAGCCGGGGTCTACGAACTCAACTTTGAAGTATTCAAGAGCAGCGGTTTTCTCCCCCTGGACATAGAAGCGCTTAAGGCCAAGCTCATCAACGGAAAATTCACCCACTTCGCCATGGTTTACCATGAAACAACCACGGGGCTTTTAAACCCCGTGCCGGAACTCTGCCACTTTTGCCATGAGCACAATATTACTACCATCATAGATGCTGTCAGCGCCTTTGCCGCCATCCCCATTGATATGGATACCGATCACATAGACTTTATGGCCTCCACATCAAATAAGAATATCCAGGGCATGGCCGGCGTAGCCTTTGTGTTCTGCAGAAAAGAAGCCCTTGAAAAGCTAAAAGATTATCCCATGCGGAACTATTACCTTAACCTATGGGATCAGTATCAGTACTTTCAAAAGACTAGACAGACCCGCTTTACCCCGCCGGTACAGACCCTCTATGCCCTGCGCCAGGCCATCATTGAAATAAAACTGGAAACCATAGAAAAACGTTATGCCCGTTACTCCGCATGCTGGGAGGAGCTCCTTGCGGGGGTTAAAAAGATGGGGCTTAAGATGCTAGTACCCCCAGAGGCCCAGTCAAAGCTTATCACCGCCATCATTGACCCGCCCTCCCCTGCCTACAATTTTGAAGCCCTCCACGATCTTGCCCGGACCCATGGCTTTACCATTTATCCGGGGAAACTCTCTGATGCAAATACCTTCCGTATTGCCGATATCGGAGACATCAGGCCGGAGGAAATGGCCAGATTTGTTAAAGTTCTGGAAAATTATATGGGGAGCTTGAAATAAAAAATGGTAAATATTGCAGTAATCGGCACCGGCTATGTAGGCTCTGTTTCAGGGGCCTGCCTTGCGGACTTCGGTAACCATGTAACTTGCGTGGATAATAACCCTGCTAAGATAGAATCTCTCAAAAAGGGCATCATCCCCATCTATGAACCAGGACTGGACACCGTGGTGGAGCGCAACACCCGTGATGGTCGGCTGAAGTTTACCACGGATCTTAATGCTGCTGTTAAAGAAAACAACGTAGTCTTTATCGCCGTGGGCACCCCGCCGGCGGATGACGGAAGCGCTGACCTCAGTTATGTTGAAGCAGCAGCCCGGGAAATAGGCCGGGCCATGGAATCTTATACGGTGGTGGTGGACAAGAGTACCGTTCCCCTGGGAACCGGCCGGCTGGTTACCAAATGGATCGCCGAGGAGCTTGCCAAACGGGGCTCGGCGATCCCCTTCGATGTAGTATCCAACCCCGAATTCCTCCGGGAAGGTTCGGCGGTCCTGGACTTTACCCACCCTGACCGGGTAGTCATAGGCAGTGACAGTGAAAAAGCCCGGAAGGTCATGAAAGAGGTGTATCGCGCCCTCTACCTGAATGAAACCCCCTGTATTGAAACCAACCTTGAATCGGCTGAGATGATCAAATACGCCTCCAACGCTTTTCTAGCCCTAAAAATTACTTTTATTAACGAGATAGCCAACCTCTGCGAAAAGGCCGGGGCGAATGTGCAGGACGTGGCCAAGGCAGTAGGCCGGGACGGCCGTATAGGTGGAAAATTTCTCCACCCCGGACCCGGCTACGGTGGCTCTTGTTTCCCCAAAGACACCCAGGCCCTGGCCAGGATAGGCCGGGATTACGGAGAACCCCTCTCTTTGGTAGAAACCACCATAGCGGCTAATGAACGGCAGAAACTCCGCATGGTTGATAAGATTGAAACCGGCCTGGGCGGAAGCGGTTCCCTGAAAGGGAAAACCATCGCCATATTGGGCCTGGCCTTTAAGCCCAACACCGATGATATGCGGGAATCCCCGGCCATCGCCATCTGCGAAGGGCTTGTACAGCGAGGAGCAAAGCTACGGGCCTGGGACCCCGCTGCCATGAAAGAAGCGCTCTGGCGCTTGGAATCAATCAAAGACTCCGTATATTTTGCAAAAGACGAATATGACGCTATTCAGGATTCTACTGTCCTTGCCCTGCTCACCGAATGGAATCAGCTCAGAAACCTTGATCTTCGTAAGGTGAAGGAACTGCTTGCCGTCCCCTGTTTTTTTGATCTGCGGAACGTGTATAAACGGGAAGAGATCGAAGATGCCGGGCTTAAGTATTTTGGAATAGGAAAATAAGGGCATAGTGAATTATATCGTTACCGGCGCTGCCGGGTTTATCGGATTTTATGTAACAAAAAAACTGCTGGAACAGGGCCATCAGGTGCTGGGTATTGATTCGTTAAACGATTACTATCCGGTTTTCCTTAAGCATGACCGTTTGAAGGAACTGGGGATAGTTGCCGGTGATGTGGATTACGGCGTTCCCTTGGGAAGCCATAGTTTTCAACTCTTCAAATTTGTCCAGTTGAAACTTGAGGATAAGGAAGCTCTCGCTTCGCTTGTTAACAATTATATTCAGGAATGCGGCTTTATTGACCGGATCATCCACTTGGCAGCCCAAGCCGGGGTCCGCTACAGCATTCAAAATCCCGATGCCTATATCACCAGCAATATCGCAGGTTTCCTGAACATTCTTGAGCTCTGTAGATCATTAGCGGTACCCCATCTGGTGTATGCTTCCAGTTCATCCGTGTATGGCATGAACAGCAAGCGGCCCTTTTCAGTACAAGATCAGGTGGATCACCCGGTAAGCCTCTATGCCGCCACCAAACGGTCCAACGAACTTATGGCCCATACCTACGCCCACCTCTTCAACATCCCTGTTACGGGGCTGAGGTTTTTTACGGTGTATGGACCCTGGGGCCGCCCCGACATGGCCTACTATAAGTTTTCCCTGGCCATCAGTAAAGGTGAACCCATAGATGTATACAATAATGGGGAAATGTTGCGGGACTTTACCTATATCGACGATATTACCGATGGGGTTCTGAAAGCTTCGGAGCGCCTCCCCTCCCCCGCTCCCGGGTTTGATCCCCTGAAAAGCGGACCGGCGGAATCCTCCGCCCCCTTCCGGCTGTACAACCTGGGGAATAACCGACCGGAAAAGCTTAAAAATTTTATTGAAACCCTGGAAACTGCCTTAGGCACAAAAGCGGTGAAGCGCTACCTTCCTATGCAGGAAGGCGATGTAGCCGCCACCGAAGCGGACATTGAAGATACCCGGCGGGACCTGGATTGGGAACCTCGCACAGATATTAACGCAGGGCTCAAGGCCTTTGCGGAATGGTTTAACGGATATTATAATGGCTGATGAAAACTGGACTTTAACAATTAAACCCAAACGGAAACTCCTGGATTTACAGTTACGGGATGTAATCCGTTATCGGGATCTGGTCTACCTCTTTGTGAAACGCGATTTTGTACTCCAATACAAACAGACCATCCTGGGTCCCCTGTGGCTCGTCATTCAGCCCCTGTTTTCTACCATCATGTACTCTTTTGTCTTCGGCAATCTCGCCAATATAGGTACCAACGGCGTCCCATTTTTGCTCTTTTATTATTCAGGAACTATGCTCTGGACCTTTTTTGCCGGATGCTTTTCAGATGCTTCCAACCTCTTCATTAACAATGCTAACCTTTTCGGTAAGGTGTACTTCCCTCGACTTACCGTACCCATCAGCAATGTGTTCAGTAACGTAACAAAAATATTCATACAATTTTTGCTGCTCATGGTATTCTATGTATATTATATCATCTCAGGCGCACCTATCAGGGGTTCCCTCTGGATATTCGCCTTTCCCCTCATTTTTGCCTGGCTTGCAGCTTTAGGTATGGGCGTGGGTATCATTATCTCCTCCCTTACAACAAAATACCGTGATCTCAAGCAGCTGGTGACCTTCGCCCTGGGGCTTGCAATGTATGCTACCCCGGTAGTCTACCCCATGTCATCGATCCCCAGCCGCTTTAGCTGGGTCAACTTTGTAAACCCCGTTAGCGCCCCCATTGAACTGTTCCGGATTTGGTTTTATGGCGCCGGTTCCGTTTCTTCCGCCATGATACTGACCAGCCTGGGAATAACGGTAGCTATGCTTTTCCTGGGACTTGTTTTGTTTAACCAGAATGAGCAAAATTTTATTGATGTGGTATAAATTGAACCTGTTAAATCATAAAACCCTGATAGTATTATTTATACTTACCACAGTTTTGGTAACTGCCCAGGAAGCTTTGGTCTCGGATACCGAACAATACTACGACTTCCTGGCTCTACAGGGTTTAAGCGAACGCCCTTATCTTAACTTTAGGACCCTGTCCGATTCGTCCTGGATCATTGACAAAGAAGCCGACCACCCTTGGAAGAATAACAATCTAGGAACCAGGCGAAATTTAACCGACAAAATTACCCTCAAAATATTCGGCCCGGAGTTGTTTAACTCCTACAATACCGCCACTCCTTACGGTCAGAACGACGGTGCCCTCTGGCAGGGTAAAGGTTACAACGGCAGCTTCACAGGAGGCGCCCGGCTTGAAGCCTATGGTGTTGAGCTGACCTTCAAGCCCCAACTAGCCTTTTCCCAGAACGCTGGGTTTGAGTATATGTCACCTGCTTATACAGGTGATAACTATAAAGACAAAGCCGCTAAATATGGGTATTACGGTGTACCCAGCATTGACGCCCCCCAGCGTTTTGGGGATGATCCGTTTTTCATCTACGATTGGGGTGACAGCGAAGTTCGCTACACCTGGAAAACCCTGACCATAGGATTCGGAACCCAGGCGATATGGCTGGGTCCGGCGCGACTTAATCCGATCATCCATTCAAACAATGCTGCTTCCTATCCCAAGTTAGATATAGGGCTGCGGAAACAACGTATGGTTATTCCAAAGCTCAACTGGTACCTCGGTGACATAGAAACTCGAGCCTGGATGGGATACCTTTCAGAGTCAAATTGGTTTGATAACGACAGTTCCAACGATCATAACCTGATCACCGGGTTCAGTATAGCTTATGGCGTTCCTTTCCTATCCGGACTCTCTATTGGCTTTAATCGAATTATGCTTTCCAAATGGAATGCCATGAACTATGAGGCAATAACTACTATATTGTGGCCGTTCATGGAAATCGATGCAGGATACGATGAAAATGATCAAAGGGCATCAGTGATTATCGATTATATTTTACCAATTGCAGGGCTTGATATTTTCTTTGAATGGGGAAAAAATGATTTTAGTCCGAATTTTGATCATTTTTTACGCTATCCCTTTCATACAGAAGGATATACAGTTGGAATAAAAAAATCAGTACCTATTACGAATACTCTAAAAGGGGAAATTTTACTTGAAATTACAAATTTGGAATGCTCCCAAGATTATGATAGATTAATTAATTGGTATTCAACTTTTTATGCACATCATATTATCACTCAGGGACATACTAATCAAGGTCAATGGTTAGGGGCTGGTATTGGTACGGGTGGAAATAGCCAATATTTAGGTTTTAAATTATATTATCCTAAAGGATATGGAAATATTTTTCTTCAAAGAAGAAATCCAGATCTGGATCATAGTTATTTTATTGAATCACGAACATACGGTAACGCCGAAGGAATTCCTTTGGGGAATATAAGAGCATTTCTTGATATTGGTATTTCAGGGTTATATTATATTAATCATAATATGTCCATTTCCAGCTCACTTGTTTTTCGTGACGAACATAATCCGTTATCCAAGTCAATTTCATTCCTTTCATCTTCACACAGATATAATGTTTATATAACAACATCTTTAAAATACTCATTTTAAGTATTTATTTAAGATATAAATACGCACAGAAACTAGCGTGCAACTTTTCTCCGAAAAATAAAGAATAAATATTATTGCGATAAAAATGAACAATGTCAATAACGGAATCTTAAATGTCTGATATAGCTATACGTATAGAACACATCTCCAAAAAATACCGCCTTGGGGTAATTAATAATGGTACTCTGTTTAGAGATATACAAACTTGGATAGCTTTAAAACAGGGAAAAAATGATCCCCACTCTAAAATAGGCGAAAACAAATACGCTAATACGGAAAATTACTTTTGGGCACTCAAGGACATAAGCCTGGAGATAAAACAAGGAGATCGGATTGGTATAATAGGGAAGAACGGCGCAGGAAAGAGCACCCTACTCAAACTCCTGTCCCGTATTACCTCCCCTACCGAAGGCAGTATAAAAATCAAGGGCAAAGTTGCTAGTCTTCTGGAAGTAGGTACTGGCTTCCATGGGGAATTAACTGGTCGTGAAAACATATACCTTAATGGTGCAATTCTTGGTATGAAAAAACGCCGTATTGATCAAAAACTTGATGAGATTATCGCCTTTAGTGGTATTGAAAACCATATTGACACGCCTGTAAAACGCTATTCCAGTGGGATGTATGTTCGATTAGCCTTTGCAGTAGCCGCCCATCTTGATAGTGATATACTGATAGCTGATGAGGTATTAGCGGTAGGAGATGCAGAGTTCCAGAATAAAGCCATAGGTAAGATGCAGGACTTGAGCACCGGTCAGGGACGGACAGTGCTTTTTGTGAGTCATAATATGGGGGCAGTGGAACAACTGTGTAATAGCGGGATTATTTTAGAAAATGGGAAAGTCGTTTTTAATTCCGATTATATAAAGCAGGTGACAAAAAAATATTTGGGTAATGATGACAATGAAAAAAAATTTGAATGGTATAATAGCGGGAATGAATTTGATAACCCATGGTTTAAACCTTTAGCTTTTTATTTAACAGATGCAAATGATAACATTATCAACAGAAACATTGAAAGCAATCATGAATGTTGGGTAAATATTACCGGTGAAATAAAAGAACAAGACAACGCACTTTGTATCGGTTATGCCATTTACAATAGTGATGGAGTAATACTTTATTGGTCTTATCAAACGGATACCGAACAAGAAAAATGGCCTAATTTAAAATCTGGCATTTGTAAAATAAGAAGTGCAATCCCCAAACATTTGTTTAACGAAGGTGAGTATAGACTAGAGTTGATCAGTAGCTTGCATTTTCGTTTCTGGATAACTGAGCCAATTTTAAATGCTCCTGAAATAAGCTTAGTGATAAAAGGTGGGTTGAGTGATTCTCCTTATTGGTATAGCGCAAGACCAGGTGTGTTAGCTCCCATCATTACCTGGAAATAATTAATCGTTAATATGCTTATTTTATATAAAAGTTACGGCGATTATGGCAATAGATTATTTCAAAATCTTAACTTTGAGTGTTTTTGTATGGAATATGGAATATCGTATTCTAATCCAACATTTCAGGATATATGTAAGTATTATGTATCACCATGTACATCGTCACAACCGGGGGGCAATTCTATATTAAGTAATAGATTGCGCGATATGTTAATCAACGCAAAAATTTTGAAGAATGTTATAATGTTTGATTATGAAGATGCAAATAATATAGATGTACTTTTAGCCTATATACACTCTTATAAAAACGTATATGTCGGGGGTTGGTATTTTCATGTACCGGCATTGGTTAAAAAATTCAAGGATGTCTTTATTAATAAATATACACTAAAGAGAAATTATTATGAAAACAATGAATTATTAAAAAGGATAAACCAGATTAAGTCTAATCAAATAGTTGTTGGTGTTCATATTAGGAGAGGTGATTATAAAATATTTAATGATGGTAAGTGGTATTTTGATGATAACGTATATGCAAAGTATATGAATAATCTTAGAAATGAAATAAAAAAATATTTGCATCAAGAATGTATTTTTATAATATTTTCCAATGAGCTTACAACGTTTAAAGAAAATGATAATACTTATATTTCAAATAATGAATGGTTTATCGATCAATATTTAATGTCCAAGTGTGATTTTTTGATAGGACCACCAAGTACTTTTTCTATGTGGGCAAATTTTATAGGTAAAAATAAGATTTATAATATAAATGATGATTCAGGTAATATAGAACTTAATCAATTTCATTATATGCTAAAGGGATGATATGAAAGTAGTTATATTGGCTGGTGGATTTGGTACTAGGCTTTCTGAAGAAACCAGTTTACGTCCTAAGCCTATGGTAGAAATTGGTGGAAAACCCATACTTTGGCATATTATGAAAACTTATGCCTACTGGGGTTTTACTGAATTTGTAGTGCTTACCGGATATCTATCCCATTTTATCAAAGATTATTTTATAAACTATTACACCAGGTATTCTGATATTACAGTCGATATGGAAAATAACAGCGTTGAAATTCATAATCATCGGAATGAGCCTTGGAAAGTTACCATGCTCTATACCGGACCAGACACGATGACTGGCGGTAGAATTTTACGGGCGCGAAAATTCATAGGTAATGAACGATTTATGCTAACCTATGGCGATGGTGTCAGTGATGTAAATATTAAAGAATTGATTGAAAATCATAAAAACACAGGTAAATATGTAACCCTTACATCTGTGCGTCCTGCCGGAAGATTTGGCGCTCTATCTTTTAATACTGAAGGTCTTATTTCTTCTTTTCAGGAAAAACCTATTGGTGATGGTTCTTGGATTAATGGCGGTTTCTTTGTAATGGAATCTGCTATATTTGATTACTTAACAGAAGGCGATATGACTGTCTTGGAAAAAACACCCTTGGAACGGCTTGCAACTGAAGGACAATTAAACGCCTTTAAACATAATGGGTTTTGGAGATCCATGGATACCCTTAAAGATAAAAATGATCTAACATCACTTTGGACCACCGGAAAAGCGCCTTGGGCACTCTGGTTAAAACAGTAATGAACATTGAATTTTATAAGGATAAAAAAGTTTTTCTAACCGGCCATACGGGATTCAAAGGAACTTGGCTTTGTCGCACACTACTCTATGCCGGTGCGGATATAACTGGCTATGCCCTGGAACCGCTTACTAACCCATCACTTTTTATGCAGACTAAAACTGCTGCCGATATCCATTCTATTACCGGTGATATCCGGAACCGGGATATGTTAATTAAGGCAGTACGGAAAGCCAAGCCGGACATACTCCTGCATTTGGCTGCCCAACCCATCGTCAGAGTATCCTACCGTGAACCAGCAGCCACCTATGAAACAAATGTGATGGGGACAGTGAATATCCTTGAAGCCTTGCGATTGACCCCCAATATCCGCTCTTTTGTTAATGTAACGACCGATAAGGTCTATGAAAATAAGGAATGGTTATGGGGATACCGGGAATCAGAAACCCTCTGCGGGTATGACCCCTATTCTAATAGTAAATCATGCAGCGAGCTAATAACTGCAAGTTATCGGAATTCATTTTTTGGCGATAACAGCACATCTGCGATTTCAAGCGCCCGTTCCGGGAATGTAATCGGTGGCGGCGATTATGCCATTGACCGGATTATCCCCGACTGTATTCGGGCTGTACAAACGGAAAAACAAATAGTTCTTCGGAATCCTCATTCTATCCGGCCTTACCAGCATGTTTTGGAATGTCTTTCAGGGTATCTGCTTCTGGCAGAAAAGCAATTTCACGAAAAGTCATTAGAGGGCGCCTATAACTTTGGTCCTGACGATGAAAGCTGTGTTACTACTGGGCAGCTTGCGGACTTGTTTTGTGCTGTTTGGGGACTGGGTGCATCTTGGGATGCTGAAAATGATGGAGGCCCTCACGAGGCAAATTACCTTAAGCTTGACTGCTCAAAAGCAAAGGCCACATTGGGTTGGAAATTAAAATGGCCTATAAATACTGCGGTGGAAAAAATTGTTGAATTTACCCAGTGTGGTAACGATGAAAAACGCCGGAATTGTATTGATCAACAAATAAGAGGTTACTTTGATGTTTGAAGGGATGACCAAAGAATCTGCTACCCAATCGATTCTTGACAGTGTAAAAGCCTATTATCAATTATTTATGCAAAAATCTCCATACAAAGATGGGGACCGTATCCCCTACGCTTCCAGAGTTTTTGATGAACATGAAATGATGAACCTCGTGGACAGTGCCCTTGAGTTCTGGCTTACCTCCGGACGGTATACGGAACAGTTTGAAAGGCAACTGTCCGAATTTCTCAAGGTTCCTTTCTGTTCCCTTGTTAACTCCGGTTCTTCCGCTAATTTATTAGCTTTTATGGCCCTAAGCTCCCCTCTCCTGAAAGAACGTGCAATACAGCGGGGAGATGAAGTAATAACTGTTGCAGCGGGATTTCCGACTACAGTGACCCCAATCATCCAATATGGCGCCATTCCAGTATTTGTGGATGTGACTATCCCTCAATATAACATTGATGTTTCATTAATGGAAAAGGCATTATCAGCCAAAACCAAAGCGGTAATGTTGGCCCATACCTTGGGGAACCCATTTGACCTTAAAGCAGTAAAAGATTTTTGCGATGCCCATAATTTGTGGCTGGTAGAAGATAACTGCGATGCTCTGGGAACGATCTACAAACTAAACGGTGAAGATCGGTTAACCGGGACCATTGGGGATATTGGTACCTCAAGTTTTTACCCGCCTCACCATATGACTATGGGTGAAGGTGGGGCGGTATACACATCGAATCCTTTATTGAACAAGATTATTCGTTCTTTGCGGGATTGGGGTCGAGACTGTGTTTGTCCTTCCGGGCGGGACAATCTTTGCGGTCACCGATTTAATAAACAATACGGAGAACTCCCTCAAGGGTATGATCATAAATATGTGTACAGTCACTTTGGGTATAACCTCAAGGCTACCGATATGCAGGCAGCCATCGGTTGCGCTCAGCTTGAGAAATTCCCGTCATTTGTTGAGAAGCGCCGGTATAATTGGCAACGGCTGTATGAGGGGCTTATAAATTTGCAGGACAAGCTTATTCTTCCGGAAGCAGCGCCTAATTCAAATCCAAGCTGGTTTGGGTTTTTACTTACATGCAAAGATGGAGTGAATAGAAACAATCTGGTTCAACATATTGAAAATAAAAACATTCAAACACGAATGCTTTTCGCAGGAAACCTGGTTAAGCATCCATGTTTTGATGAAATGCGTAATTCCGGAAACGGCTACCGGATTGTTGGCAATCTTAATAACACCGATCATATAATGAACGATACTTTTTGGATCGGCGTGTATCCCGGGATGGATGATGTAATAATTGACATTTTAATAGAAACAATTAAAATAGCAATATTTCGTTAGAAATTACAGTATTTGACGTTAAATATATTTTTAATAAGAACGGATACTAAAAATTAAAGCTACAAGAGAGGTGCAGCTTGATAAATAAACAAACAACTTCATTGCCGGGGTTATATATTTTAACAAATCAAATATTTTATGATTCGCGTGGAAGCTTCAAAAAAGTTTTTACTGAAACTGATTTTAAATCTCTATCACTTGAAAGTAATTTTTCCGAATTGTATTATTCTATAAATAAAAAAGATGTGATACGAGGGATGCATTTTCAAGTACCGCCAATGGATCATGTAAAAATGATATATGTTATTACCGGAAAAATAGTAGATGTATGTCTTGATTTAAGACAAACTTCAAAAACTTTTGGTGAATATTTCAGCTATACTCTTTCCGGTAACGATGCTGATTATTTATACATTCCTAAAGGCATAGCCCACGGATTCGCTTCCCTTGAGAATAACACAATAGTGCATTATGCTCAAACAACTTGTTATTCGAAAGAACATGACTTTGGCATTAAATATGATTCTTTTGGATTCAATTGGAATATTCAAGACCCTATTATTTCTGATAGAGATAAAGTATTTTCTAATTTCAAAGATTTTGACAAGGTATTTTAACTATGAAGATACTAATTACTGGGGCCACAGGATTTATCGGATCTCACTTAATTGTTTCTTTACTTGAAAATAAAAATGTTATTGCGATTTTAAAAAGAGATAAAACAGATTTAAAAAATCTAACTCGATATCTTAATAAAATACAAATATATCAATTAAATAAAGACAATACAATAAACTCAGCAATGAAAATATTTTCACCTGATATTGTAATACATTTAGCCACATTATATATAAATAATCATAGAGATGAAGATATAGACGATTTAATTACTTCAAATATTTCATTTGGAACTCATGTTCTGGAAGCAATGAAAAATAACAATATTAAGTATATTCTAAACATTGGAACTCGTTGGCAGCATATAGGGAATAAACCCTATTTTCCAGCTAATTTGTATGCTGCTACAAAAGAAGCATTTAAAGACATTTTAATCTATTACGAATCCCAAGGGATTCAATCAAAAACCATTGAATTATGTGATACTTATGGGAATGAAGATACACGGAAAAAAGTAATGGATCTTCTTATCACAGCATGTCAAAAAAAAGAAATCCTTGAATTAACCCAGGGAGAGCAAATACTTGATTTAGCTTACGTTAGGGATATTACTACATTTATTTCAACAAATATTGTATCGCATGTTTTTTTTGATAATAAAACTATATCATTAAGTGGGACAATTATAAAATTACGGGATCTTGGGGCAATTATCGAAAAGAAATATGACGGAGTTGGTATATTAAAATGGGGATTTAAACCATATAGAATCAATGAGGTTATGAATCCTCCGCTTTATTATAAAAAAATTGTACTTAATCAAAATTCATTGCAAGAATACCTTAATAGACTCTAATAATATTTCTAAAATCAGACATGCTATAATATTAGTTAAATATTCAATCTTTTATTAAAATTATCTATTTTAATCTGAAAAAATTGTAGAAAGAATGATTATGGATTTAAATGAAAAAAACGCAAATATTAATACATATCTGCGAAAATCACCAAATGACGAACAATTTTCAATTGAATATACCCCATTTTTAAGTATATGTATACCAACATATAACAGAATAGATGAGCTTGAAAAGTTGGTATTAAATATTTTAAAATTAAATATTCAAGAACTAGAAATTGTAATTCTTGATAATTGTTCAACAGATAACACAATAATACGTTTAAAAAAAATCAACGATTCTCGATTGAGAGTGTATTCAAATAATGAAAATATTGGTGGAAATCTAAATATTATTAAAGTTGCAACTTATGCCCGTGGTATTTATTCCATGATTTGCCTTGATAAAGATTGGATAGAAGCTGAATATATGCAAAGTTTTATTTATACATTAAAAACAAACCCGTCAGTTGATTTTGGTTATTGTAAATTAGATATTGATAAAGATGATACTAATGAAATAGAATACCATTACGGTGGTTTTGATGCTACATTTCATTTAGGCTATTTATCAAAGCACCCTAGTGGATATTTTTTTAAAACAAAAAAATATATAAATTCTGCATTTTTTAGTAATAATATATCTACTTATCCTAAAAAATTTGCTTTCTTTCAAGATATTATTATTGCCGAATTGGCAGAGAAAGGTGATGCCCTAATATTCAAATTGCCCCTACTGAACATGAAAGCATTAATTGATTTAAATATTAATAAGACTTATACATATTCAGATAATTCGATGTGGTGGTTTCCAAAACAAAGATTGCAAGAATATTCTATTTATATTATGCATGCTTCAAAATCATCTTTAAAATATAAAGAACGTTATAAGATAATTGAAAATCTTTTTCGATGTGGATTTATATTTTCTACATATTATTATTATTATTGTATGAATGATAATAATGTTATTTCACATTATTCAATAAAATTTAAAAAAATAAAACCAATTGATTTTATTTTTATTGGATATAAATATTGTAAAACATTTTTGAATTTAAATAATAATATGAAATATTCAGACAAAATTATTATTATTTTTAAAACATTTTACATTGAAATTACGAACAGAAATAAAATAGTTAAAATATTATATAGATATGTTAGTTATATATTAAAGAAATTTAAAAGAAAAAATATATCTTTTTCTGAAAAATGGAGATTGCTAAATAATCATAATGGAACTGTCGCTAAAAATCCATTCAGATTTGAAAAAGTTCATGTTGGGAAAAAAACCTATGGAGAGTTAAATGTATTCGATTCGAGCAATGATAATACAATATTAAAAATAGGTAATTATTGTTCTATAGCACATGACGTTATTTTTTTACTTGGAGCCGAACATCAGAATAACAATATTTCAACATTTCCTTTTAAGGTTCGTCTTTTTGGATATTATAGAGAAGCACTATCTAAGGGGGATATTATAGTTAATGACGATGTATGGATTGGAATAAATGCCACAATATGTTCTGGTGTAAGTATTGGTCAAGGAGCTATTGTAGGAGCAGGTTCAGTTGTTACAAAGGACGTTCCACCTTATGCTATAGTTTGTGGAAATCCTGCAAAAATAATTAAATATAGATTTGACAAATCTATATGCGAAAAATTGCTGGGAATTAATATATGTGAATTATTTGATAAATTTACTGAAAAAGATATTAAATTAATATATACACCTTTAACTATTGACATAATTGATGATATTATTAAAAATGAGTAATTTAATATGCATGTAACTAAAATTATCATACTATTACTAAAGAAAATATTACCTAATAATGTTGTTATTCGAAATAAAAAAATCTATTAAATCTCAATATAGGAACTATAAGTTTAGACAAAAAATTATTAGATATTTAAAAATTGATAAATAATATGATTCTAAAATAATTAATTTTCTTAAATTTAATTCTCTTCATATATTTCCCTACGATTTCATAAAAAAAATATAGAGAAAAAATAACTGTTTATAATAATATATTAGAGCTGTAAAAAACATCCATAAAAATTAGAATGAAATAGAGTATGCTTTAATGCTATTCACATTAACAGATGATAATAAATTATTAGCAGAAGATTATCAGGCTGATAATATCAAAATCATTAATTTAAACAATCATTCATATAAGTGTTTGTTACTTTGTTCTGGTAATGGCTTATATTATCCAAATACAAATGAAGAATATACAAATAAAATCAGAAAACAAGATAGATATGAATGGGAACATATTGCAAAAAATAAATTAATAAGAAGAAATTTTTCAAAAATAATATTTATTCGAGATATATATAAACAATGGTATGTAACAGGAATAAATTCAAAATTAAATTGCATAGATAAAGTGGTAGAATATTTAAAAAAAGAAACCGAAAACTTTAAAGTAATAGTAGCTGGCAGTTCTGCAGGCGGGTACGCAGCAGTATTAATTGGAATATTACTGAATGCATATAGAATAATAAATGTATCAGGCCAATATAATTTATGGCCTATTGTCAACATATATCCTTTACTAGATAAATATAAGAATAAAGCTTTTAAATCTAAATATTATAATCTCAGAGAAATATTAAAAAATAGTCATGTATTAATATTATACTTTTTTCCTATTAAATGTAAAGATGATATTGAGCAGTATAACTATATAAAAGACGATAAGAATATATTATTTTTTAAAATAGACAGCGACCAACATGGAACTGGGATTAATGGGGCACAATACCCCTATTTTTTTATATGTAAAGACAAAAAAGTGAAAAAAATATATAAGCGTTATGAAGATAAAATAATAGATAGAAATGAATTTTATTATAATGCGAATGATTTTTTAATTAAAAAAATTAAAAAATTAAAAAAAGTATTATTAGTCTTTTTTAAGAACAATCTTTAGGTATATGAATGAATATATATGCAATTGTTGTAACATTTAATGGAATAAAATGGGTCAAAACCTGTTTTGAAAGTTTAATCAATTCTTCCGTTGTTCCTAATATTTTGGTCGTTGATAATGGATCTACAGATGGTACCCTTAATATAATTCGAAAAGAATATCCTTTGGTTGAAGTGATTGAAACTGGTCAGAACCTTGGTTTTGCAAAGGCTAATAACATAGGTATAAAATATGCATTGGATAAAGGCACGGAATATGTATTTCTTTTAAATCAGGATGCTCAAGTTAAATCCAACACTATAAAAGAGTTAATAGATTTATTTCCATCTCTTCCTAATGCTGGCATTCTTTCTCCTATTCATTTAAATGGTACAAGTGCATACTTAGAACCTAGTTTTGCAAATTTTATTAGGGAACATTGTTCATATGAAATTATTTCAGATCTATATTTTAATAATTTGAAAAACTACTATGAAATAAAATTTGTTAATGCAGCTGCCTGGTTAATAAGCCGTAGATGCATTGAAACAGTTGGTGGTTTTGATACAAATATATTTTTTCATTATGGCGAGGATATTAACTACAGTCAAAGATTAATATTTCATGGATTCAAATCATATATAACAACAAAAACAACCATATGTCATAATACTGATGGTAGAACAGGGTTTACAAAGAATTTTATACATCAGCAATCTGATATTTGGAACAAAGTCGTACATTCAAATATTTTAAATGATGAAATAATGCAATCTTATAAAAAGAATATTATTAAAAAATATTTGAAATCTATAGTTAGATTAAAACTATTAGAAATATTGAATATTTATGCTGATATAAAATTATATAGAAAAATAAAAAAAAGTCGAGAGTTGAATAAAATTGGAAAACTAGTTTGGTTATAGTTAATTTTAATTTGTTTTATTATCAAGAGCATTAATGGCTATTTATGTTTAACACCCCAATATTATTTATCATTTTTAAACGTCTCGAAACTACAAAGCAAGTTTTCTCAGTCTTACAACAAATAAAGCCAAGGTTTTTATATGTTGCCGCAGATGGACCACGTCATACTGTTGAAGGCGAGAAATTACTTTGTGCTGAAGTTAGGCAATGGGTTTTAGATAATGTTAATTGGCAATGTGATGTAAAAACATTATTTAGAGATAAAAATTTTGGTTGCGGCAGGGCTGTATCAAGTGCAATTACATGGCTTTTTGATAATGTTGAACAAGGAATTATTCTTGAAGATGATTGCGTCCCTTCATTGAGTTTCTTCCCTTTCTGTGAAGAGTTACTTGAAAAATATAAAAACGATGAAAGGATATACCAAATTTCGGGTCATAATCCCCTTGTATCCATAAATAGCAGGTTTGATTATTTTTTTACCAGAATACAATATTGCTGGGGTTGGGCCACTTGGAAAAGGGCATGGAAACAATACAGTTTTGATATAATAGGGTTCAATGATTTTATTCGAGATAAAAAAATAAATACTATATTTAAAAATAAATATGATCAATTATATTGGTTGAATATTTTTAAAAAAATGGGCACTCATGAAATTGATACATGGGATTACCAATGGATATATACAATATTTAATAATAATGGTTTATATATAAGTCCAAAAAAGAATTTAATTTCAAATATGGGTTTTAATCAGGATGCAACTCATACTTTTGATAATAATTCAAAGCTTTTTAATCAAAAAAAGTTTGACTTAAATATTATAAGACATCCAACAACTATCAAAGTTGATTATAAATTAGTTCGAAAAATATCTAAATATGGATTTTTTATAGAGAATTATTTTGACAAATTATTTAAAAGAGTTTTAAATATATTTAAAAATAAAGACTTAACAGTATTTAAAAAAATAATGCTAATATTAAAAAAAATAAGAATTAAATGCATTTTGTTTTTATTCCCCGAACTTAAGGTTGCCATAAGTTCACGAGAACCATTTTTTGATAAACAGAGGAATATTAAATATTTCTATCCGTATTTAATATCAGATGATGTCGAAGTTGGGGCATATACATATATTCAAAAAAATTCTAATATTAGTAAAACTACAATAGGAAAATATTGTTCTATAGGCCCAAATTTTCTTTGTGGATGGGGCATTCATCCCACTGCTGGTATTAGTACATCACCAATGTTTTATTCAACACAATTAACTAATATAATTTCTCTTTCTCAATACAATAAGATAATTGAACGTAAAAGAATAATTATAGGTAATGATGTTTTTATTGGTGCAAATGTTACAGTACTTGATGGGGTAATTATTCATGATGGTGCAGTGATTGGCGCTGGAGCTGTTGTTTCAAAAGATATTCCTCCCTATGCAATAGCAGTAGGATGCCCAATAAAAATACTTAAATACAGGTTTGATGAATTAACAATACAGGAATTACTTGATATAAAATGGTGGGACTTCCCCGAAGATAAATTACAATTAGTAGAAAAATATTTTTTTGATATTCAAACTTTTATTAAAATATGTAAAGATTTAAAGGAATAAATAGCCTATGAAAGGAATTATACTCGCAGGAGGCGCCGGTACACGGCTGTACCCAATAACAAAAGCCGTTTCAAAACAAATTCTCCCGCTCTACGATAAGCCGATGATTTACTATCCTCTTTCGGTTTTAATGCTTGCAGGAATTCGGGAAGTGTTAATTATTTCCACACCCAGGGATTTGCCTTTTTTTAAAGAACTCTTTGGGACCGGAGAATGGCTTGGTATGCGTTTTGAATACAAGGTCCAGGAAAGTCCTCGTGGATTAGCGGATGCCTTTATCCTGGGCGCCGATTTCATAGGCAATGATACCTGTGCTCTGGTTTTGGGTGACAATGTCTTTTATGGCCGGGGATTCAGCGGTACTCTTTCTAACGCTGCATTAAAAGTGGAAAAATCCGGTGGCGGCGCCATATTTGGATATTATGTAAAAGATCCTACCGCCTATGGGGTAGTTGAATTTGACGGTCAGGGAAAAGCGATTTCCATTGAAGAAAAACCCCCTAACCCAAAATCCCATTATGCTGTTCCAGGTTTATATTTTTATGATAATGATATTGTGAATATTGCCAAAAATATTAAACCATCTGCCCGTGGGGAAATAGAAATTACTGCGGTGAATAACGCTTATCTTGAACAACACCGTTTGTCTGTTGATGTTCTTGGCCGGGGGATGGCTTGGCTGGATACGGGGACCTATGATGGGTTGCTTGAGGCTTCGAACTTTATAGAGACTATCCAGAAGCGGCAAGGTATGTATGTATCCTGTATTGAAGAAATTGCTTATAACAATAAATGGATTTCCAAAGATGCACTACTGAAACTTGCTACTGTTTATAAAACTGAATATGGTGTTTACTTAACATATATTGCGGAGAATCTTTAATGTCAATTACAGTTACCCCCTGCCCTATTGGAGGCTTATATGAAATACAGCCTAAAGTATTTGGAGATAGCCGTGGTTACTTCTTTGAAAGCTATTCCCAGAAGGATTTTCGGGAAGCAGGGTTAACTATGAATTTTGTACAGGATAATCAGTCCCGGTCGTTTAAGGGAGTTCTTAGGGGACTACACTTTCAAAAACAGTATCCCCAGGGAAAATTAGTCCGGGTAATTGAAGGCGAAGTCTTTGATGTTGCGGTAGATATTAGGCCAGGCTCTCCAACCAGGGGTGAATGGCATGGGGTAGTTTTGGATAGCGAAAAACAAAATCAATTCTATGTTTCACCTGGTTTTGCCCACGGTTTTTTAGTATTGAGCGATACTGCAGTTTTTGCCTATAAGTGTACCGAATTTTATCATCCCGAAGATGAGGCGGGAATCATCTGGGATGATCCTGGGATTGGCATTTCTTGGCCAGACTTGGGAATGGACTATCTTCTGTCTGAAAAAGATAAAAAATTACCGAGGTTTCTATGATTTGGTTAATCGGGAATAGGGGGATGCTGGGAAAAGAGCTTTCCCTTGTCTTTGAACATCGGGGTTTAGCCTATATCGGTACAGACAGGGATACTGATATTACTGATCCCGCTTCCCTTTCTTCTTTTGTAGTGCAGCATGCGGATAAAACGCCCTTTACCTGGATCATCAATTGTGCGGCCTATACGGCGGTTGATAAGGCTGAAGACGATTTCGATCTTTGCAGGCGGCTCAATACCGATGGCCCAGCGAATGTCGCTAAGACCGCAGAAAATATTGGAGCAAAATTGCTGCATATCTCCACTGACTATGTTTTTAACGGAAAAGGGACCCTACCCTACCGGGAAGATGACCCTACTGACCCTATCGGTATATACGGCCTTACCAAACGCGATGGTGAAACAAAAGTTTTTGAAAATAATATAGCATCTTATATTATCCGTACCGCATGGCTTTACGGGAAATATGGGAACAATTTTGTTCATACCATGCTTCGCCTCATGAAAGATAGAGGTACGGTTTCTGTTGTCAATGACCAGCGGGGAAGCCCTACCTGGGCAAATGATCTCTCTAATACCATAACGGATTTGATAATAGCCGTAGACAGCGGCAAAACGCTGCCCTTTGGAGTGTATCATTTTACCAATGAGGGAGATATCACCTGGTTTGAATTTGCCCGGGAAATTTATGTTCAAGGCCGGAAACTGGGTATCCTGACAAAGGACTGCGAAATAAAACCCTGCACCAGTGCAGATTTTCCTGCAAAAGTAACCCGGCCATCATATTCGGTTCTGGATAAGGGTAAGATAAAGTCGGCTTTGGGAATAACAATTCCTGAATGGAACACAAGTTTGGGGAAATTTTTGACAATATGCGAAAACTAAAAAATATTCTGGTATCCGGTGGCGCAGGATTTATTGGTTGTAATTTTATCAATTTTTTGCTCGAACAAAATATTGATTTTACAGGTCGTATAATTAACCTGGACCTCCTAACTTATGCAGGAAATATCTCAAGCCTTGAAGAAATTGAGAAACAATTTGGCGGGGGACGTTATATTTTTGAACGGGGAGATATCTGCGACAGGACATTCGTAGAATCAATCTTAAAAAAATATAATATCGATACGGTTGTACATTTTGCTGCAGAAAGCCATGTAGATCGATCCATCCTTGGACCTGAGGCATTTATAAAAACCAATGTGATGGGAACCTTTACCTTATTGGATGCTGTCCGTAATGTTTGGAAAACACCCGAAGGCGGGTTTCGGCAGGATGTATTGTTTCATCACATCAGCACCGACGAAGTTTATGGTTCCCTGGGAGAAACTGGTTATTTTACCGAGACTACCCCCTATGATCCCCGGTCACCCTACTCTGCCAGCAAAGCTGCAAGCGATCATCTTGTCATGGCCTATGCCCATACCTACGGCCTGCCGCTTACCTTGTCAAACTGTTCCAATAATTATGGTCCATATCAATTCCCTGAAAAATTGATTCCCCTTATGATACTCAACATACTGGAAGGAAAGCCTTTGCCTGTATATGGAGATGGAAAAAATATTCGTGATTGGGTATATGTCGAGGATCACAATAAAGCTGTCTGGACTATCATGAAGAATGGTTTAACCGGAGAAAAGTATAATATTGGCGGTGAAAATGAGTGGGAAAATATTAAATTGCTACAGGTATTAATTGATCTGGTATCGGAAAAAGCAAAATTAAATCCTGTAAAAGTCAGAGAAAAAATCACCTATGTAAAAGATCGGCCCGGACATGACCGGCGTTATGCGATTGATTGTTCCAAGATTAAGCGGGATCTTGGGTGGAAACAGGATGTCAGTTTTGAAGAAGGCTTGAATAAAACTGTAAACTGGTATATGACTAATGATGCTTGGGTAAAAAACATACTGAGTGGTGAATATCTTAAATGGATAGAAAAAAATTATGGGCAGCGCTAAAATATTTATACTTAATTAGGAAGAACTATGCCTAACAGAGATGATTACTATGTATTACCCCGTGCTTTAGTAACTGGCGGAGCCGGGTTTTTAGGAAGCCATTTATGCAACCGGCTTATCAAGGATAAAAATGATGTCATTTGTCTGGATAATTTTTTTACCGGTCAAAAACGGAATATCGCCCATTTAATTGATAATCCCTATTTTGAGCTGGTCCGGCATGATGTCACTTTCCCTTATTATATTGAGGTAGATAAGATATTTAACCTTGCATGTCCTGCAAGTCCTCCGCACTATCAGTACGATCCTGTTCAGACCACAAAAACAAGTGTCCACGGAGCTATCAATATGCTCGGCCTCGCAAAACGTACCAGGGCGCGTATATTACAGGCTTCCACCAGCGAAGTTTACGGAGATCCGGCAGTTCACCCTCAGGTTGAATCCTATTGGGGGAATGTAAACCCGATAGGGTTACGCTCATGTTATGATGAGGGCAAACGCTGTGCAGAGACTTTATTCTTTGATTATTACAGGCAGCATAAAGTTGAAATAAAGGTTATCCGGATTTTTAATACCTATGGCCCAAATATGCATCCCAATGACGGCAGGGTTGTTAGTAATTTTATCATGCAGGCATTACAGAATGAGGATATTAGTATCTATGGTGATGGTCAACAAACCCGGTCTTTTTGCTATGTGGATGATCTGATAGATGCTATGGTTTTGATGATGAATTCACCAACGGATTTTACCGGGCCTGTAAATATCGGTAATCCCGGTGAATTTACAATGCTTGAACTTGCTGAAAAAATAATTTTACTTACCGGGAGCAGTTCCAAGATCATTTATAAACCCCTGCCTTCAGATGATCCGAAACAACGGAAACCAGATATTACCCTGGCAGATCAAAAATTGCATTGGAAACCTAAAGTATCCCTTGAAGATGGGCTAAAAGAGACCATAGCCTATTTTAAAAAATTAATTGGTTAAACCAATAGGAGATTATATGAAGAAAGCCCTTATATCAGGCGTTACCGGTCAGGATGGCGCCTATTTATCCGAATTTTTATTACGAAAGGGTTATGAAGTGCATGGCATTAAACGTCGCGCTTCAAGCTTTAATACTGAACGGATAGATCATCTGTACCAGGATCCCCATGATAAAAGCAGAAAGTTTTTCCTTCATTACGGAGATCTGACCGATACTTCAAACTTGGTCAGGATAATCCAGGAGGTACAACCAGACGAGATTTACAATCTAGGAGCCCAAAGCCATGTACAGGTTTCCTTTGAGGTACCCGAATATACCGCTGATGCCGATGGAATAGGAACACTCAGATTGCTTGAGGCTATCCGTATACTAGGCATGGAAAAAAGGGTTCGACTCTATCAGGCTTCCACCAGCGAACTTTTTGGGAAAGTTCAGGAAATCCCCCAAAAGGAAACTACCCCCTTCTACCCCCGTAGTCCCTATGCCGCAGCAAAACTGTATGCCTATTGGATCGTGGTAAACTATCGAGAATCCTATGGAATGTATGCCTGTAACGGCATACTCTTTAATCATGAAAGCCCCCTTCGGGGAGAAACATTTGTAACCCGTAAGGTAACCCGTGCTGCAGCCCGTATAAAACTTGGCCTCCAAGATAAGCTTTTTATGGGTAATATTGACTCCAAACGCGACTGGGGTTTCGCCGGAGATTATGTGGAACTCATGTGGCTTATGCTCCAACAGGATGTTCCGGATGATTATATTATTGCCACCGGGGTCACCACCAGGGTTCGGGATTTTATTACCATGGCCTTTGCTGAAGCAGGGATAACTCTTAAATGGGAAGGCTCCGGGGTAAATGAAAAAGCTGTCGATTCGAGCAGCGGAAAAACGGTGGTAGAAATTGATCCTAAATACTTCCGTCCCGCCGAAGTGGATATTCTTATCGGTGATCCATCAAAAGCCACAACCAAGTTAGGCTGGAAACCAAAGGTACAGCTACCGGAATTGGTAAAAATGATGGTAAAGCACGATATTGAATTAGCCGAAAAAGAACTCCATCTTAAAAATGGGGGATATGAGGTTAAAAATTTCTATGAATAAGCAGGACAAGATCTATGTCGCCGGTCATCGCGGACTGGTTGGTAGCGCCATACTGAAACGTCTTAAGTCAGATGGGTATGAAAACATTATAACCCGTACCCATAGGGAACTGGACTTATTGGATCAAGCTGCGGTAAACAAGTTTTTTTCAGAAGAAAAACCGGATTATGTTTTTCTAGCCGCAGCTAAGGTGGGGGGTATCGGTGCAAACTCAAATTACCCCGCTGAGTTTTTATATCAGAATATAATGATTGGTTTTAATATAGTTAACGCTGCTTATAACAGTAAGGTAAAAAAGCTGCTTAATTTAGGTTCTTCCTGTATATATCCCAAAATGGCACCCCAGCCTTTAAAAGAAGAATACCTTTTGACCGGCCCCTTGGAACCAACAAATGACGCCTATGCTATTGCAAAAATATCTGTCATAAAACTTTGCGGCAACTATAACAAACAATATGGAACCAATTATCTATCTGTAATGCCCACCAACCTATACGGACCGGAAGATACCTACGATATTGAAAATGGCCATGTGCTTCCGGCTCTTATTTCTAAATTCCATGAAGCTAAGATTTCGGGGAAGGATATAGTAACACTTTGGGGTGATGGCTCGCCATACCGCGAATTTCTTTACAGCGAAGACCTTGCTGATGCAGTAGTTTTTCTTATGCAGAACAAGAACGCCGCTGATATTGGCGAATTTATAAATATCGGAACCGGAAAGGATCTTTCTGTTAAAGAATTAGCGGATTTAATTAAAGACATTGTCTATTCCGATGTACCCGGCAGAACCTGTTTGATGGAATGGGATACATCTAAACCAAACGGGACTCCGCGAAAACTGCTTGATGTATCCCAATTACACTCCATGGGCTGGAATGCAAAAACCGGGCTTAAGGAAGGTATTAATAATGCTTATAGTTCATTCCTCTTGCTATCAAATAGTAAATAGAAAATATGGCAATTATATGTACCGTTGTTACTCCATGTTATAATGCAGAAAAATATATATATACTACTATTGGTTCTGTGCTAAATCAAACGGCTTTTTTATCCGGAAGAGCTGAACTTGATTATATTATCGTCGATGGGAATTCTACTGACAGTACAATTAATGTTATACAAGAAACTGTTAATTCACATCGCTTAGGTAAATATGTTAAAATAATTTCCGAACATGATAATGGAATGTATGATGCCCTGGTAAAGGGAATGAAAATTGCAAAGGGAAATATATTTTCATATATCAATGCGGATGATTTTTATAATCAAACGGCGTTTGATATTGTTATTGAAATAATGAAGAATAATGATGTTAAGTGGCTTACCGGATGGCAGATTGGATACAACGAGGCAGGTCAAATTATTTCATTGATAAATCCTTTTTATTACCGAAAAAATTTTATAAAACAAGGTTTGTATGGTCCTGTTTTGCCGGTTATACAGCAGGAATCAACTTTTTGGCGTGCGGAATTAAATCAGAATATTAATTTTGAAATATTGTCCAAATTTAAACTTGCTGGAGATTATTATCTTTGGACCGAATTTGCAAAGCACTTTCAGCTGTATATTGTTGAAACATACCTGGGAGGATTTAGGCACAGAAAAGAAAATTTAGGAAAGAGCGGGGATTACAGATCAGAACAATTAGATACCGTAATTGGCAAGCTTTCTTTTTATGATAAAATAACACTTTTTTTTGATAGGATTTTTTGGAAATATAATGGAAAAGACGGATTTGTCGGAAAACTAAAAATGCGTATAAGCCAAGTTGTACATTTTGTTTTTGATCAGGATCAAAATCGATGGGTAACCTTATCCGGATACCCGGGAAAGCGAACGATTGAGCGATTTTTATATAAAAGGAAAAAGCGTTAACCTGATTAAAAATGAGCACCTTAAACTCCGTTAAAAACATTGTAAAAAATATTCTTCCTTATGGTATTTCCCATCAAATAATAATAAAAAATGAAATCAAAAGGCAGCTTTCCAGTATACCATGCTCCGAAGAGCCTGCCATTTTTAACGCAAATGGAGAATTTTTAAAATCAATTTTTTTGCGGGATGATCAAAGTTGGTACAATCCTTATTGTTTTGTTGATGGACAAATTCCTGCTTATATTCACTGGGATCGATACAATTATGGATTAAAAAATCATGTGTATTCTCACAAGAATATACTGAACACAATCGGAAAGCCATTAAAAAAATTTGCTTTTTATATAGAATCCGAATCTGTTGTCCCGGAGGATTATAAGATTTTTGATTTAAATAAAGATCTTGATAAAGAATTTGAATTGATTTTTACTTGGTCAGAAGATATATTAAATAAATATTCCAATGCCGTTTTTATACCCGCATACGGAGTATGGTATGGGACAAAAAAACACGGCGGGATTTTGAATCCCGATCAATATAAATATAAAACTAAAAATATATCCATAATATCTTCAGCAAAATTAAAATGTGAATTACATAATTTTAGAATTAATACAGCAAAGCATTTTAAGTATATTGGAGAAAATTCACCCGTTGATACTTATGGCAGATTTGACGGTGGTGAAGGATTTGAGAAAATATCCGATCCCTTAGAACAATATCGGTATAATATTGCTATAGAAAACAATATCTCTCCATATTATTTTACTGAAAAAATTTTAAATTGTTTTGCATCATTCACTGTTCCAATATATATAGGAGCCACAAAAATAAATGATTTTTTCAATCCAAACGGTATTATTCAGGTTAAATCTATACAGGAAAATGTTATTGATAAAATAGTTTCTTCCTGTGATGAAACTGATTATTTACGACGGATACCCGCTCTTATTGATAATTTTAACAAAGTAAAAGAGTATCTTTGCATTGAAGATTATCTTTATACTCACTATAAAAAGCATTTTATATAAATTGATAAAACTATGATAAAATTTTCAATTATTATTCCGGTTTACAACACGGCTAAATATCTGCATAGATGCATTAATTCCTGTATTAATCAGACATATAATAATATAGAAATTATTTGCATTGATGATTATTCAAATGATAATAGTAAAGAAATTTTAAAACAATTTCAAAAGAATGACACAAGGATAAAATGTTTTTTTCATTCGAAAAATAAAAGCCAGTTTATAGCACGGCGAACAGGTATTGAAAATTCAATTGGGGATTATATTCTATTTCTTGATAGTGATGATTATCTTAACCTTAATGCCTGCGCTCTGTTAAAAAATGAAATCCAAAAGACAAGCCCTGATATAATTCAATTCGATTCCCTGGAAGTACCCAGTAACAAAAAAAGATTTCTGCCATTTTATAACACATCAAAGGCATGTTTAGAGGCCTACCTTGACAAAGAAAACAGATGCTCTCCCATAGTTTGGATTAAAGCCTATGCCCGCTCTGTAATTATTGAAGCTTATAAATCTATGGATGATTTTTATGCATCCGGATCAGAGGATTTATATACTTCCATCGTAATATCATTTTATGCAAAAACATTCGGCTATCTAAAAAAACCATTGATTAATTATTCGGTTACTACCGGATGGACCAGAAAAAGAGAATATTCGTTAGAAATTTATAAACAATGGCTGACATCATATCATACTGTTATAGTAAAAATAAATGAATTTATAGCTAAAAACATTCCTGAACTAAAAGACAAATGTTTAGGCATGGAATTATATCTTTTAAAAGATTTTCTGTTTAATCGGATTCCATCAGATATCCCAAAAGAATTAAAATTCCAGTTTTTCGATATATTACCATCCTATTTTTCAAAAGAAGTAATATATGACTATTTTGAAGAAACAATACAAAAGTCGAACAAATATAATACTTATCTTGATTTCAATGGTTCTTTCAAATCAAAAACTAAGAAAATATTAAAAGTGGTTTTATTATATATTAAATCGTTATTTAAATTAGATACAATTCATGACAGAGCCTGTAACAAAATTAGTGTAAACGGCTATACTACCTAGAAGGAGCAAGTATGGCCTTTTCAAAAGAAGTCCTGGACGAGATTTTGAAGGACTACCATGGGCCCGATGACTTTTACGGGCCCGAAGGGATCATGAAGCAGCTGACCAAAGCGCTGGTGGAGCGGACGATGGAGGCTGAGCTGACCGAGCATCTTGGGTATGAGAAAAGCGACCCGGGTGAAAAACAAATCTCGAACCGCCGGAATGGCAAAAACAGCAAAGAGCTGAGGACCGACCACGGGCCGATGCCGGTCGAAGTCCCACGTGATCGGGAGGGGACATTCGAGCCTCAAATTGTTCCCAAACACCAGCGGGAGTTTCGGGGGTTCGATGACAAAATCCTTTCGATGTACGCCCTTGGGCTTACTACCCGCCAGATTCAAGATCACCTCAAGGATATCTACGCGGTTGACGTCTCGCCTGAGCTTATCAGCCGGGTAACCGATGAGGTTAAGGAACTGGCAGCCGAATGGCGGGGGCGGGCTCTTGAGCCCTTTTACCCGGTAGTTTTCCTGGATGCGCTGCGGGTCAATATCCGCGATGGGGCTGCGGTAGTCAAGAAATCCGTTTATTTGGCCTTGGCGATACGTTTGGACGGCCAGAAAGAGCTGTTAGGGCTCTGGATTGAGCAGAACGAAGGGGCCAAGTTTTGGATGGGCATTATGAATGAACTCAAAAACCGGGGGGTACAGGACATCCTCTTCGCCGCCGTCGATGGGCTGACCGGTTTTCCCGACGCCATTGCCGCGGTGTTCCCCAAAACCGAGGTCCAGCTTTGCATCGTCCATATGGTCCGAAACTCAGTTCGGTTTGTCCCCTACAAAGACCGGAAGGCGGTGACAGCCAGCCTCAAAACTATTTACCTGGCTCCTTCAGCGGAACTTGCCGCCGAAGCGCTGGACGAGTTCTCAAAAGTGTGGGATAAAAAATACCCGATGATTTCAAAGTCCTGGCGGAGCCGGTGGAACGAGGTCATACCGTTTTTCAAATTCCCACCTGAAATCAGGAAGGCGGTGTATACTACCAATGCCATTGAATCGGTTAATTACACGATTCAAAAAATTATCAAACACCGCCAGTCTTTCCCAAACGATGAGGCTGCGGTGAAATTAATTTTTATGGGCTTGAAAAACATTTCCAGAAAATGGACAATGCCTATACGGGATTGGGGCGCTGCCCTCAATCAATTCGCAATCATTTACGGGGAAGACAGAGTCCCCCTATGATTACCGTTTACACTAAAAAAATTACAAGTTCTTCATGACAATACTTTTTGACCTATCAGCAGCTCAGCCTATTATCGGCAGTGATTTTCATGGCGCCGCGGAATACGCAAAAACAGTATTTTACAAATTATTTGAAACTCTTTCTGAAACTACAAACCTGGAAATATTTTATAATCCGGAAAAAAATATTGATAATGATCTTGTTAACAAATGCCAAAATAATAATGTCCCTATAAATCTTTGTAAAACCAATAGTGAAATAAGCGCCCTGCTCATAAAAAAACAGTACGACCTTTTTTTTACTGCCTTGCCTTACTCTTATTATAATCTGAACATCCCCAAAAATACAAAATTTGTTTATACGGTTCATGGGCTCCGTTCCACCGAATACCCCTGGGATGACTATATTCTGAAATATAAAAAGCAGAATTTTAGAACTCATGTTAAATATGTTGTTAGCCTGTTTTTATTTCACTGGTGGATAGAATACCTGAAACGCAAAAGTACAAAAAATTTTAATTTATTATTTAACCGTACTAAAAATCAAACCATCATAACAGTATCCTGCCATTCAAAATATTCTATAAACTATTTTTCCCCTCATATAGCAGTTTCAGCGATAGAGACCCTATATTCTCCCCCGAAACTTATTCAAAGCCCCCAAGACGAAGGTACCTCTACCCTTAAGGACTTTTCCCTTGAACCGGGTAAGTATATTTTGCTCATCGGCGGTGACCGGGAAGAGAAGGGCGCTTATCGGGCTTGCAGGGCGCTAGTTAAACTTTTTTCGCAGGAAAAACATTCGGTCTTGTCGGATGTTAAAGTACTTATCCTTGGGGTTTCCTATGAAAAAGCCTACAGGAAACTAATTAAAAATTCTTCCCATTTTGTTCTTGCCGCTTATGTTCCTTCTCAAACCTTGGAAATGCTCTATAAATATTCCCTGCTTTTTATCTATCCGACTATGAACGAAGGGTTTGGTTACCCTCCTCTGGAAGCAATGAAATACGGAACCCTTTGTGCCTGTTCTGCTAATTCCTCAATTACGGAGATCTGTGCCGATTCTGTTTTGTATTTTAATCCCCATAATGAGGATGAAATCAGCATACGGGTTTTGCAGAGCTTTGATTCTGAAATACGGAAAGAAAAAACAGAAAAAATGAAAGCTCGCCTTGAACAGGTACGCTTGCGGCAGGAACGGGATCTAGACAGACTAGCGAAAATAATTTCCGGGAACCCATGAAATACGTCTACGTTTTAACTTCATCTCCGACTGATACATATTACGAACAGTTTTTTCTCTCCACCGTATCTATGCGTATGTATAATCCGGATGCGGATGTAGTGGTTCTTTTTGATAAAAAGACTAAAAAAGGACTTACAGGTAAAAGAGCCGAATATGAAAAATATATTTCGGAAATAAAAGTAATAGCTATTCCTGATGAATATAACCAAAAAGAAGCTTCCCGGTGGATTAAAACTTCTATCAGAAAATATATTACCGAAGATTTTTTATTTATTGACTGTGATACTGTTATTACAGAAAAGTTAGCGCCGGAATTTCCTTTTGAAATAAAAATTGGAGCCGTTCTGGATACCCATGTAAATCTTTCTAACCACCATTTGAAAGATTATTTTCAACGTTCGGATTCACAGATTGGTTTTGACGCCTCCTTTAAACAGGAAAATCACTATAATGGCGGGCTGATCTTCTGCAGGGACTGTGTTGAGGGAGATCTTTTTTTTGAAAAATGGCATGAGCTTTGGCTTAAAGGCAGGGAAAAAGGGAATGTCCAGGATATGCCCTCCCTAAACCAGGCAGACCATGAACTTAACGGCATTATCACGGAACTTGGCGGTGAATGGAACTGTCAGATAAGTCATAATGGCCTCCCCTTTCTATATAATGCGAAGATTATTCATTACTATGCTACCTCTCTGATTTCTTTCACCCCGCCCTACCTTCCTGCATCTGAAAATACCCTTTCTTCCATCCGGGAAAATGGCGTCATTACACCCGAAATAATCAAACTCTTGGAACATCCTAAAACGGCCTTTGAGCAATATACCAGGATTGTGGCAGACAGGGGTGTTATTGACGCTTTTGATAGCTCCCTGTTTTCAAAAATAATATGGCTTAGAAAAAAACACCCAATTCTTTTTCAAAAACTTAATACATTTATGTATCATCTAACCAAATCTGTTAAAAGACTGTTTCGAAAATAATGCCACAAATCCTGATTAACGGGTATTTTCTCTGTCGTAATCTCACAGGCATTGAGCGGTTTGCATTTGAACTAACTAAAAGGCTTGATGAGCTAAGCGCCTTTGAGGAAATTAGTATTATTGTTCCCGGAGATATTGTAACACTGCCGCCCTATAAAAATTTAAGAATAATACTGCATAAAAAAAAAGAGCCTCATATTTGGTGGCAGATGGTTACCCTACAGCTTTTTCTTTTGACCCACCGTGAATATATCATCCTTGAATTTGCCAATACCATTCTCCCCTTTTTTCCAGGAATCGTATTTCTCCATGATATTTATTGCGAATTCTTCCCGGAAGATTTCCGGGGGCTGAAAAATTGGCTGGTGAGACTGTACAATAAATGGCAGTACCGTCTAATAGCGAAGCACGCCAAAAGAATAATTACCGTCTCCAAATTCAGTCGCAGCCAGATTGCGGATGCCTATAATATTGACTCCCATAATATATCTGTGGTGTATAATGGGTGGGAACATTTTAAGAATATAGTTCCTGATTACTCCATTTTTAATGAACACCCGGAGTTTAAAGCCCGGGGATACTTTTTTACCCTTGGAAGCTTATCCATGAGAAAAAACATCCTTTGGATAATAAAATATGCTTCCAAACACCCCCAAACAATGTTCGCGGTTTCCGGTACAAGCTTGCCGGTACTCAAGGTGCGGGAACTTGAAGATACTACAGCTCCATCAAATATACTGCTCTTAGGATACCTGAGTGATTCTAAGGTAAAGGCTCTGATGGAAAGATGCCGGGCTTTCCTGATGCCTTCCTATTACGAAGGCTTCGGTATCCCCCCCCTGGAAGCTCTTTCCTGCGGGGCCGAGATTATCATTTCTAACGCAGCCAGTTTGCCGGAAATTTATGGGAACACCGCACACTACATTGATCCATATAATACCGATATTGATCTTGAAGAACTAATGCAAAACCCAATTGAAAAACCTGATGCACTTCTGGCAAAATATTCCTATGACAATTCTGCACGACAAGTCTATGAATTACTAAAAGAATTTCGTTAAGTTTATTAAGATTTTTTAAAAGGTGATATTTATTTATGGTGATACGATCAAAAGCTCCTCTTCGACTAGGATTTGCCGGGGGCGGCACGGACATTGATACTTATTATAATATATACGATGGGTATGTGCTGAACGCTACAATTGACATGTATTCCTATTGTATTTTGGAACCGACTAATAATGATAAAGTTATATTTAATGCAACGGATATTGAAAAGCAGCAAGAGTATGAGGCATCAAGTGTGCTGGATATATCCCAGGCGCTTCCTCTTCATAGCGGTATTTATAACCGAATTATAGCGGATTATAATAATGGTAAGCCTCTTTCTTTTGTAATGACCACCTATTCCGATGCTCCTGCAGGCTCCGGATTGGGGTCATCTTCTACATTGGTTGTTGCTATTCTTAAAGCATACACTGAATGGTTGAATTTGCCTTTAGGTGAATACGATATTGCCTCTCTTGCATATAAAATTGAACGGGAAGATTTACATATGGCCGGGGGAAAACAGGATCAATATGCGGCTACCTTTGGGGGCTTTAATTTTATGGAATTTTACCGGGATGAAAAAGTTATCGTAAATCCCCTGAGGCTGAAACGCTGGATCCGTAATGAACTTGAAGCCTCACTGGTATTATATTATACCGGTGTTTCCAGAGAAAGCGCTAATATCATAAAACGGCAAATAGAAAACACCCAAAACAAGAACATGAAAAGTATTGAAGGTATGCATGAAATGAAAAAGCAGGCTGTTCTTATGAAGGAATTCCTTTTGAAAGGGGATTTTGGGGGCTTTTCGAAATGTTTGCTACAGGGTTGGCTGGCTAAGAAAAATTTAGCGGATTCTATTTCGAATAGTTTTCTTGATGGATTGTTTCAGTACGCCATGGAAAATGGAGCAGAATCAGCGAAAATTTCGGGCGCCGGAGGAGGTGGTTTTATGATGCTATATTGCAACCCCTGTAACCGTATTAACCTTATAAAAGCTTTAAAGCAAAAAGAAGGGACTGTTTTCCCTGCAAGTTTTACTGAAATTGGAACCCAGGCATGGACTATTTACAACAATTAATTGAACGATATCCGGTATTAAGCGGTATTCAGGATAATATTGCCGCAACATACAGGCTTATGGCAGATACATTCGCAGCTGGAGGGAAGGTGCTGATTGCCGGTAATGGGGGGAGCGCTGCGGACTCAGATCATATTGTTGGGGAACTAATGAAAGGTTTCCTAAAAAAGCGCCCACTCTCTGCTGATTTTACCGCAAAATTACAAAAACTCACGGATATAGATACTTCAAACTATATTGCGCGGAATATTCAACAGGGCTTGCCTGCCATAGCGCTATCCGCCCATACTGCTTTGACGACCGCCTGTATCAATGACATTGACGGCAGCATCATTTATGCTCAGCAAGTATATGGCTATGGCCAGCCTGGGGATTTATTTTTAGGGATATCAACTTCAGGCAATGCAAAAAATGTTCTATATGCCATGATTACTGCTAAGGCAAGGGGCCTCAAGGCTGCAGCCCTAACAGGCGGGACCGGTGGTGAAATTGCGAAAATTGCCGATGTTGCGGTGATTGTCCCGGAAACAGAAACTTACCGCGTACAGGAATTACATCTTCCCGTTTATCATGCACTGTGCCTTATGCTTGAGGAGCATTTTTTTCCATGAAAGTTGTAATCATGGCCGGAGGCAAAGGGACTCGTATTGCCGCAATAGCATCGGATATTCCAAAGCCAATGGTTCCTATAGCCGGGAAACCAATTTTAGAACATCAGATCGATTGCCTGGCAAGAAATAATTTTACTGATATTATCATGGTTGTTGGGCATCTTGGTGAAAAAATCAAAGATTATTTTACCGATGGAAGTAAATGGGACTGCACCATTTCCTATTACACAGAAACAGAACCCCTGGGTACTGCCGGAGCGTTGTATAAAATAATAGACAATCTTTCCGATGATTTTATTCTGATAAACGGCGATATCATTTTTGATATTGATTTTTCACGTTTTATAGCGTTTCATTCTACACAAAAAGCTCTGGCAACTCTTGTTGTTCATCCAAACAACCATCCTTTCGATAGCGCACTGCTTATAACTGATCAGGAACACCGTGTTATTCAATGGCTCAATAAAGAAGATAGCCGTTTGTATTATAAAAACCAGGTTAATGCGGGTATTCACATTTTGTCAAAAAACCTGCTTGCTAAGGCAGGCCCGCATAAAGAAAAAGTAGACCTTGACCGCGATATTTTAAAACCTCTCATATCCTGTGGCGCCATTTATGCTTACAATACCCCTGAATATATTAAAGACATGGGCACCCCGGAGCGTTATGCGCAGGTATCCACCGATATTGAACGGGGTATAGTCAGGAAGCGTAATTTATCCTGCCCTCAGGAGGCGGTGTTTCTCGATCGAGATGGGACTATCAATACTTTGAATGGATTTGTGACAAAACCGGAACAACTTGAACTGATTGATGGCACGCCGGAGGCTATACGAAGAATAAATAGTTCCGGATACCTGTCTATTGTGATTACCAATCAACCGGTAATAGCAAGGGGGGAAGCATCACTGATTGACCTGGAAAATATTCATCACAAGCTTGAAACAGAACTAGGCAGGAAAGGGGCATATCTTGATGACATATTTTTTTGTCCCCACCACCCCGACAAAGGTTTCCCCGGTGAACGCCCTGAGTATAAGATTAATTGCGAATGCAGAAAACCAAAACCCGGAATGTTGTTTCAGGCTGCTCTAAAATATAATATTGATTTATCAAAGTCATATATGGTTGGGGACGATATAAAAGATGTGCTTGCTGGGATTGCCGCAGGATGTAAACCAATACTTTTGAAGCCTAACGCTGATAATAAGGAAGAAAATATTGACGGCAGAAGAGTTTTAATCTTTTCAAACCTGAATGATTTTATACAGCATGTTATGATTTTAGAGGATACTAAATGTTAAATGTCATTTATGCTATTATTATTTTTCCTATAGTTCAAATTATTGAAACAGTATATGTGCTTGTATACAAGGTTTTTGACAGCGCTGCTTTTTCAGTTATTGGAGTAAGTTTTGCAGTAACAATTTTATGCCTTCCACTTTATGTGATAGCAGAAAAATGGCAAAAAACAGAGCGGGATATAACTAAAAAGCTTAAACCCGGGATTGATAAAATAAAAGCCGTGTTTAAGGGTGATGAACAATATATGATCCTGTCAACCTATTACAGACAGAACCATTACCATCCGATTTATGCTATGCGGAGCTCCTTTGGGATTCTTATTCAAATTCCCTTTTTCCTGGCGGCCTATACCTATCTGTCTACCCTGGAGTCCTTAAGGGGAGAATCATTTTTCTTTATCCGCGATCTAGGCGTCCCGGATTCCATATTCAATATCGGCAATTTCAGGGTAAATATCCTACCCATAGCCATGACCTTTATTAACTGTATTGCCGGAGCTATATATACCCGGGGTTTACCTGCCAGAGATAAGATTCAAGTGTATGGGATGGCCGCTGTTTTTGTTGTTTTATTGTATAACTCTCCATCCGGCCTTGTTTTGTACTGGACCATGAATAATGTTTTTTCCCTGATTAAAAATATTTTTTACAGGTTAAAAAACCCTTTAAGGGTACTGTATGTTATTATCAGCCTTGGGGTTATTGCTTTTATTGCCTATCTTCTTTTTATTAATAACGGAACTTTAAGAAAAAGATTGATATTATCAGGTGCTTTAACCCTGTTTTTTTTCATTCCTCTGTATATCAGAGCTATTACTTATATTTACAGAAAATTTCTTCTCCCACTCTTTGCCAATACTAGTCAAAGAAATATACTTTTTCTGTTAAGCTGTTTAATCCTCACGATTCTTACCGGCTTGTTTATTCCTTCTACAGTAATTTCCTCATCTCCGGAAGAATTTAGTTTTATAGATCAATACAAATCACCCTTCCCTTTTATTTTTAGCTCATTTTCACAGACCATTGGATTTTTTACTTTCTGGCCACTCTGTATTTATTTCCTGTTTAACGCTCAAATTAAAACTATACTGACGGCCCTGTTCTCCGTTACAGCAATTTTCTCTCTTGTTAATACCGTTATATTTCAGGGTGATTACGGGGTAATAACCAATACTTTCCTTTTTAATACCACCGGAGTTCTGGATGTTCCTGTGCTTTCTGTTTTCTTAAATATTTTTTGTTTCCTGGTTCTTATATGCTTTATTTTTTTGATATTCAGGGTCAATAAAATAAAAATAATTTCTTCAATTGAGGTAATCCTTTTATTGTCATCCCTCTTTTTTTCAGGGTATAATATGCTTCGCATAAACAAAGGATACAAAGAATTACTCAGCCGGCGGGATGACACTCAGGGTGCTGTTCATTCGGTCAGTCCAATTTTTCACCTTTCAGAAGATGAGCCGAATATAATTATTTTCTTTGCAGATGCTGCTATTAACGGATATGTAAAACCGATATTCGAAGAGCATCCCCAATTAAAAGAACAGTTTGACGGATTTACCCTCTATCCGAATACAGTATCCTTTGCTCTGCATACCCTAATGGGAGTTCCGCCTATATGGGGGGGATATGAATATACTCCAAGTGAAATGAACCGCCATGATACGGTTCCCATGGTAGAAAAACACAATGAGGCGCTGTTGGTGCTTCCCAGACTTTTTGCTGATGAAGGATACGAAGTTACAGTGACAGACCCTTCCTGGGCTAACTATGCATGGGTTCCAGATACCAGAATATATGACAAATATGATCATATCACCGCCTTCAATACCAAGGGGCGGTATAACAGTGTATGGTATTTACGGAACAACTATGGAAATGGGGATATTACCGGTAACCATATCAAAAGAAATGTGCTCTGGTTTTCATTTTTAAAAATTGTTCCACCGATGATACGTTTTCTTATTTATGATGATGGTTGGTACTGGAGTACTGATGACATCGGTTATTCCATCACTGATTTTATAAATTCCTATGCGGTGCTTGATTTTTTACCAGAACTCACCAGCTATGATGCGGAGAAACCTTCTGCATTGTTTATTTCAAATGAAGTAACCCATGAACTGTTATATCTGCAATACCCTGATTATATTCCCCAACAGATCGTAACGGATCGCGGTGGAGGCGTATTTTCGAATAATGAGTATTATCATATAAACAATGCTTTTTATTTGCGATTTGGGGAATGGCTGGATGAATTAAAGAAAAACGGTGTTTATGACAATACCCGTATTATTATTGTATCGGATCACGGCGCCGGAGTAAACCCCTATCCAGAATTAAAAGAAATTCCTATTCCCGGAGAAGGCCGGGGAAAATATAATCCGGTTTTGCTGATGAAAGACTTTAATGAACACGGTGAATTAGAAATCAATATGGATTTTATGACCCAAGCCGATGTTCCCACTCTGGCGAGCGCAGGGATTATAAAGGATCCTGCAAATCCCTTTACCGCGAAACCTATAAATACGAATCCAAAAAAAGAAGGCGCCCTTATTACTACTAACCATATATCCATGGCCTACCAGCACAATAAAACTACCTATAAGATACGGAAAAACCAATGGATACATGTTCAGGACAACATTTTTAATGAAGAAAACTGGAGGCTTGTAGAAAAATGATACACTTGCATTTCAACCCCCTGTATATTGATCCCGGAACGGGAAGTATGCTCTTTTCAATATTAATTGGAGCAGCGGCAACTCTGTATTTCCTTTTAAGGGCGGTTATTATCAAAGTTAAGGTCTTCTTTTCTGGGGGCCGTGCCGCTGTTTCAAACACCCTTTATCCCTATGTGATTTATTCCGAGGGAAAGCAATACTGGAATGTTTTCAAACCAGTAGTTGAAGAATTTGAAACCAGGCAGCAGGAGTTGTTATACCTAACATCTTCAGAAGATGATCCTGTTTTTGAAAATACGTACCATTTTATAAAATCTGAGTTCATCGGTGAAGGCAATAAGGCATACGCAAGATTAAACATTATTTCCGCAAATTTTGTCCTTATGACCACCCCGAGCCTGAATGTTTATCAGCTTAAACGTTCCAAATCGGTAAATCATTATTCCCATGTACTCCACATGCCAAGCGACGCAACTACCTACCGCCTGTTCGGCCTGGATTATTTTGATTCAGTGTTATTAACCGGGGATTATCAGGCTAAGGATATCCGCATTCTGGAAAAACAGCGCAGTCTGCCTGAAAAACAGCTCATTACCGTTGGCTGTACTTACCTGGATGTATACGCTGAAAAGATTAAGCAGTTACCTATTGAAGATACCCATCCCTTTACGGTATTGGTTTCCCCTTCCTGGGGCGCTTCCGGCCTGTTGAAGCATTATGGGGAAAGACTCCTTGATCCCCTGGCTGAATCAGGATGGCGGATTATTGTACGGCCCCATCCCCAGTCTAAAAAATCAGAAGCTGATATGCTTGAAACCCTGGCTAAACGGTACAGCACAAATCCGAATGTACAGTGGGACTATGAACGGGAGAATATTTACTCCCTTTCCCGGGCGGATATCATGATTTCTGATTTTTCAGGTATCATCTTCGATTTTATGTTCCTCTGTGATAAACCGGTAATTTATGTAAGCCAGGATATGGATCTGCGCCCCTATGATGCCGATGATGTTCCCGATGAGTTATGGCAGTTCAGGATACTTCGGGAAATCGGCATTGAACTGAAAGAGGAACAATTTAAAACCATGGCGGAAGTGATAAAAAATGCATCAAAAAGTACCCTACTGCAAAATGCGCGGCTGGATGCGAAAAATACCGCCTGGCAGTATCGGGGAGAGGCTGGTAAGCGTATTGCCGATTTTATGACAAAAACGGTAAAATGAAGATAACTATCGACTGCCGGATGGTTGATTCCAGCGGGATTGGTACTTATCTACGCGGTTGCATTCCATTTCTACTTGATTCCAAAAATGATTTCTTGCTTATTGGCAATCAAAAAAGATTGCTGCAAGTTACCAAAGGTTATAGTAATGTTGCAATTTTAAATTGCGATGCCAAACCATTTTCTGTTACAGAGTATTTATTTTTTCCAGCAAAAATAAGGCATGAGATCAATAAAACTACTATTTATTATTCCCCCTTTTTTAATATTCCCTCAGGTATAACTATTCCGATATTTACAACAATACATGATATTGTTTTTGCCGATATGCCCGAGCTTGTTTCAAAAACAGGTTTGGCGGTACGCATGTGGTTTTTTAGAAGGGCAGCCAAACATTCCCGAAAAATATTTACAGTATCTGAATTTTCCAAATCCCGGATAGAATTCTATCTGGGTACTAAAACGCCAATTACTGTTACTTACAGCGGTGTGCAATCCTTTTTATTTGATGCTGACCACCGGAAGACTAATAAAAAAGACTTTATACTGTTTATCGGAAACATAAAAAGGCATAAAGGGTTATGGTGCCTTATTGACGCATTTCTTAAGGCTAAAGAAGCGGGGTTAAAACATAAACTTGTTATTGTTGGAAGTAAGGATAATTTCAGATCTGCGGATTCACAGATAATAAAAATAATAGATAATGTCGATTCTTCCATAATTGAATTTACCGGATTTATTGACAATGAAAAACTTGCACAACTACTATCCGAAGCTTCATTACTTGTACAGCCATCTCTCTATGAGGGTTTTGGGAGCCCTCCTATTGAAGCAATAATATCCGGTACAAAGGTACTACTTTCTGATATCCCTGTTTTTAAGGAAATATATTCTGAATTTCCAGTAGAATATTTTTGTGCCGGTGACAGCGAGAACTTAAAGGATAAACTTATGTTTCTTTTGTATAACAGACAGGTGGAATATTTAAATCTTTCTCCTGATTTATACGATAAATATTCTTTTAAAAAAACTGCAGCAATTGTTTTGCAGGAGATCCTTAAGTGATATCTTTTTTCTATAACATCATTATTTTTCCTCTGGTTCAACTTATTGAACTGGTATATTTATTTGTTTATCGTGTTTTTGAAAACCATGGCATTGCCCTTTTAGGGGTAAGCGCCGCAGTCAGTGTAAGTACCATGCCTTTGTATTTTATTGCAGAAAAACATCAGCAGGCTGAACGGGATATACAAAAACGGCTTAAACCTAAAATTAACATGATTAAGGCTGTTTTTAAGGGTGATGAACAGTATATGTTGCTTTCGACTTACTATCGGCAAAATCATTACCACCCTGTATACGCATTGCGTAACACCTTTGGCCTACTAATTCAAATCCCCTTTTTTATAGCTGCCTATACGTATTTATCCCAACTTTCGAGCCTCAAGGGTGTTCCACTTGCCTTTATTAAGGATTTAAGTTCCCCCGACGAGTTTCTTTTAATCGGAAACTTCAGATTGAATCTTCTTCCAATACTTATGACCGCAATAAACTGTATTGCAGGTGCTATATACACGAAGGGGCTTGAGATAAAAGATAAAGTCCAACTTTATAGTATGGCCTTTGTGTTTCTTTTGCTTCTCTATAACTCACCTGCAGGACTGGTTCTGTACTGGACAATGAACAATTTATTTTCTTTAGTTAAAAACATCTTACAAAGGACTGAAAATCAAAAAAAAGTTGTGTATATAGGTTTATGCTTTCTTGTTTCCTTGCTTGATGCGTATTTATTAATTTTACATTCAGGATATATTATAAAACGGCTCATGCTTTGCGTTGTGTTTTCTATGGTTTTCTTTATTCCCTATTTGACAAAGTTATATAATTATTTCAAACAAAAAATAAAACCTTTTTTTATTTCTGCGGAAATAGAAAACCCCTGGAGCCAAACTTTCTTTATTTCCGCGATCTCTCTTTTTTTACTTTCCGGGGTAGTTATACCGGGTTCACTTATTGCATCTGCCGTAGGTGAATTTTCATTTATTGAATCCCGTACGACCCCATTCCCTTTTTTATTTTATACAACAGTTCAAGCTGCGGGTATATTTCTTTTCTGGCCAATATGCCTTTATTTCCTTTTTTCCAGGAAAGTCCGAATTTTTTTATCTTTTTTTATTACACTTTTCCTTGCCTCATCCTTAGTTAATACCTTCCTGATTCCGGATAATTTCGGATTTCTTACAATTACCCTTATTTTTTCCGAGCCTCAACCATTTACATCAAATTATAAAATTCTTTTGGGGAATATAGGTATCCTTATTTTAATTCTTATATTAACCTTTGCCATGCTATTCACAAGAAAAAAGGCTGTCATTAAATCATTTAATTATATAACACTTTTAGCGCTTAGTATATTCAGCATTTTTAATATTATTACCATATCAAATAATTTTTCCCAGTTTCAAAAGCTAAAAAGCACTCAAAATAGCGACTTCGAATTATTCCAGCCAATATATTCTTTTTCCCAAAACGGAAAAAATGTGGTTCTTATTATGCTTGATAAAGCTATACCAGGATATATACCCTATATTTTTGATGAAAATCCGAATTTGCTCGGAATATTTTCAGATTTCACATGGTATCCAAACTGCATTTCCTTCGCCGGGCATACCTTGGCAGGAGCTCCTCCCATATACGGAGGTTATGAATATGCGCCTCTGGAAATAAACAAACGTGACACTGTATCAATTATTGAAAAACATAAGGAGGCCTTTTTATTACTTCCTATTATTTTTGCAAATTTAGGTTACTCCACAGTAGTAACCGATCCTCCTTTTGACAATAATCAAGTATCAAATTTAAGCATTTTCAGGGATTTCCCTCAAGTTCATGCTGAAAATATAATTGGTAAATACTCAACACCACTACTTCAGATGAATCCCGGTGTAACCGGATTATCCATATCAAATGTTTTACAAAATAATCTCATACGGTTTTCTTTTTTTAAAATAACCCCATTTATATTTAGATATTTTGTTTACGATGATGGAGAATGGCTTACAACATCATTGGATAAATTTAGTAAGCTTAACGGAAGTTTAACGGATTTTACTATAGATTATTATGCCTGCCTTAATTTTTTAAAGGAACTTACAATACTGAATAATAAAAAGGAAAACAACCTTAATATAATCTATAATGGGCTGACTCATGATCCGTCATTTTTACAAGCCCCTGACTATAAGCTTGCTCAAAGAGTTACAAATAAGGGCAATGGTCATTTTAACAATTCTGTTACTTATCATGGTAATATTGCCAGTTTTATTTTATTAGAAAAATGGTTTACTTATCTGAAAGAAAATGGAGTTTATGATAATACAAGGATCATTATAGTTTCTGATCATGGGGGCAATATTTTTGATGATTTTGAAAATAATATCGTTCTTCCGGATGGAAAATGCCTTGAATCATATACGGCATTATTGATGGTGAAAGACTTTAATTCAAAAGGAACGGGAACGGCATTACAAGTTGATAACTCCTTTATGATAAATGCAGATGTCCCGCTCTTGGCGACAAAAGATATAATAACAAATCCGGTAAATCCTTTTACCAATATTCCTTTAAAAACTAATAAAGAAAACGGAGTAACCATTACAACAATAGACTCCCTGAGCAGCAGGGATCACTCAAAATATAAATATAAAATCAGGGATAATCAATGGCTTTTTGTCCAGGATAATATATTTGATCCAAAAAACTGGAAAGCTGTTACAGTCCCATAATATTCCGGAGAAATAATGCTTACTATTTTATATACTCTTATAATATATCCACTGATACAAATTATTGAATTAGTTTATCTATTTGCTTATCGTGTTTTTGATAATCACGTTACAGCTATTTTGGGGGTAAGCCTTGCTGTAAGCATATGTACTCTACCGCTGTATTTTATTGCAGAAAAACACCAGCAGGCTGAACGGACCATTCAAAAACAACTTAAACCAAAAATAGACAGAATTAAGGCAGTATATAAGGGAGATGAGCAGTATCTAATTCTTTCAACTTATTATCGGCAGAATAATTACCATCCGGTATTCGCACTACGGACTACCTTTAGCCTACTGATCCAGATACCTTTTTTTATCGCTGCCTATTCGTATCTTTCCAATTTATCAGCCATCCAGGGTATTTCATTCTTATTAATTAAAGACTTAGGAAAACCAGACAGGCTGTTACAATTTATGGTAAACTCAACATTTATATACATAAATGTGCTTCCCATTATTATGACTCTTATAAATTGTATTGCCGGTGCAATTTATACAAAAGGGTTTTCAAACAATGAAAAAATACAGCTTTATGTAATGGCGCTTATTTTTCTCGTTTTATTGTATAATTCACCATCCGCTCTGGTACTTTACTGGACATTGAATAATATATTTTCATTAATAAAAAATATTTTTCAAAAATTAAAAAATAAAAGAAAAATTATATATGCCATTTTAATAATTTTTACGATATTTATTGACATATACATTATATTTATTAAGGTTAGCAGCAATATTTTAAAGAAGGGATTAGCTTGCATCGCTTTATCATTTATATTATTTTTGCCTCTTTTTGACAAATACATTCTAAAAATAAGACATAAAGAAAAATATGTCAATGATTATCCAATTGTTTATATCCTAATGCCCCTTATTATTTTATTTTTCCTAACTGGTATTATCATACCCGGAATGCTTATTGCTTCTTCCGTACAGGATTTTTCTTTTATTGAAAATTATACAACACCGTTTCCATTTATTTTACAAACAACTATTCAAGCTGCCGGATTATTTTTATTATGGCCTCTCATCCTTTATTTCTTTTTTGGGAAAAAATCGAACGCTCCGTTTATAATTATTTTCACTTGTCTGTCTTTTTGTTCTTTGATAAATGCATTTCTTATTCAGGAAAATTTTGGTTTTATTACCGTATCTATGTTGTTTTCAGATCCAAAACCTTTTTACTCTGATTATAAATTATCAATAATAAATGGCTTGCTTTTGATTGCTGTACCAATTATAGTTATTTATTTATTTAAATCAAAGAAGAAATTTATTCTCCTTTCTGCACAAATCGTTGTTTTAATGGCCCTTTTTGGGCTAAGCCTGTTTAGTTTTATTAGAATTAATAATGATTTTTCAAGCATTCTGAAGGAACGGGATTTTGCAGACAATGACTCAAATATGATACAGCCCCTCTTTTCCTTATCTAGAAATAGTAACAATGTTCTTTTGATAATGCTTGACAAGGCAGTTTCCGGTTATATTCCATATATTTTAGACGAAAAACCGGAACTCTATCAATTTCTTAAAGATTTTACATGGTATCCAAATTGTGTTTCCTATGCTGACCATACCATGGTTGGAGCACCGCCATTATACGGTGGCTATGAATATACACCGATTGAAATAAATAACAAGGATTCAATTACTCTGGTAGAAAAACAAAAGGAAGCTTATCTGTTGCTGCCCCGTGTTTTTTCGGAATCAGGATATCAGGTTTCTTTAAATGATCCGCCTTTTGACAACTATCTTCAGTCTAATCTTAGTGTATTTGCCAATTACCCTAAAATTAACGCTGAAAATATAATTAGCAAATATACTAACCAATGGCTTCAGAAACACCCAAAAGTTACTATACTATCATTTACGAAATTATTAAATAATAACCTAATTCGGTTTTCATTTTTTAAAGAATCTCCTCTTTTCTTCCGATTGTTTATTTATGATGACGGCGAATGGCTTACTACCAACCAATTTGATGGTACTTCAAAAGTAAGGGGTGCCCTAAATATAGATACAATTAATAATTATGCTTTTTTGGATTATTTATCATATCTTACCAATATTAATGATAATGACACTCCAACATTAAATGAGATTCTTTGCCAATTACCACATGATCCTGCATTTTTGCAGCCTCCGGAATATATTCCGGCCAATAATGTTATCAACCGGGGCTCAGGCCCTTTTGCAGAGGATGAAAAATATCATGCTAATATTGCCTCGTTTATACTTCTTGATAAATGGTTTAAATATTTAAAAGATAATGATGTTTATGATAATACTAGAATAATAATAGTTTCGGATCACGGATCGAATCTTGCCGTCAATTTACCCGGGAGTTTTATACTTCCTGATGGAAGAAATATTGAAAGCTATAATGCCCTGCTGCTTTATAAGGATTTTCACCAGAATTCCGAGGAACAGGAACTTACTATTGATAATACTTTTATGACTAACGCTGACGTTCCTTTACTTCTCATGAATAATCTTTTTGATAATCCAGTTAATATTTATACAGGCCTTCCTTTAAAAAGCAATAAAGAGGATGGCGTAGTTATTACAACCATCCCGGCTCTGAGTAGCCGTAATCATTATAAAAATAAACTTAAAATTGCCAATAACCAATGGATGCACATTAAGGATAATATCTTTGTTCCCGAAAATTGGGAAGCTCTTACACTTCCATAGATGATGAAAATATGTTAAACATTCTGTATACCATTATTATTTTCCCTATTATTCAGCTTATTGAATTATGTTATCTTTTTGTATATAGAATATTTGATAATCATGGAATATCCCTTCTGGGAGTAAGCCTTACGGTAAGTATATGTACCCTGCCTTTGTACTTGATTGCTGAAAAACATCAACATGCCGAATCTGAAATACAAAAACGGATGAAACCCAAGATAGATAAAATAAAAAAGGTATTTAAGGGTGATGAAAGATTTATGGTATTGTCAACATATTACAGGCAAAACCATTATCACCCGGTATACTCAATGCGCAATGTTTTTGGATTACTTATACAGATTCCTTTTTTTATTGCAGCATATTCATATATATCTCATCTGGCATACATACAGAATGTTTCATTTTTATTTATCAAGGATTTGGGTAAACCGGATAATATTATCACTGTTTCCGGAATTGCAATAAATATAATGCCGATTATCATGACTATTATAAATTGCATATCTGGCACGGTATATGCCAAAAGATCGGCAAAAAATGAAAGAATTCAGCTTTATGCCATGTCTCTCATTTTTCTTTTTTTACTATATAATTCTCCCGCAGGGCTGGTTCTCTATTGGACTATGAACAATATTTTTTCCTTGTTAAAACACTGTCTTAGCCATAAAAAAAATATAAAATTACTTATATATCGTTTTATCTGTTTATGTATAGTTCCATTAATTATTTATATTCTATTTTTTCATACGGGCCTTCTGCATAAACGCATATTTTCTGCATTATTATGTTCTGTTTTTTATTTTATACCTTCAATATTAAAAATATTGGAATATATTAAAAAAAACATAGAATCTGTTCAAATAAAAAACACCTCTTCCGTATATAACGATATTACCTTCATTTTAACATGTACGATTCTTTTTCTTCTTGCCGGGCTGGTAATTCCCAGCCTACTCATTATTTCCTCAGTTCAGGAATTTTGTTTTCTAGAATCCTACAATTCCCCTCTCCCTTTTTTATTAACCACCATGACACAATCGGCGGGAATATTCCTTTTTTGGCCTATATGTATTTATTATTTATCCAACAAAAAGAGTAAAATTATATTAACATCTTTATTATTAATAGCATGCATCATCGCTGTAATCAATACATTTATTTTTCCCGGAAATTATGGCGCTATGAATAATATGGTGATATTTTTTATGACATTTGAAATAAGCCTCATAAGCAGTATAATTAATGCTGCGGTAATACTATTTGTTTCCTTAATAATATTATTATTGCTTATTTATAATAATAAAAAGATTATCTATTCAATACAAGCAGTATTTCTTATTTCCCTAATTGGCTTTGGAATTATCAATATATTCAGGATTTATTCCGATTATATGGATTTTTCAAACCATAGAACTATTGTACCTATAAATAATGAGGTTGTTCCTGTATACCAATTTTCACAGGAAGGTAAAAATGTACTGCTAATTATGCTTGACAGAGCTATAAGCGGTTATTTGCCTTATATTTTTCAGGAAAAACCGGAACTTAAAAAATCTTTCAGCGGGTTTACTTGGTATCCTAATTGTGTTTCCTTCGGCTCGATTACACTTTTTGGCTCTCCTCCTGTTTTTGGCGGGTATGAATATACACCACTTGAAATGCAGAAAAGAAATACAGAATCATTGGTTGAAAAACATAATCAAGCGATTCTTTTATTGCCCAAAATATTTTCTGAAAAAAATTTTAAGGTTACCGTAACCGATCCTTCCTTTGCAAATTATAGTTGGACTCCGGATTTGAGTATTTTTGATAAATATCCAGATATTCATGCAGAAAACATTATTGGTAAATATTCTGATTATTGGAAAAGCAAGAATGAAAACAAAGAAACGATTTCTGTCGCTGCTGTACTTAAAAAAAACTTAATCCGTTTTTCGTTTTTTAAAATTTCACCGCTCTTTTTCAGAATATTTATATACGATCATGGAAAATGGCTGGCTAACTCTGAAACAATTTATATGAGTAATTCATTAATTGATAATTATTCTGCTTTAGATATTTTACCTGAACTTACTTCAATCAACGATAGCAAAAATTATTTCAACATGATGATAAATGATACTACCCATTACCCAAGTTTTTTACAACTACCTGATTATAAGCCATCAACATTTATAAGCACCTTGGGCACCGGTCCATTTGCAGAAGAAGACGATTATCATGTTAATGCCTCTTCTGTTATTGCCTTGGGTAAATGGTTTGATTTTTTACAGGAAAATAAAATTTATAATAATACCAGGATAATTATTGTTTCAGATCATGGATATGGTATATTTAGTAAATTTCCAAATAATATTACATTGCCGAATGGGGATTGCGTTCAACTTTATAATCCGTTATTATTAGTCAAGGATTTTGATTCCACCGGGGAAGATATTACAATCGATAATTCTTTTATGACCAATGCGGATTCTGGATTGTTGGCAATCAATGGAATTATAGATTCGCCTGTTAATCCGTTTACTTTAGTTCCGCTGAAAAGTAATAAAGCTGATGGAGCATTTATTTCCACGTCGGGGCTGTTTAATATCGGCAATCATGGAAAATATAAATTTAATATAAAAAAAGATGAATGGCTCTATGTTCATGACAATATTTTTGACTCAAAAAACTGGGCCGCCGTTCAGATACAGCCTTAAGGATAACCCATGAAAGTTGCCATTGTACACTACTGGCTTGTTAATATGCGCGGAGGCGAGAAAGTACTGGAAGTCCTCCTGGAGATGTTTCCTCAGGCGGATATTTTTACCCACGTCTATGACCGGGCCACTGTATCGGACGTCATTAATTCCCATCCGGTGTACACTTCCTCCATAAATAAACTGCCCTTTGCAAAGAAACTGTACCAGAAATATATGCCCCTGATGCCTAAAGCTCTTATGGAATTTGATCTTCAGGATTATGATTTGATTATTTCAAGTGAATCGGGACCTGCAAAGGGGGTGGTTCCGAATCCAGACGCCTATCATATCTGTTACTGCCACAGCCCCATGCGGTACCTCTGGGATATGTACCACGGATATTTTCGTGGGGCGAACCCTTTGGTCAGATTTTTTATGAGCAAACTTATACCGGCCCTGCGCCTCTGGGATGTAAGTTCTGCCAATCTGGTTGACCGCTTTATTGCCAATTCATCCTATGTAGCAAAACGTATTGAACGTTACTATAACAGGAAAGCTGCGGTGGTCTACCCGCCGGTGGCTATTGAAAAATATCTTACCCTGGAACGGAAACCGGAGGATTTCTACCTTTTTTTTGGTCAGCTTACGGGGTATAAACGGGCGGATATTGCCATTGAGGCTTGTGTACGGTCAGGGAGAAAGCTCGTGGTGGCAGGGGCAGGTGCAAAGAGCCGGGATACAGGGAAATATAAAAAGTCAAAGCTTGTCACTTTTACCGGGAGGGTTTCTGATGAAGAAATTAGGGGGCTCTACTCCCGGGCTAAGGCTCTGCTTTTTCCGGGTATCGAAGATTTTGGCATTGTTCCTGTGGAGGCAAACGCCGCAGGGTGCCCGGTAATTGCCTTCCGCAAGGGGGGAGTTCTGGATACGGTAAAGGAAAACGGGACAGGGCTTTTTTTTGATGAACAGAGTACCGATTCCCTGATAGAAGCAATGGACAGGTTTGAATCCTGCGAAGAGTACTTCTCTGACCGGAAGGTGTTTACCGAACATGTGCAGCGTTTTTCCCGGGAAGCGTTTGTTTCCGGGATCAGAAAAATTATCGAAGAACAAGAACGGGTATAGTCTAGGGGTATATTTTGAATCCCACCGTGAGAAGAAGCCCGTTTGATTTTGGGTACTCATCGGTATCTATTATTGAAAGAGAATTGCCATTCCCCTTGGTGAAGTAAGAGAGTACGACACCGGCTTCAAAGAAAACCTGTAAGGGGGTTCTTTTACCGTCATCGCTGGATATAGAATGTTCTGCGCCTGCCTTGATGATGTGCATCCACTGATATGCGCCATCATGCAGAAAATCTTTTCTGAGTATGGCTTTGGTACTCCGGCCGCTGGGATCCAGTTCAGACAGGTAAGAGCTGCCGTCCACAGCGGCGCTTCCGTATTCAGCCCCGTGGCGAATCATCTGGTACTGGAAATGCGCAGTAGTATAAGCGCTTAACAGAGTTTTAAAGCGGACTAGGATTTCATCAGAGTTAGGGGGTAAATAGTAACCAAGCCCCTCCCCGTTGTTGGTGTAGGCCTGTTCCATTAAATTTTCACCATACCAGGGGAGTATCTGCCTTGTATGGGTATAGCAATAGGGTTCGACCTTAGTATAACTGAGGGTTATGGAAGCGAAAGGCAACAAGGGTATCTGTGCGGTTGAACCTACCTGGAAAGCAAACATAGACCGGTCCATTTCGAATATATCAAGTTCCGGGTTTATTTCATCCAGGTAGAAGGAAAGCCAAAGGTTGGCAAGTCCTGGGTATTGTCCCTTAATATCAAAGAACAGTGACATATTATCAAAATCACCGATATTATTCTGGTAAAAAAAGTTACTGGTCAAGGGGAATATATAGCCCAGCTCAAAACGTTTGGGCCATACAGCGGCGCTGCCAAAATCAAAGTGGAAATAGTTTTTATAATTTATTTCCACCATAGAGAGAGAAAAGGCGTTTTGATTGGTGGATGGGGAATCGATAATGCCCGCTTCATCATAATATTCCAGAATCCCGGTAATGGTTGAGAAGCCAAGCCATTTAAAGGGGCTTACTGTCGCTTCCAGCCCGAGGAATGGCTGGGCGGACTGGTTTAATATCAGGCTGCTGCCTTCGCTCATGGCGCCCCATTCACGGAACATACGCCCTCCCCGCATGGTAAAAATACCATCAAAGAGGGAGCCTCCTATTTCAGGCAGCATGGAGTATCCAATGCAGAGACCCTCGGGCCATCCCAGCTGCCCGCTATTGGAAATGTCCCTGTAGTTCCAGACAAATCCGTCCCAGCGTTTCTGATAGCTGTAGGGGAAGTGAGCCAGGGGCTGGCTGTAGGCGATCATTTCCCGGTTAATATAATTATCATGCCCTTCGCCAAATTCAGAATGATAGGTTTGAAAAATACCAACCTGTTCCCGGGGAGAATACAGGATCCCCCCGTTAAGAATAAATCCCCATGAGAAAAAATTGCCTAAATCCCCTACAACATAAGGGGTAAACCACCACTCTTCCCCAAAAACCGCCTCGTCTTGTTGAAAATAGTAGGCCCCTGAAACGGAGGTCTCGTTTTTCGCCCCCATTTCTGCCGAAAGGTGTATTTTGCCCTCCGCTGCATTCTCAAAACGATAAGTCCCCTTCCACCTGTCAAATCCCGCATCTGCTTTCCCGTAGGGTTCCAGAAATTTCTCCAGCAGCTGATATTCCTTGTCGCTCAACCCGCCGAAACGGAGGCTGGAGCGGGAACTCAAAATTTTTTCCGCCGCAGAAATCGCCACAGAGCGGGAATAGGGTTTTGCCTTCGGCAGGGGATCGCAGAGCCCCCGTAGTTCAGCTACTTCAAGAATATGATATACCGGATCCCCCAGGGGCAGTGACACGTGGGTCTGGGCCATAAGGGGCATGGTCAATACCAGGGTAAAACAAACCAAAACAAGCTGTACGCGTCTGCTCATATCACATCCTTCCAGGGGAAAATTTAATAACTAAAGGCGGCGGAAAAGATAAATTCCAAGCCATACTCATCCCGCCCCTTAACATGATCCGCGTCAAGAACCACGGCCCCTCCAATATACCCCGACAGGGTAAGCAGGGAAATAGGTTTCCATACCGTTTCAAAGCCTCCGGCAAGTTTATGCTCCACTCTGCCGGAGAGGACGCCTTCTTCCCGGGCTTCCTGGGTTTTTACCCAGTCCCAGAGTATACCATGTTCGCCCTTATTGATAAAGGATAGATCCAGGGAGAAGCCCAGATTCCCCCTGGACAGGCCTGCGCCCAGAGCAAAGAGTATGGCATCCCGGCCTTCGGGGTGGCCTATCCAAAGGTAGCGTAGTTTTTTGGTTTCTGTGTTATCCGAAAGCTTCCGCATCCAGATAAAACTGGAAAAAGGGGTGGACAAGGTATAGACATAGGGTTCGGTATACACAAATTCCCCATATATAAGGGCTCTCCAGCCTTTGAAAGAGCGGGCATGCTCCACTCCTGCAAGGAAACCCAGTCCGTCCGGAGGGTTTTGGTGTCCCGTTTCAAAGGAACTGGCGAATTCGTTCATCACGAACTGCCCGTACAGGGCCAGGGAGGGGATGATGGCCCATTCGATATCCAGGGACATGATGGAACCCACCATATCACCGAATTTTTCGTTTGTTTCACCATCAGGAATAGCATTTTTTGCATATTTATCCCCCCACTGGTCATAATCGTTCCAGGCAAACAGTGAATGGAACAACACAAAGGGATTCATAAAACGTATTTCCGGGGGGCCGTCACCGGCCATGATACCCTCACTTAACCCTATGGAAAGCCGCTTAAAAAGCCGGGCGTCCACCCGGTGCATGTACATGTACCGATTCGTAGTTCTTTGAAGATCCGTGTCAGGGTCATAAAACGGGGGGCTTGTTCTGGCCGGGCCTATGAGTTCCGTAATATTCATGGGGAGCTGGCTCATGAACAGGGAGTATTTGAAATTCTTTGAAAAAAAGGAGAGCCGTGCAAAATCGTAGTAATCCGGGTTATCCGAGATGGCCAGGTTGCCCGTATGCCCTACCCCATAGGAAACCCGGTCCCGGCCAAGCTGGAAATTCCACCAGGGGCCTCCGGCGGCGATAAAAGCCCGCAGGGGCATATTCATATCGAAACGGTCCGGATCATAGACCACATTGCTGCCCCAGTAGGCGTCTTTTTCAGTGTAATAGGTAGGGTCGGCGGTGATCAGGGGTTCCACCACAAGCTGAACCGTATCGGCAAAGTAAAAATTCAGAGGCAGGACTAAAAATTGCGGGGCTTCGGTGTCACCCCGGGAAAAGGGGATGTCGTTATTGGTCCGTATATGGATCTCAGGGTTTGCCCGGATATGAGCCGACAAGCCGAAAACCCCATTTTGATACAGCAGAGGGGGAGCCAATGCGTCCTGTACCCTCCGCCAGGCTTCCCTGGAGGCGTCCGAAAGGGCGCCTTCATCAATATCTTCCAGTATTTGCTGTACCTCGTCCCGGGACAGGGGGGGGGTAAAGGAGCGGAAACTCAGGCCCGATTCCCGGACCAGGAAGCGCAGATCCTCCAGCACCGGATCCCCCGGGGAAATTACCGTAAAAGGAAGGGCTTCCAAGCGGAAAAAACCGATAAAAAAAGCGCAAATGAGGAAGACACGGTAAATCCTGAATCTGTACCCCGGTGCTGCCATTCAAAAAAGTATCACATAAAAAGATGGTTTTTGTCAACTTAGGCGGTTTTTTGAATCTTGAAAAATATTCAATAATCCCCCATGCTATAACCATGACCTTAAATGATTTCGATGTCTGGTACCGAACTAGATACCGGCGCACCAGTTCCGCCCTTACCACTACTATGATGATTATCGCGGATCTTTTCGGGGTCATGCTCTCCTTTGGGGCAGGCTTTTTTATGGTCAACCTCTACAATATGAGTGCCATAAACTTCAAATCCTTTATCACCTATTGGCCTTACCTTCCGGTGTTTATCATAATTTTTTATGTATCCCAGTTGTATCCCGGGGTTTTCCTGGCCCCTGCGGAGGAGCTGAAAAATTTTACCATTAGCTCGCTTATGGCCCATGGGGGCATTATTTTTTCTCGGTACATAGAAGATCAGGAATTTGACGCTATTTCCGTGGCCTTCATTGTCAGTTTTGTTTTTTCTACCATTATTCTTCTGATATGCCGCTCGGGTATGCGCGTTTTTTTGCAGAAAACAAACCTAGGGGGCATACCGGCAGTGGTTTTCGGTGGGGAGGATACTGGACAGATGGTTGTGGACCGCTGCCTGAAGCACCGGATAGGGTATCTGCCGGTGCTGATTCTGGATGACGATCCCTCCACAGGGAATGATTACCAAGGTGTTCCCATTATTCACGATACCAGTATCGGGGCTGAATTGGTAAAACGGTATAATATCAAAATGGCCATAGTGGCCATGCCAAAAGCGGATCGTGACAGACTGGCCCATCTTCTGAATTATTCCATCTCCGCATTCCGGTACAATGTACTGATCCCCGATTTTTTTGGGGTTACCAATATATGGATGGCTGTTCGTGATTTTGACGGTATCCTGGGCTTCGCCTCCAGCCAACGGCTGAAAATGTTCTGGAACTTAGGAATAAAACGGTTAATTGATCTGGGTATTGTCATCATCGGCGGAATTATTATCCTGCCCTTCCTGCTCTTCATTGCGTTACTGATAAAGCTTACTTCTCCGGGTCCGGTTCTGTACGGGCATACCAGGCTTGGGCGGAACGGTAAGCATTTTAAGGCCTATAAATTCCGGTCCATGGTGGTGGATGCTAAGGAACAGCTGGAACTCATGCTGGAATCCAATCCAAGGATACGGGAGGAGTGGGAAGCGAATCATAAACTAAAGGACGATCCCCGGGTTACCGGTATCGGAAGATTTTTACGGCGTACCAGCTTTGACGAATTCCCCCAGATTATCAATATCCTCAGGGGAGAAATGAGCCTGGTAGGGCCCCGGCCGGTGGTGGATGATGAGGTTGAAAGATACGGAGAGGATTATAACCGTATTTTTTCTGTAAAACCGGGACTTACCGGACTTTGGCAGGTTTCAGGCCGTTCGGATACAAATTATGGCGAGCGGGTAGCTTTTGATACCTATTATTTGCAAAGCTGGTCCGTGTGGCTCGATCTTTGGATACTCTATAAAACTGTCGGGGTTGTTCTGAAGGGCAAGGGAGCTTATTAAGTGGTGAGAATAAAAGTAACAGCACTTCTCCTGTTCTTTGCAGGGTCGATTGTATTTGCCCAAGGCCGCTCCCTGGAGGATCTTTTTCCCCACATGAACCAGGAGAGAAGGGAGCAGATTTTAACCGGGGTGCTAACCGAGGCCCGGGAAAAAGATTCTAATTTGTATATGCAGCCCGCCGGGGAAATAGGCATTAAAGTATCCGGCCTGATGACGGCGGATCTGCGTCCCAGCTGTCTGGTGGAATCCCTGACAGTGATACCCTATCTGGATAAGCCGGTGGAACTGCTAGACATATACAATGCCATGGGTAAGGTGCGGGATTTGAAGGGCCGGCTGTATCATTCTTTCACACGGGATGAAAATGTTCCCCTTTTTGAGGATTCCACCCGTGTGGAAAGCCCCAAAAGAACCAGGGCCATACCTGACCCCGCCGCCACATATACCCTGCCCCGGTCGGACAGGATATATGTATGCCTTAAGGATATTAATTTCGGTAATTCCTATTACCAGGCGGATATTAGCGTCGAAGAATACGGGCTGCTTTACGGCCTTTCAAATTTCAAATCCCTTTCATACGGAATTATCCCGGTTATTAAGGAAAAAAAATTCAACGCCCAGTTCTACGTTGAACCTCTTACCGAGGGAGTGCTGGTTTACAGCGTGGCCGTGGCTGAGGTTTCCGATTTTATCGCAGGCAGGATAAACATACCATCGGCGATTCGGAAGCGAATCGAGGTCATTTTAGGCTGGCTTATTGATAATATTGCAGGAAGCTAAAACAAAAAGGCCAGGAAATCCTGGCCTTTTTGACTGCAAAAGCGGATGAAGGGAGTCGAACCCTCGTCTCGAGCTTGGAAGGCTAGGGTAATAGCCGTTATACGACATCCGCAAATAAATATATCAACTGCAGTTATTTTACTGAAAAGCCACATTCCCTGTCAAGCTACGGATTTTCTAAACCCCGCTATCTACATACCCGGCTCCGCTTACACATTGCCAATCCGGTAAACACCTTCCGCTTCAGCTACCATGGACTCGTTTTTGAGCGCCTCCAGGGCCTTGTAGATATCCGGGGTTTCTGTCCCGGTCCGGGAGGCCAGTTCCTCCGCCGATGCCGGGCCTTTTGAAACCAGGGAGCGAATAATCCGGCCGCGAATTTGCCGGAAGGATCCTTCAAAGGGGCTTTGCTTGGTATAGTGGGCGCTGCGGCGGTTCGGATTGGGGGTGATTTTTTTCAGGGCCGCGCCGTAGTCCATCAGGGCATAGTACCATTTCCGGGGGTTTTCCCGGTCCATGGCTTCGTCGAGAATGGGAAAAATTTCCGCGTCTTTTACGTCACGGCGGTCCTGGAAATAAAAGTGAAGCACCGAGGCGCGGATATTGGTTTCGATAAAGACCGCAGGGTAATTATAGGCAAAACATGCAATGGCCCCGGCGGTGTAGGCACCTATGCCAGGCAGAGGGAGGAGTTTTTCCGGGGTCTTTGGCACCCTGCCATTGTGCTCCTCAGCGATGACCCTGCCGCATTCTTTCAGGAACCGGGCCCGGCGGTTGTAGCCCAGGCCGCTCCATTCACGGAGAACTTCTTCCAGGGTCGCCTTGGCCAGGTCTGCAGGCTTGGGCCAGAGCTGCATCCACCGGTTCCAGTAGGGGATAACCCGTTCGGTTTGGGTCTGCTGAAGCATGAACTCCGAAACCAGCACCCCCCAGGGACCGGTTTTCTTCCGCCAGGGGAAAGATCTTCCCGACTTTTCGTAGTTGTCATAGATAATGGCCCTGAATTCCCCGGTATCCATATCAGGATAATTTTTCTGTTACCTTGGAGACAATCAGGTCCGCAATTGTCCGGGGATCCACAGTATCCGTATCGATAATAAGATCAGCAAAGCTGTAATCATCATTATCGATGTTATAAATTCTGATATACCGCTCCCGGTCCTGCCTGTCCCGTTCCGCAGTAAAGGCCGCCACTGATTCTATAGAGCCTCCTTCGCGCTTCACGATACGGCTGGCCCGTGTTTCAGGCTTGGCCTTAAGGTATACCATGAGGTCTGCTTCTTTGAGCATCCAGATCGCAAGCCGGGAACCGAGCACGCAGCCGCCCTCCCCCCTTGCCAGGCTTAGCTGGCGGCTGTCAACCTCCCTGTCCCAGGAATCGTCCTTTGCCGCCTGATCGAGCACTTCCTTCAGGCTCATGCCCTTTTCTTCAGCCAGGCTGCGGAAGGTAAAATTGATGAACCTGAGGCCCAGAGTGTCTGAAACCATTCTGCTGATAGTGGTATTCCCGCAGCCGCTTTTTCCTGAAATGGCGATACGTATGTCTTTTTTCATTCAATATTCCTTAACTGCTCCCTGATATTTTCCAGGGTATCTTTCATCTCCACCACCGCCCGGCTTACCTCCAGCAGGGGGGTCTTGGAACCTATGGTATTAATTTCACGGTTTATCTCCTGACAGAGGAAGTCGAGCTTTTTTCCCGGGCTGGGGTTGCGTTTTGTTTCCGCCCGGAATTCTGCCAGGTGGGAGGATAGCCGGGAGAGTTCCTCAGAAATAGTGTACTTCATCAGTAATACTGCGGTTTCTGCGAGGATGCGGTTTTCGTCGATACGGTCTCCCAAAAGTTCGGCAAAACGATCCTTAAGGTTTTTCTGAATCGACGCTTCCATGGCCGGGGCATGGGAAGCTACGGTCTTGGCCGCCTCTTCCAGGACCGTGATGTGGGAGAGTATATCATCCTCGGTGTGTTTACCCTCCCTGATACGTTCCGCCTCAAATTTGTCCGCTGCGTTTTTCAGCAGTGGCTCAATGAGTTTCCGGTAGCGGTTGTCGTCCCGGTTTTTTTCAATTTCCAGCACCCCTTCCATGCCCAGGAGCAGGGAAAGTGAAGGGGTTTCCCGGATGCCCAGTTCTTTAGCCAAGCCGGCTACCGCTTCATAGTAAACCTTGGCGGCTTTTTGGTTTACCGATAGGTAAATGTCCGAATTCCGTTCCTTGACCCGTATGCCTGCCTCCACCTTTCCACGGCTGAAACGGGAACTCAGGTAGTCGCGAATCTCCGGTTCCAGGGAGGAGAGGAAGGGGGGAAGGTAAACAAAAAGATCCAGATAGCGGCTGTTATACCCCTTGATCTCCACGGAAAGGGAGATCTCTTCATCCCGCAGTTCTTCGTATGCATAGCCGGTCATACTTTTCACCGGGGCGCCTCTTGGCTGTAGTGATCAAACAGGGCTTTGCCCAATTTCCAGTTATCCCCGGCGCCCATGGTGAGGAGAAGATCACCTGGCTTGAGTAAACCCTTCAGCAATTCTACTGCGCCCAGGGGTTCCTCTTCATAATATACGCCCTTCCTCAGGGCCTTAGTTTTTTCGTAGAGGGTTTTGCCATTAACCCCACCCTGGTAGGCTTCCCTTGCGGAGCCGTAGATTTTGTGCAGCACCACAAGATCCGCCTTTTCAAGGGAAGCGGCGAATTCATCCAGCAGGGCGGCAGTTCTGGTATAGGTGTGGGACATAAAACTGAGGACAAGACGGCGGCGGGGATAAAATTCCCTGAGCCCTTCCAGAGTGGTCTTTATAGCTGTGGGGTGATGGCCGTAGTCGTCCATGAAGAGTATGCCTCCAGCTTCTCCGATTACTTCCGAGCGCCGCCGGCTTCCGCGAAAATCCTCCAGGGCTTTTCGCACCCCTTCCTGGGCTTCCGCGGTCCAGGAACCGGACTCGGCCCTTACCAGGGAATCTGTCAGGGCCAGGGCGGCTGCGGCGTCCAGGGCGCAGTGCCGCCCCGGGACCCGCAGCCGCAGTTCCCCGGGGAAAGCGGCGATCCGCATCACCGAACGTTCCGCTTCGGCCTTGTACGAAACTATTTTGAAATTCCCCGAAGCGGTGAATCCGTAGGGGATTAGTTTTACTCTTCCCTTGTTAATCGAGTTTGCAACTTCACAGGCTCCTGGATCGTCGGCGCAGTAAATCAATTCACCGTTAACCGGAAGCAGTTTGGCGTATTCAATAAAAGCGTCTCGGATAGATTCATAGGTGGGGTAGTAATCCTGATGGTCGCTTTCCACGCTGGTCAGGATGATACGGTGGGGGTGGAAGGACAGGAAGTGCCGGCGGTATTCGCAGGTTTCCGCCACAAAGTACTTGTCCCCCAGGATGAGGGTGGAACGCCCGCCAAAACCGGCTACGGCGCTGCCTGCCAGGATCCGCGCAGGAAGCCCCGCACCCCGGATCAGGGTACCTGCCATGGCGGTGGTAGTGGTCTTTCCGTGGACCCCGGCTATGCCTGCGGAATCAAAGCCCGCCGAATAGACCCCCAGGGCGTCGGTGTATTTCAACACCGGGAGGCCCTGCTTTTTCGCCTCCGCAATTTCACTGTTAGTCTCCGCTGAATAGGCGGCGGAATAGATTACCAGATCCGCCTTGGCGGGTACATGCTCCGGGGCAAAGGATTCAACATAGGGTATGCCCAGTTCTTTAAGGATACCGTCGGTGTAGAAAACCTCGTCCCGGTCCGAACCGGAAATAGAGAATCCGGAATTATGGAGCAGTTCAGCCAGGGCGCACATACCCGTACCCTTGATGCCGATGAAATAAATAAGCGGCCCAGGCCCGGCGCCCTTCCATGATAGGAGTTTCTCAACATTCATGGGTCCATGGTAGCCTATGGAGTTTCTTTTTTCAATATTAAGTCTGGTAAAGGGGCGGTAAAGTGTAGGAGCAGGGTTCCCCGGAAAGGGGGTCCAGAAAGCTAATGCCCTGGGCCCTCAGGGCTAAATAGCCTTCCGGGCCGGCCTGGCCGACGCCAGTTTCAACCCCCTTGGCGGGCAAGGAGCCGTAAAGCCGATCATTGAGAATGGGATAGCCTAGCCAGGCAAGGTGGCAGCGTATCTGATGGCGGAAACCCCTGGTTATACGCAGCCTGAAGTACAGGGCCCTTTTCCCGGCCCCGACTTCCCCGACCAGGCAGCTTGTTTCATTCATTTCCAGGACCTCGGTCCTGTAGGGGGCGCCCTGGTCCAGGGCAGGCTTGGGGCGCGGCTTTTGACGGGTTATGCCGCCGCCGGACACGATAGGCCGTACGGCGGCTCTTCCCGGGCCATAGGGGCGGAAGGCGCTTTCCACGGCGAAAGGGGGCGTGGGTATTTCCGGCCGTTCAGGAAAGCCCGGCAAGGGAGGCGGGGGAAAAGGGGCGCTCAGGGCGCCGTATTCTTTGGCAAAAGTTCCCCTCGCCTGCTGTTCCTTCAGGGCTGCCAGGGCTTCCGCGGTCCGGGCAATGAGGACCAGACCATGGGTTTCAAAGTCAAGCCGGTGGAGCAGCCCCCCCTCCCAGGTAACTTCGCCGGGTTTTCCGGGAAGGCGGACCTCCGGGTAGAGGCCGGCGCACCAGTCCAAGAGGGTATTCCCGGGGCTGTCTTTCAGGGGCGCCGAGTGCATGAACGGGGGTTTACAGATAACAATAAATGACCTGGTTTCCGCCAGCACCGCCGGGGCTTCAGGGAACCAGGTTGAAGGCGTCATGGCTTATTTAACGGCGGAGTTCCGCCACCAGGACCAGGCCCCGGGGGGTAAAGAGCTCTTCTATATCCTTGTAGGGAATTACTACCTCCAGGGTACCCATCACGTAGGGGGCAATTTCGTAGGGGTCCCATTGAAAACCCAGGCCCTGGGGATTCAGAAAAAAGTCTTCCATCTTTTCTATCGAATTATCGAAGAATCCCCGTTCGGTAAGGGGTATCCAGTCAGGTATTTCCATAAGCGTCCGGAGGGCGGCCTCTACATGATCGTCCAGTTGGTCAAAGGTTTCTCCCCTGATGACATCCTTCAGCGCAAGCTGCCGTTTTTCTTCCAGATCAAAGACAAAATAATCTTTCTGCTTCATGCCGTGGGCACCGCCGGTATAGTATTCCTTATCCAGGCTTACCACCGCCAGTTTCGGGGTTCCCGCATCCAAGGTGTAGACCTCGCTGTAATGCCAGTTCAGAACATCATTGGACATATCAGGAAATTTCGCGGCCACATCGCGCATTGCAATATACTTGGTATCGTAGGAATGTATTTTCTCGTCGGCATATTCAATTAGGCTTTTCCCCTGGTAAAGGGCATCGGGGATGAACTTGTTAACGCTTTCCTGTTCCGGAACATCCAGCATGGAGAGCCGGATCACCATGCCGGGACTTTTCCCCACCATTTCAGGGTAAAGGGACAGGGTATTTTCTGCAACGATGGTTTCATAACCCCGCAAGGCCCCGGTGACGGAACGGCTTCCGGAGACTGCTGGGGGAGCACTTTTACATGCTAAGGGGAAAAACAGGAGAAGAAATAAGAACCCCCAAAGGGCGGCTTTATTACTTTTTTTATAAAATTTGCTTTTCATTATCTTTTATATTCGTTATTTCTATATATCATGTCAAGCAATTTTTTTGTAGCAAGGCGACATACCCTGGGTTCAGCCCTGACAGGGCCCTCCATGGCCTCTTGAACCCTTCAATTCCCCCCAGTACATTCCTTGTAAACTTAAAAAGCAGCCTAATGGCTGCTTTTTAATACATCTCCTGGGGGAATTGAACCCCCGTTGTCGGGATGAAAACCCGATGTCCTAACCACTAGACGAAGGAGACAGATATTACCCTAATGGGTTAAAAAAATATATATAAATCTCAGAATCTTGTCAATAGAATTTACTTTATCCTATCCGGTCTCAGGGCTTCCGCGCCGTTTCGGTAAACATGCCGGGGGGTGGAACCCTCATCCAGGTAGCAGTGGATCATAACCCGAATAGTTCTTTCCAGGCTGTTTAGGGCAGCGGCTTCCTGGAGGGCAAAAAGGGCAAGATCCCCTGCCCTGCCACCCTGGCGCAGGGCTGCCGCCGGGTTTTTGGCGTCCAAATCCGGGGTTACGGAAAAAATGATGGAAACGATGTCCTGTTCCTGTAACTTGTTCTCCGAAAGCAGTCCTTCATAAAGAGCCCCGACCTGGGCGACAATATCATCCCCTTGGTTAACACATTGGGTCGCCCCCCTAAGTGCGAAAAGTCGTTTTTCCCTGCTCATACCCTGTTTCCGCCTGATAATACGATGATGAAGGCTGCGGCGGTCGCCGCAGCAAGGCCAAATAGCGCAAGGGCTATATACAGCCCTGTACTCCCTAAAAAACGGTATTTTTTGTGGTGGAAAATAAGCCAGATATTCAGAGCAATGCCATAAATTGAAGCCATCCCCAGGGATAGGCCCAGGATCACCGAAGCCCGGAGGAGTAATAGCTGGGTCCCATCCATAAATTCTTGGGCCGTTCCGATTACATAAAGGTACACCGCCAATATGCAGAGCAGAAAGAAAAAAAGGGTCGTCCGTTTTACCAGTATGGCGATGATGGTTTTTTTTGAAGGTCGGGAAGGGGGCATCCCTTTTAGGCTCCTCCGATGGATTGCTAGAAAGCTTGTTTTCAGCTTATCATATTACTATATTAATATATAGATCAGGATGGCGCCATGAAGAAAATAATTGGCTTTTTTTTACTATTGATTCTTGCGGGGGCGGCCTTTTTTTTCGGATGGGCTCAGCTTCCTGTGGCTCCCGGTTCCTACGGGGTTTTGCGTTCGAAAACCCACGGGGTAGACGCTGCTCCGATCCGGGAAGGGGAATTCCGGTGGATATGGTATAAGCTCATCCCCACTAATGCGGTAACCCTGGTTTTTAAGCCAGCTCCGGTTACCCGGGAACTGGCTCTGACCGGGAGCCTCCCTCAGGGGGAAACCTATGCGGCAGCGGCGGGGCTTGGGGCTGATTTTTCCTATGAGATTAGTGGGACCCTTTCCTTTACCATTAAGGCCGCTTCCCTGCCATCCCTGGTGCAGGAACGGGGACTCACGGACCAGGAGTCTCTGGAAGTCTATGAAAAGGAACTGGGCCGGAATATTGAAGCCTTTGCCATGCAGCGGCTTGAAGCTTATTCTGCCGAGGAAAACGCCCTGGAGGGGATCCTGAAAAGCCCTGCCGCATCCCGGCTGGAGGGGGAAATACTCCGGGAATTTCCGGATATTGAAAACCTCTCCTGTGTAATTACCCGGGCCCGACTTCCCGATTTGGCCCTTTACTCCATGGCCCGCTCGGTCTATAAAGAGTATCTGAATTCCCAGCAGGAACTGTTGAAAACCGAAATCGCCGGCCAGGCGGAACGGAATATCAACTCCCTGTTCCGTTTTGATGAGCTTGAAAAGTACGGTGAGCTGCTGACCAGGTATCCGGTACTGCTCCAATACCTGGCTATGCCCAAGCCTTAGTGTTTAAAGAAGGGTAACCCATCCGGCATCTGGGTTGTTGTAATTAATGATTATAATAGTATATTATGACTTAAGTATGTTTTCAGTGAGGGGTTAGTGCATGGCCGCAGCTAAGGGCTGGTTCCTGTGTTTTTTGATGCTTCTTGGGGTGTTGTCGTTTCCCCTGGCGGCGCAGGATTTTGATGATGACAATGATGACGAAGGGGATAATGAGCTTCCCTTGGAGTCCGACTGGTCGGGGGTAGCGCCGGAACTTTACTCCCGAGGGGATAAAACCTTTACCATTACCCTGGGGACCATACTCCCCCTGTTTTTTGCCGGGGTAACCGGGAATGCCAATAATGTGGGGGTCGGCGGCGCCGGTTCCCTGTCCTATAACTATTTCTTTACCAGCCACATATTTTTCGGCGGGGAGCTGGGGGGGATGTTCGCCCCAACCATAAGCGAAGGTACTCTTTTCCTGGTACCCATTGGCTTGAGGGTCGGGTATCAATTCATAGTTTGGCGATTTGAGTTTCCCCTTTCCCTTATGGTGGGTTTTGCGCCGGAGAAGTATCAGGACTATGATTACTTCGGATTTTTTATGAAGCCCCAGGCATCCGTTTTCTGGCGTTTTAACCCTGACTGGTCCTTCGGGATCAATGCTGCTTATTGGTGGGTCCCACAATGGGCGGACAAAACATCTTATGGGAATTTTCTGGAACTGACCGTTTCGGCGCGGTATCATTTTTAATGAGGATGATGAAGATGAAAATAGTACCCTTGCGTATCAGGGTTTCTCTATTAATTATTCTGCTTATTTCCCTGCTTTCGGGAATCTCAGGGTGCCAGCAGGATTCGATCTTTGATTATATTTCCAATGAAGTGATCCCTACGAAGCCTTTTATTCGCGGAACCCCTTCTAAAATGGTTGTCAAGGGTTCGAACAAGGATCTATATATAGCTAACGGTAACGCTATTTACAGATATGCAGGGAGCCGCTGGCTATGGTACAGTAATCCTGGTAAATTTGTGACTGATCTGGCTGTTACCAAAGAAGGCACTGATGACACCCTGTATGCCCTGTCTTTTACCGGTTCCGGTACGAATACCAAGGTGTATGGAGTCGGTTGGGTAGAGGTCGGGAATCCCACGGAATATCCCTTTATACAGAGTATCTTCGGCGCTGGAGACATCCTATTTGCCGGGGCAGCCCCGAGTACTAATAATGGTTCATACGCGATTTTATATAAAAAGCCGAATGAAAACTCTTTTACGCCGCTACCAACCGGGTCTGAACCCGGCCTTCTTACCGGGGCAGGTGTTTTTGGAACCGGAGCATCTGCGGTCTACTACCTTAGCACCACAAAAAGCGGTATAATGCAGATAGAAGATAATGGTTCTGGTTCATTTATACCCGTTACCGCTAGCACTATTTCCGGCGACCCCATCCCATCTAATATCAGCGGCCTTATCCAGACCGGGGATCTCATTATCGCATCCAGTGTAGACGGCTCCAACAGCGGCCGGATTATAAGCCTTTCCTATGACCCTGGTATTCCTACTGATATTCCTCCTGTCCTTCCTACGGTTGATTCTCATGTTTCAGCTACATTTAATTATACCTTTACCGGCGGTCTTGCGGTCATGGAGTCGAATTTCTTACTCCTCATAGGGGTAAAAAACGGTAACGGTTCCTATAACCATGGATACCGGGAAATGGGAATTACCCTGACAACAGGGGTAGTTGATAACAGCTTACGGGATCCGGGCAAGTTCTCTCCCAGTAGCATCCAGGCTAACGGGAATGATGATAGTTATGCAAAATATAACGCATCCCTGGGAAGGAACCCGGTAAACTTCCTCCAGGTGAGCAGCGATGGCGTTATTTTTGCATCTACCCAACGGAACGGGCTCTTTTCTTACCGAAACCGGTCCTCCGGGGGTTGGCAATGGAACGCCGAAGAAGAATATCCCTGAGCTTCTGCTTATTTTTGAAAGACCGCCGCCTTGGCTGATCTTTTTACCGTCCAGGGAGCGGGTCCCGGGGACCAAAGCCCCTTAGCCGACCGTATGCGCCCCCGGATCCTGGACGATGTGGTGGGCCAGGATCACATTGTCGGTCCCGGGCGGCTTCTCAGGCGGGCCATACAGGCGGATCGCCTTTCTTCAGTTATTTTTTACGGGCCCCCGGGTACGGGGAAAACCAGCCTAGCCCGGGTTATCGCCAATACTACCAGAAGCACCTTTGAAAGCCTCAACGCCGTCCTTGCGGGGATAAAGGATATACGGGAAGCCATAGACCGGTCCGATGAACGGCGCCGGCTCTACGGCAAGCGGACCATCCTCTTTGTGGATGAGGTCCACCGCTGGAACAAGGCTCAACAGGACGCCCTTCTCCCCTGGGTAGAAAACGGCACGGTGATTCTCATAGGGGCCACCACGGAAAACCCTTTCTTTGAGGTGAACCGGGCCCTGGTCAGCCGGAGCCGCATCTTCCAACTAAAGCCCCTGAGCCCGGAAAACCTCCGGGAAACAGCGGATAAGGCCTTGGCAGATAGGGAACGGGGCTATGGCAAATGGCGGGTAAGTTTTGAGGAAGGGGCACTGGAGCACCTTGTGGAGGTGGCCGGGGGAGATGCCCGGAGCCTCCTCAATGCCTTGGAACTGGCCATCGAAACATCCGTGCCCTGGCCGCCTCCGGTTGACGCTGAAATCAAGGTCAGCTTTGAGGCCGCTGAAGAAAGCATACAGCGCCGGGCAGTTCTCTACGATAAAGAAGGGGACTACCACTTCGACACTATCAGCGCCTTCATAAAAAGCGTCCGGGGCAGCGATCCCGATGCGGCCCTGTACTGGCTTGCCAAAATGGTACGGGCAGGGGAAGACCCATCCTTTATATTCCGGCGTATGATCATCCTGGCAAGTGAGGACGTGGGCTTGGCAGATCCTGGGGCCCTAAACGTGGTAATTTCCTGCGCCCAGTCCTTTGACCGCATCGGCTTCCCAGAGGGAAACTTCCCCCTGGCCCACGCCTGCCTTTACCTGGCTACGGCGCCCAAGTCTAATTCCGCTATGGCCTTTTTCGACGCACTGGCCGAAGTGGACAGGGAAGACGCGGAGGTACCCAACCACCTCAGGGACGCCAGCCGTGACAAGGAAGGCTTCGGCCACGGAGACGGCTACATTTACCCCCATGCCTACCGGGACCACTGGGCGGCCCAGCAGTACCTCCCCACGGCGCTTCGGGGGAAAACCTTTTACAACCCCTCCCGAATCGGCTACGAGGGCAAAATCCGGGATGAGGTTTTACAGAAACGGGAACTCCAGGCGGCGGTCATTATGGGAGACATCCAGGGGGCCGCTCAGGAAAGCCCGGGGGCGGAATCAGCCGCAGAGGGTGAATTTCTTTCCTGGTCCGCTTCATCCAAGGGTAGGGAAGGCTGGTTCAAGCGCCTGGAATCCGGGCGGAGCAAGCTGCTCCTGGCGGACCGGGACGCAATTTTAGGGTGCTGCGCTATTGCCCGGCACCACCGGATCCTGGTCGCCGCAGCCAATGACGGCCTCCTGCTCTGGGAAAGCCTGCGCCGGGTTCCGGAAGGCCTGGCCGCCGCCCTGGTGGACAGCGAAACCGCCCGGGATGCCCTGCTCCGTTACGCTTCGGGTCTTGATGAGCCTGAAATGCCCCTGGTGGCGGTCAAAAAAAAGCCGCCCCTTCCCAGCCCGGAGGAAGCCGAGGCCTTGTTTGATTGCAAGGTATTCGACCACATCCTTGCTCGGGAACCTTGGCGGCGGGGTTTTGGCGGCGCGGATCCGGAAGAGGCCTTTACCGGCTTTGCTGTTGCGGCCCGGCAACTTCTGGTTCCCGGGGGCAGCCTGGTCCTGCTCCTTTCCCCGCCACGACTGGGGGAACGCATCTCCCGTATCCTTAAAGAAGACCCGGCTTCAGAAGGCCGCTCTGTTGATCTGATCCGCAGCCTTGCCGTCGCAGAGGAAGCTTTTTTCAACGAAGCTGCCGCAGAAGGGGCCGGGCGCTGGACCTGGGACAGGGAAACCCTGGAAAATAGTTTTGCTGCGAGGAGTTTAGAGGGAAGCACTGACCTAGATTTCAGTATTACTGTCACGGTTCTGGAGCAGAGCGAAGAGCGGCTTCTTACTGAAAAGGACCTGTCCCTGTGGTTTGATAAAGAAAAGTCAAGCTGGGGGAGCTATATTTACAAATCCCTGGGGGAAGAAGCCTTCTCGGAGCTCCGGGATATGCTTCAGACCCGGGCCGCCAAGGGCCCGATACTCTGGAAGTGGCGGAGTCTGCTGCTTAAAGGGATCTGCGTTTAGCTTGTTATCATTCAGTTTCGGCGCTTAATTCTTCGCAGTATTCCGGGCCGGTATATTCCATTAAAACTTCCAGAACCTGCTCCATGTCCAGGGGCTTTCCCAGGTGATCGTTCATGCCTGCGGATTTGCATCGCTCAATATCCTCTGCAAAAACATTGGCGGTCATGGCGATAATGGGTATTTCTTTAGCTCGGCTCTCGTCCAGAGCGCGTATTTTACGGGTTGCTTCATAACCATCCATCTCGGGCATATGAACATCCATAAAGATGATATCGTAGTCATTGGGATGGGCCTTAAATTCCTTCACCACCTCAATGCCGTTTTCCGCGCAGTTTATCCTGAGACCGTAGGGTTCCAAAACGGCCATCACAATCTCCCGGTTGATCTCAATATCCTCAGCCACCAGAACGCGTTTACCATTGAGTTGCAGATACTTGTCGTCCTCTCCCTGGCCTTCGGCAATTTCAGTTTCCGGCGCCCCCAGGTACTGGTTAAGGCAATCCACCACCAGGGAAGGGAACAGGGGTTTGGGAATAAAACCGTTTACCCCCGAGGACTTGGCTTCCTCTTCAATCCGGGCCCATTCCACCGCAGAGATCATGATCACTATCGCCTTGTCTCCCACGGTTTCCCGTATGGTTTTGGTTAGATCGATCCCGCTGATTCCGGGCATACGCCAGTCCACAAAAAAGATATCGTAACGCCGACCTTCCTCAAGGAATTTAGCTGCCTCCTGCCCGCTTTCCGCAGCATCGCAGATGAAGCCGATTTTCCGGGCCATGGCAAGGAAATATTCTCGCAGATCCTCAGAATCATCCACCACCAGGGCACGCAGGGTTTCTATTTTAAGGGCATTCTTTTTTGCCAAAGATTTTTTTGACTCCCTGCCCCGCTCTGCATGGATGAAAAATTTGAAGGTGGCCCCATGGCCAAATTCCGAGTCCACCCAGATCTGGCCGTCCATCATTTCCACTATCCGTTTTGAGATAGCCAGGCCCAGGCCAGTGCCGCCGAATTTCCGGGAAATACTGTTGTCCGCCTGGACAAAGGACTGGAAAAGCTGGGATTTCTGCTCCTCCGTGACCCCTATCCCCGTATCGCTAACTTCAAGCTGAAGGATACAGCGTCCATCCTTTTCGCCAATCTTATGGACATTCAGGGTGATATTCCCATTATTGGGGGTGAATTTAATGGCGTTGGAAAGAAGGTTGGTGATGACCTGGGAAAGTCGCTGTTCGTCGGAGATGATAAAGTCCGGCACATCCTCGTCGCAATGGATAAAGAAATTCTGGGCTTTTTCCTCCACCTTAAATTCCACCACATTGGTAACCCGCATGAGCATCTTTTCAAAGTCAAATTCAGTGTAGGAAAGCTCAAATTTATTAGCCTCGATCTTGGACATATCGAGAATATCGTTGATGACCCCCAGGAGGTGGGTGGAGGCGTTTTCGATCTTGCCCAAGCAGTAATCCTTTTTTTCCAGTTCATGGGAGGCCTTGGCAATATTGGTCATGCCGATGATGGCGTTCATGGGGGTGCGAATCTCGTGGGACATATTGGCCAGGAAATCCGACTTGGCGGAACTGGCCGCTTCAGCCGCTTCCTTGGCCAGGGCAAGCTCCTCCACATCGTGGAGCATCAGCATGGCCCCCGCCAAGGTATCCCCTTCGGAAATCATGGGGGTAAAGTGGATGACATAACGCCGGGGTATGCCACTTGCCCTGATGTCCACCCGTTCCTGAAGGGTCAGGGTTTTCCGTTCCTCCATGGCGGTGGTGAATATCTGGTAGAGCATGGCCCCCCATTCGGAGTTGGCGAATTTGTCGAACACATCCCGGTAGAACCGACCGTTGATAAGCCCAAAATCTTCTATCTTCGCTTCCCGTAAAAAGGCATTGGTACAGTACACAAAGCGGCTTTCCTGGTTCAGGAGGATGATCATGTCCGGGCTGTTTTCCAGAAGCAGACGCATATACTTTTCCTGCTTCACCTGTTCCAGGGTCCGCAGGGATTCTAAGTTAGTGGATGCCAGGGCAACACGTTTATTGCGATCCAGGGTTTCCTGGAGCCTGCGGGCCTGCCGGGAAAGCCGGGTATTGTCACTGGTAAGGTTCCGTATGTACTCAAGTATTTCCGGAGTCAGGGTTTGCCCCACAGTAAGGGGCAGAGATTCTACCGCGCCGGATTCTGGACTGTTTTTAATTGCAGAGCTATCCATTATGTTCCTTTAAAAAGTGCAAATAACAAAGGTAAAATTATGCACACGGTTTAAAAGCTTACCATCCTCTGTAGAAGATGGGCAAATTTCCCCGCCGGAATAACATATTTGATAGGGGTATTTCCCACCTAAAACCCCTATTACCTTTTTCATTTCATCATCGCTATTGGGGCCAAGCATGAAGTTCCTGGTCAGGCAGGGGTACAAAAGGAGGCCGCTGATAGTTCCGTCCTCCAGAGCTTTTTTCACGGCAGTTTCGGCGGTTTCCAGAACCCCCTTATAGTCCATGGTTCCCAAAGCCACCGTGGCGCCCAGAGGCGCTTCTCCGCCCAAAAGAGCGTAGCCTTCCGGGCTTAAACCGTAGATGCCCCGGCCTGCCGGCTTGGTACCATCATTGTAGTTTACCATGATGGGAAACGAAGTGGGAGACTCCATGACCCGTTCCTTGGGGATCCCTATGGTTTCAAGGTAATCCAGGAAGGGCATATCATTTACCTTTTTCAACAGGCAGCCTTCAGATTCAGTAATAACGGCGGTTAATTTCTGGATCTTGTCATCCGAGATGGAATTTACATGGAAGCCGGGCCGGATATTCCCCTTCACCAGGACCAGGGCCAGAGTGTTTTTAGAGGCTACACCATTGTGAATAACATGGCTTTCATGGAGATCCGAGGTTGAATCGCAAGAAATCGTACCGAATACGGGTATGCCCCGGCCCAGTTTGTTTATTTCTTCCAAAATAGGGGCGGCCCCTACGGAACTCATCATGGGTGCGTAAGAAAGTATCAGCACCGGCTCCCCGCCCAAGGAAGCCAAAGCCCGGTTGTAGACCCCTGTAATGGCAGGCCGTATATCAGCGGGATCCAGTTCCCCGGATATGGCGGTGGAAAAGCTTACATCATCACTGGTCAGGACCGAAAGACTCAAAAGCTCCAGGCCGCACTTGTCCAGGGCCGCATTACCCAGGGTGGTACAGCCCACTACGTCGAAGGGCAATTTTTTGCAGACCGCCTCGACTACCCCGGTTTCGATAAATTCATGGTAACAGGCTATGATACCCACGGAATTTTTAAGCAGTTTTCCCGATAAATCAAGCTGCTCAAGGATTTCCGCCACCGCCGCGTCAACATCGTCAATTTCCGCCGTATTGGCATTTAGCATTTTTATCATTTTTTATAGTCCATTATCCTTTTTTATCATTATAGAATGAATTTTTACTATATTAAACTAGTAAACCTATAAATACAAGCATGGGTTGGGATATGCAATAATTCCAAGCCCCCTTCCCCGCCATCTCTTATTCCCCTAAATATTCCAGATATGCACGGGCCAGTTTGAGGATTTCCTCAAAATCCGGGGCATAGGCTATGCAGATGGGGCTGTGTATGCAACGAACTGCCGCGGCTATCACGGCAACCTGTACCCCCTCATGGCTACGCTGTATGCTCCCTGCGTCGGTGCCCCCGGCGACAATGGTTTTGTATTGCCATAGTATGCCCTTTTCGATGGCAATACGGCGCAGATCATCAAACATTGCATGGTCGTAAATGGCGGAATTATCCATGAAGGGCAGTACCGCCCCCTTGCCAGGGGAACAGGATTTGCGGTGGCCTTCGACACTGGGCAGGTCAGCGGCGGTGGTGCTCTCCAGGATAAGGGCAATTTCAGGATGAATGGCAAAGGCCGCCCCAGGGCTGCCCCTAAGGCCCAGCTCTTCCTGGGTCACAAAGGCAAACCAGGTGTCCACCGCCGGCTCCTCTTCAATGAGGCGCAGCATTACGGCACAGCCTATGCGGTCATCTATGGCCTTGGCCTTTACAAAGCCATTGCCAAATTCAACAAAATCACTGTCAAAGCTACAAATATCCCCGATGGATACAAGCTTTTCAGCTTCCTCCCGGCTTTGGGCGCCGATATCAATGAAAAGGTCGTCGATTTTTGGGCTTACTTTTTCTTCTTCTTTATCAACCAGGTGATAGGCCTTTATCGAAAGAACCCCGGGGAGTTTTTTGGGGCCCACCTTGAGGCGCTTGCCCAAAATAACCCGGCGGTCTATCCCGCCCAGGGCGCTGAATTTAAGCAGCCCTTCGGGGCTAATATCCTTGATAATGAAGCCCACCTCGTCCATGTGGGCGCAGAGCATCACCCGCTTCTCAGGCCGCTTTTTTCCCTTGCGCAGCACCAGCACATTCCCCAGGGGGTCAACCTGCAGTTCCTCTGCATGGGGTTTGGCCTTTTTAATGATATAATCCCGAACTTCAGCTTCCATCCCCGAAACGCCATCCAGGGTGCACAGTTCCCGTAACAACGCAATTATACTCATATTAAAATCCTTCCCCGTCCATGCCTTCCAATACTGCGGCAATTAACTTGGCGGTGTTTTCGATATCGTCGATCATGAGGCATTCCACCGGCGAATGCATATACCGGGTGGGTATTTCCACCATGGCGGTGATGACCCCTGCCCGGGCTACCTGAACCGGAAAGGCGTTGGTACCGGAATTACGGGTATGAACCGTCAGCTGGTGGGGAATATCCCGTGACACTGCGGTGTCCCGTATGTACTGGGTAAAGCGGCGATCCGTATTAGGTCCAATGCCTATTGAGGGGCCGCCGCCAAATTTGCAGGAAGTTTGGCCTTTACTGTCCGGGGTGTGAGCATGGCTCACATCCACGATGACCGCGTAATCCGGGGAAACCGCGTAGGCCAGGGGGCCTGCCCCCCGCATACCCACCTCTTCCTGGGCGCCCGCAGCAACCAGAAGATCTACCCCCAGTGCTCTGCCCTTAAGGAGTTCCAGGGTCTGTACCAGGGCAACAAAGCCGGCCCGGTCATCCATGGCCTTGCCGCTGAGTATGCGGTTTTCCAGGGCCCGGGGTTCGTCGCGGTATACCACAGGGGTGCCGATAGGGATGCGTTTCCTTGCCTCCTCATCCGAGAAGCCTGCATCAATAAACATGTCCTTCACGGGGATGGGTTTTTCCATTTGCTCCGCCGTAAGCACATGGGGAGGGAGGCAGGAGACAACCCCGAACAGAGGATCCTCAGTTAGTATCACTACTTCCCGGCCGGGCAGCATACGGGGGTCCACCCCGCCTATGGTTTCAAACTTCAGGAACCCCTCTTCTATCCCTGAGACTATCATGCCGATTTCATCCACATGGGCATCTACAAGCACCTTCCTGGCCCCGGTTTTTCCACAGGGGATGGAGGCCAGCACATTGCCCAGGCGATCCGTTTTGACATCCCGGGTGTATTCACCCAGAATAGCTGCGCAATGGGCGCTCACCTTTTCTTCAAATCCCGAGGGCCCCCAGAGGCGGCACAGTTCAAACAGTGTTTTCTGTATATCCATTGTTTCTGTTCCTTCAATAAACATGCTGATAGGGAAAACTTCCTTGAATATTCAGGGGGTAATGGCAGGCTACCATGCGGCCCGGCGCAGCTTCCGCCAGGGAGGGTTCCCGCTCCTGGCATTCTTTCTGCCGGAATTTGCAGCGAGGATGGAAACGGCAGCCCCGGGGCAGATTAATGGGGCTCGGCGGTTCGCCTTTGATAACGATCTCCCGGGTACGCAGCCGCGGATCAAGCCCCGGTTCGGCCCGGAGCAGCACATCGCTGTAGGGGTGCAAGGGTTTTTCAAAGAGCCCCTTGGTGGAGGAAAGTTCAACGATCCTGCCCATGTACATTACCGCTACCTTTCCGGTGATATGCCGCACCACCCGCAGATCGTGGGAAATAAAAAGCATGGTCAGGTTCAGCCGGCTCTGGAGGTCTGAAAGCAGGTTGATCACCTGGGCCTGGATGGAGACATCCAGAGCGGACACCGGTTCGTCGGCGATGATCATCTGAGGGTTCAGGATGACTGCCCGGGCTATGCCTATGCGCTGCCGCTGGCCCCCGGAAAATTCACTGGGAAGCCGTTCTGCCGCATCCTGGGTAAGGCCCACCATGTCCATCACTTCCCGTATTTTTGCTTCCATCTGATCCTTAGCGCAGATTTTGTGAAACAGTATCGCCTCCGCCAGGGTGTCATGGACTGACATGCGGGGGTTCAAGGAAGAATAGGGATCTTGAAAGATCATCTGTAAATTTTTCCGGTGGGGGCGCAGGGACCGTTCACCCAGCCTCGCCAGGTTTACTCCCCTGAAAATAATATCCCCTTCGTCGGGTTTGTAGAGCCTGATGATAGTCCGAGCCAGGGTGCTTTTGCCGCAGCCGCTTTCCCCCACCAGTCCCAGGGTTTCGCCCTCCTGTATATCCAGGTCCACCCCATCCACCGCCCGGAGTGATTCCAGGGGTTTCCCTGCCAAGGCGTCAAGGATCTGCCGCTTCAGGGGAAAATATTTTTTGAGTCCCCGGACGCTTATCAGAGTATTGCTGTTCATGCTTCAGGGCCCTCCTGTTCCGCGCTTTTTTCTGTTTCAATGAGCCCGCTTAAACCCTCAAGCTTTTGGCTGAAATGGCAGCGCACACTGTGGCGGCTTTCGATTTCCAGGAGTTCCGGGACCGTTGTATCACAGATATCCTCTTTAAATTTGCAGCGCGGCGCAAAGGGGCAGCCCGGGGGCGGGTCCGCCAGGTTAGGGGGCGAGCCGGCAATGGGTTCCAGCCGCACAGAAGCATTGCTGGGTATGGAATTGAGCAGCCCGTAGGTGTAGGGGTGTCGGGGGGCAGTAAAAAGAGTTACGGTATCGCAGAGTTCCATGATGCGCCCGGCGTACATCACCGCCACAAAATCGCACATCTGGGAAACCACGCTGAGATCATGGGTCACCAGGATTAGGCTCATCCCCAGTTTTTCCCGGAGGCTGTTTATCAGTTCCATGATCTGGTTCTGGATGGTTACATCCAGGGCAGTGGTCGGCTCATCGGCCAGGAGCAGTTTTGGATTGCTGGCCAGGGCAATGGCGATCATCACCCGCTGGCGCATGCCCCCTGAAAACTGGTGGATGTACTCGTGCATACGTTTTTCCGGATGGGGAATGCCCACTAGGCGCAGTAATTCTATGGTGCGATCCCGTTTTTCATTCCCCGAAAGGGCCGGATCCAGGGTTTCGTAAATCTGGGTCTTGATGGGTATCACCGGGTTCAGGGCCGTCATGGGCTCCTGGAAAATCATGCTTATCTCCCGGCCCCTGAGCAGGCGCATGGCTTCGCTTTGCAGGCCCATGATATCGGTCCCCCGGTAGATTATCTGTCCGCCCATGATCTTTCCCGGGTCCCGGATAAGCCGGGAAATTGACCGGCAGATGGCGCTTTTGCCGCAGCCGCTTTCCCCCACCAGGCCGAAGGTTTCTCCCTGCATCACCGTAAAACTAACGTCGTTTACCGCTTTTATTACCGCCCCGCCAGAGAAGAAGGAGGTGCACAGATTTTGTACCCGCAGCAATTCTTCCATCTTATGCCCTCCCCCGGGTCCGCAGCAGATCCGAAAGGCCGTCCCCGATGAGGCTAAAACCGGTACCGGTAACTGCCAGGAACAGGCCCGGAAAGGCGGCTATCCACCAGGCGTTGGAAATATACGCCCTGCCGCCTTCGATAATGGCACCCCACTCCGGGGTTGGGGGCTGTATGCCCAGACCGAGGAAACTCATGGACGCCCCGGCGAGCATGCACATCACAATATCCGAGGCGGCGTATACCACACACCCGCTAATCACATTGGGGAGGAGGTGTCGCAGTAACAGACGGATATTGGTATACCCCAGCACCCGGGCGGCCTGTATATATTCTGCGTTTTTTGCCACCAGCACTTCACCCCGCACCAGCCGGGCATAGTGCATCCAGCTGACCAGCCACATGGCGATAAAAAGGTTAGTAATGCTGGGGCCGGTAACGGTAACCACCACAATAACGATGAGGGTAAAAGGGAAAGCCATAAAAATATCGCAGGCCCGCATCATGAGGCTGTCCATGAAGCCGCCGTAATAGCCCGCCAGAAGGCCGATTAGGGTCCCCAGGATGAAGGGGGTGATCACCGCCACCACCCCCATCATAAGGTCTATCCGGGCACCCCAAATAACCCGGGAAAAAATATCCCTGCCTAGGTGATCCGTGCCGAAGATATGCTCCGCCGACGGGGGGCGCAGCATCAGATCCGCGCTGTACGCCAGGGGGTCATGGGAGGCCACGAGGCCGGGAAACAAGGCGATGAACACCATGACAAGCACGATGACCCCACCGATGACAATATTAGTGTTGCGCAGCGCCGGGCTCAGGGGCTTCTTCCGCCGCAATCCTGCTTCCCGTATATCCGCAAGGGTAATTCCCATGGCCTTCCTCCTAATCCAGGGTAACCCGCGGGTCAAGCGCGGAATACAGAATATCCGTGAGAAGATTCACCGACATAATAAGAAACGAAGTGACCAGCAGGGTGCCCTGGACCACCGGATAATCCCTGCCAAAGATGGACTCCACCATCAGCTTGCCTATCCCCGGCAGGTTGAAAACCGTTTCCGTAATGGCGCTGCCACCGATCATGGCAGCCACCTGCATAGAAAGGAGAGTAACGCTGGAAACAAGCCCGTTGCGTATGATATGACGCATACGCACAGTATTATTTTTAAGCCCCTTGCTGCGGGCAAAATCGACAAAATCGCTGCGGGCGGTATCCACAATATTATTGCGGGCATTGCGCATGATGAGGGCAGAAGTTGACAGGGATAGGGTAAACGCCGGGAGTATGAGCCCCCGCAGGTGTTCCAGAGGGGTGCTGCCCCAGCCCCCGATGGGAAAAATCCTGATCCGTAGGGCAAACACAATGAGGAGCAGCAGGGCTATCCAAAAGGTGGGCACCGACAGGGCGATCAGGGCGCCACCCCGGATGATCTGGTCAGGCAGCTTATCCTTGTTGACCGCCGCGATATACCCCAGGGGCAGGGAGACCAGGGCTGCGAAAAGGCAGGACAGCAGGGTAAGAGCAACGGTCAGGGAGAGACGCCGGCCCAGAAGTTCCATCACCGGGGTATGGTATTTAATGGAAACCCCCAGATCGAAATGGGCCAGGTTGTGCATAAAAATACCGTACTGCACTATCAGAGGCTGATTGAGTCCCAGTTTTTCACGCATGGCTTCCACGCTAGAAATAGGCGCCCGTTCACCCAGGAGCAGCCGTGCGGGATCCCCGGGGATAAAATGAATTAACAGAAAAACAACGACCGTGATAACAAACAATACGGGGATCATTTGCAGCAGCCGTTTCAGGATATAGTTAAGCCTGTTCAAGGCATTGCCTCCCGGTAAGAACGAATGATCCAGGAAGAACCCCTTCCCACCGGAAATGGTATGGGAAGGGGGTTCTTAGCTTTCAAGACTATTAATTTTTGGTGAGTTCCGACAAATCGTAATTGCCTAAGGAATTCAATTTAAATCCGGAAACATTTTTACGGGTAACCACAAAATAGGCTGTCTGAAAAACCGGGAACATCGGAACCTCGTCGTATAGGATCTGCTGTATTTCTTTGTATGCAGCAGCCCGTTTTGAGGTATCTACTGTACCGGCGGCAATACCTGCCAATTCCGTGAGCCGGGTATTTCTGAAACCCGTATGGAAACCATGGCTTTGATTATAAATTGCGATAAAATCCGTAAACCCTGCGGGATCGTTGGTGTCTTCGGCCCATCGCAGCATGGTTATCGTGTGATTCAGACTATTAAACTGCTCAGACAAGGCGGCGCTTTCCAGGGGAACCAGATTCAGGGTAACCCCTATTTGAGCCCAATGGGCTTTTAACAGGGTGGAGATGTTTTCCAGAATCGTATTGCCATTAGAATAACTGATTTCGGTAGTAAAACCGTTGGGAAACCCCGCTTCCGCCAGCAAAGCTTTTGCTTTGACGGGATCAAACCCATCATCCTTTATGGCAGTATTGAAGTACTGTCCAATAATACGGGGATATACCAAATAGGTGGGTTCGCCGAAGCCAAATAAGACCATTTTGACGATCTCATCTTTATTGGTGGCCATCCGCAAAGCCTGACGTACCTTGACATTATTCAGCGGCGCTTTAGTAACATTAAAATTAACGTAACGCTGTTCAGAGGAATCTACGATATCGACCTTCAGGTTTGGATCCGACTGAAGTTGGGTGACGCGGTTTGAAGGGATACCGAGACATACATCAATGTCCCCTGCCTGGAGCTGCATAATCCGGGTATTATCATCCTGAACGACATTGAATTGAAGCGTATCAACCTTAGGGGCCTTACCATGATAGTAGGGGTTCTTCTGGAGACGATAGGACTCATGCATATCCCAGTCGGTAAAGTAGAAGGGGCCGGTTCCCAAAGGTTTTTTAAAGTAAGCTTCAGGGCCTACTTTGTCATACAGGGTTTTACTCTGGACACTAAAATTATGCACCGCAAGCATATTCAGGAACGGCGCATAGAGCCGTTTTAATTCAATAACCAGGGTATTGGCGCCCGGGGAGCTAATGTTTTTAATAGGTTCGGCATAGGAAGCCCAAGGGCTTTCCGGGGTATCCCGGGCGCGTTCCAGGGTCCATATCCAGTCAGCAATGGTGACCGGGGAGCCGTCCGCAAATTTTACCCCAGGCTTCAGGTGGAAGGTGTAAAACAGGCCATCATCGCTTATTTCCCAACTGTCCGCCAGGACCGGAACCAATTCCATTCCCCCGTCTGAAGTTTCTTCAATATTCACCAGAGTCTCAAATCCCAATTCAATAATCCAGAGGATAGTCCCCCCTTCAAGAACCGGATCCAAGGTACTGCTATCAATATTGCATCCAATTGTAATAGTATTCGCCGCATTGGCGGCATTACGGGAAGACTGGCTATTGCCTCCTGCGTAGAGTCCCTGTAAACCGATAACCAGAATCAAAGCCAACAAACCAAAATATCTTTTCACTGTTTTCTCCTTTTTATTCATGTTCAATAGTACTGATGCGCCATCAGTTTTTAACAAGCTCCGAAAGGTCATATTGGCCCAGGGAGAGCTGTTTGAACCCCGAAATGTTCTTTCTGGTTGCCAGGAAATAGGATGCCTGATACACCGGGAAAAGAGGCGCTTCGTCGTAGAGAATCTTCTGAATTTCCTTGTATGCCGCAGCCCGTTTTGCCGTATCCACGGTACCCGCAGCTATCTCGGCCAATTCGGTCATGCGGCTGTTCTTGAATCCGGTGTGGAAACCGTGGCTCTGATCGTAGACGGCGATAAAATCCGTGAGCCCCGCAGGATCGTTGGTATCCTCGGACCAGCGCAGCATGGTGATGGTATGGTTCAGAGTATCAAACTGTTCGCTCAGGGCGGCGCCTTCCATGGGGGTCAGGTTCAGGGTAACCCCGATCTGGGCCCACTGGGCCTTGAGCAGGGTGGCAATCCCTTCAACCACGGAATTGCCGTTGGAGTAGCTGATCTCCGTGGTAAAGCCGTTGGGAAACCCCGCCTGGGTCAGCAGCGCCTTGGCTTTGACCGGATCGTACCCTTCATCCACAATATCGGTGTTAAAAAATTCGCCGATAATCCGGGGGTACACAATATAAGTAGGTTCTCCATAGCCGAATACGGCCATTTTGATGATCTCGTTTTTATTGGTAGCCATCCTGAGCGCCCGACGTACAGTAGCGTTGTTCAGATTGGGCTTGGTGGTGTTGAAGTTCACATACCGCTGTTCGGTTGAATTGACGATTTCAACATCGATATTCTTGTCGGCCTGGAGTTCGGCGATGCGGTTGGCGGGAGGGTTGAGGCAAACATCGATATCCCCTGCCTGGAGCTGCATTATCCGGGTATTGTCATCCTCCACCACATTGAACTGGAGCACATCAACCTTGGATACCCCACCGTAGTAGTAGGGGTTCTTTTCCAGCCGATAGTATTCATGAAGCCCCCAATCGGTAAAGTAGAAGGGACCGGTTCCCAGGGGGTGTTTAAAATACTCATCAGCCCCCAGTTTGTCAAACCGGGCTTTGCTCTGGACACTGAAGTTGTGTACCGCCAGCATGGACAGGAAGGGAGCATTGAGCCGCTTCAGTTCTATGACCAAGGTATTGGCGTTGGGCGCCGTGATTGCCTTGATGGGTTCCGCATAGGACGCCCAGGGGCTTTCCGGGGTATCCCGGGCCCGCTCAAAGGACCAAATCCAATCAGCAGTTGTTACCGGAGTTCCGTCCGCAAACTTGACCCCGGGTTTTAAATGGAAGGTGTAGAAAAGCCCGTCGGCGCTTATCTCCCAGCTGTCCGCCAGGGCCGGGGCCAGGGCTACCCCGCCACCAGCTGTCTCAACGGTATCCACCAGGCCTTCAAAAGCCAGTTCGATAATCCACAGGATGGTGCCGTCTTCGTGGACCGGGTCTAGGGTGCCGTAGGGGGTGTTAACATTACACCCGATGGTAACGGTCTTGGCGCTGCTTGCCGTGCCCCCCTGCTTGCTGCCTCCGGCATAGAGCCCCTGTAAGCCCAGGGCTATGACCAGAACCAAAAGAAATCCTTTTTTCATTTTTCTCCTCCTTAAATGAAATGAGTATCGTTTATAATGAAATATTTAAAAATAAAAAACTAGGGGCAAATGAAAAAACGAGCGGAGGGAGCAAGATAAAGATTTACCACAGAGACAGCAGAGGAGGATACTTTTTCTTCCACTGTGCCCTCTGTGTCTCTGTGATAAATCTTCCGGCGAAACTTACCGGGTTATTACCGGCTTATCGTAGTCCTCAGGGGGCGTATAGCCCAGCAGCTCTATGCAGGTCGCCGCAATGGAGCTGATTCCCAGCCCTTCAACCAAGGATCCCTCATGGGGTTCCCGCTTGTATTCGCCCTGGTATCCCGGATCGTAGATGATGCAGGGCACGGGGTTGAGGCTGTGGCTGGTTTTGGCCTTGGGACTGCCGTCGGCTTTACGGGACACGGCGCCGGTTTTTTTGTCGTGTTCGAACATGTCGTCGGAGTTGCCGTGGTCGGCGGTGATCACCAGGACTGCACCGGCTTCGTCAACTGCCTTGGCGATGCGGCCCAGTTGGAGGTCCATGGCTTCCATGGAGCAGATTACCGCCTGGTAGACCCCGGTGTGGCCGACCATGTCACCGTTGGGGAAGTTGAGCCGGATAAAGTCGTATTTGCCCGAGGGGATGGCTTCCAGGATCCGGTCGGTGATTTCGGCGCACTTCATCCAGGGTCGCTGTTCAAAGGGGAGTACATCGCTCTTGATCTCCACAAAGTCTTCAAGCTTGTCGTCAAATTTGCCGGTGCGGTTGCCGTTGAAAAAGTAGGTCACATGGCCGTACTTCTGGGTTTCCGAAATCGCAAGAGTCCGGACCCCGGTGGCAGCCAGGTATTCCCCCATGGTCCGGTCGATGGAAGGAGGGCTCACCAGGTAGCGCTTGGGCGCGTGGAGGTCCCCATCGTATTCCATCATCCCCGCATAGGTAACGGCGGGCCTGCGGCCCCGGTCGAATTTGTCAAATTTGTCGTCCTCGAAGGCGGCGGTGATTTCCAGGGAGCGATCCCCCCGGAAGTTGAAGTAGACTACCGAGTCCCCGTCCTGAATGGCGCCGATGGGTTTACCGCCGTCGGCGATGACGAATTCCTTGAGGTCCTGGTCGATAATTCCGGGGATTTCCTTGCGGTAGCTTTCCACGGCTTCCCGGGCGCTGGCGAATTGCCGGCCTTCGCCGTGGACATGGACTTTCCAGCCCCGCTCCACCATAGACCAGTCAGCGCCGTAGCGGTCCATGGTGATCCACATACGCCCGCCCCCGGAAGCGATCCGGGCATCAAATCCGCCGGTACTTTGTTCCTTAAGGAATGCTTCAAAGGGATCAATGTATTCCAGGGCGCTGGTTTCCCCCACGTCCCGGCCGTCAAAAAGGGTGTGGACCCGGACTTTCTTTACTCCATCCGCCTTGGCCTGCTTGATCATGGCCTTCAGGTGGTCCAGGTGGCTGTGCACGTTGCCGTCGGAAAAAAGGCCGATAAAGTGCAGGGTTCCCTTGGTGGCGGCAACCTCTTTCCAGGCATGGCCTTGGAATAGGGCGCCGGTTTCGATGGACGTGGACACCAGGGCTGCCCCCTGGTTAAAGACCCGGCCGCAGCCCATGGCATTGTGGCCCACTTCGCTGTTGCCCATATCCTCGTCCGAGGGGAGGCCTACCGCCTTGCCGTGGGCCTTGAGTTTGGTATTGGGGCTTTTTGCCCGGATTGCATCAAGATGGTACATCTTGGAATCGGCGACCGCATCGCCTTCTTTGTACTTGCCGTATCCTACGCCGTCCATGATGACCAGCACCACGGGACCTTTCCGTCCTTTCCAGGCCGGATTCTTTTTAAGGGCTTCTACCACGGGAACTCCTTTGATGAGTGAATTGCTTATAGTATAGGCTATTTTTCATCCAAGTTAAATACCCCGTCCCAGTTGTCGTCCGCAGTTTTTTTCCTGAATGCGGCGCATCGTTTCCGGTATATGAGCCCAGGCCCGTCCAGGGGCGCCATTTCCAGGACCGCCTGAAAGCCCTCGTCCGCCGCAGCCCAGTCCCGGTTTTCAAAAAAGTCCAGGGCGGCATTAAAGAGCCCTACCCTTTTGGCATCCTCAGCGGAAGCGGCATCCGCCATGTCCACAATTTCGTACAGGCGTATGGGCTCGTTTTTCCCCACCACCCGGACCCGGTCAAGGCGGCGCAAAAGGAATTCTTCCCCGATTTGGGCGCGGGTGTATTCGCTGATAAGAATGCCCCGGGTATTGTACTGCTTGTTTACCCCTTCAAGCCGGGCCGCCAGGTTCACTGCGTCGCCCATGATGGTGTAGTCCATCTTGTTCGGGGTCCCCATGTTCCCCACCACCATGTCCCCGGTGTTGAGGCCGATGCGGGTAAAAACCGGTTCCGATCTGCCGCTTTCCGTTATGATGCCCTTTTTCAGCAGCGCTTCTATGGCAGCTTCGGTTACTAGGCCCTCGCTTATGGCATCCCTGTTGATTGCCAGCTCTGCTTTTTTCATCTCAACGGCGGAACGGCAGGCCATAACCGCATGGTTAGGCAGTTCCAAAGGCGCGCCGAAAAAGGCAATAATCGCGTCCCCTTCGTATTTGTCGATGGTCCCCTGGTGTTCCATGACAATGTTGCTCATCCGGGTCAAGTAGAAATTGAGGAGCTGCACCAGCATGGCCGGATCGCCTAAGGCTTCCGAAATGGTAGAAAAACTGCGGATATCCGTAAACATGGCGGTCATTTCCCGCTTCTGGCCGCCGAGCTGCAATTTGGAAGGGTCCGCAATGATCTGCTCAATAACCTTGGGGGCAAGGTACCGGGAGAAGGCGGAGCGGATAAACTTTTTTTCCTTTTCGGTTCCCACATAGGCGAGGGTTTCCCGCAAAACAAGGGCCGTGATCAGGGCAAGCGCTGGATTCAGGGGTGCCAGGAAGATGCCCTTGAAATAAAAGAGGCAGAAGCTGAAAATAAAAAACAGCAAATCTGCGGAAATACCCAGGAGGAAACGTAATCCAGGAGTAACATTTGAAATACTTATAATAACAAGGGGGCCCAGCAGAAACAGTATTAGTATACTCCAGAAAGATGGCAGGGGGGTGATAAAAGAAGAAGACAGTATGGTATCCAGCACCACCGCGTGGGTACCCACATTAACGTATTCCCCGTGAAAGGGGTTGACCCCGATATCCGTGGTTCCTGTATCAACCCGCCCGATGATGCACAATTTTCCTGCAAGGTTTTCCCGCAAATAGCCCCGGGTCTCTTCCAGGGCCTTTAACTCGGTTTGCAGATACTCAAGCAGGTTTTGACAGTACTCTGCTTCCTGCCTGATATACTCAGGATCCAGCCCCCCCGGGTTTTCCAAAAATCCCAGGGTTTCAGTTTCAAGGTAATCCCCGGCGCCGTCAAGAAATTCCTCTAATTGAACCAGACCCTGATCCCGCAAAACCATGTATTTTGCAAAGCTAGCCTCGTCGGTCCCTTCCACCGCACGGGAACGCTCGTCATTGGCATTATTAAGAATTGCGGCAAGGGTTCCTGAGTTTTCTACAATATGGGGAAACAAATGCCGGTCCGCAAAAAGAAGGGCGTCCAGGTACTGTTCAATATGGGCCTCGTATTCGGTCAGCAGGGAAAACCGTAAAAATGAAATATGGGAGTAACTATCCCGGTAGCTTGCGGTAGGCCAATCCAGCAGCATTGCTCCGGCGCTGTCCAGGGGAATAACCCTATCCCCGGCTTCGGCGCCTTTTATGATGAGCTTGCGGGGATGCAGTTCAATTGAAGGGTATCCCAGATATTCCATCAAGGGCGCAAAGGCAAGCTGAAGATACCAGTGATCCCCGACCTTCCTGGTCAGAAATATGCGCCGCCTGATACCATCGCTGTCAATTTCCACATTGGTAAATCCCGCTCCACGGACAGCCGACATAAAAGACGGAATTGCGGCGAGAATATCAATATTATTACCCACAGGAACATCCTCATCCGCAGTAAGTGGATAGGAAAAGCGCTGTTCCGCCAGGGGCCGCCGTTCCGCCTGTTCCCCGGTGAGGGGAAATTCATCCTGCAGGTTTAGTGTTCCCCAGGCTTTTCCGAACAGGGCCGCAGCCTGGGCAAGGTACTCATCATTATCCCTGGTGATGGCCAGGGTATCCCTGTAGAGGCCGTCCCGCTCGTCGGCGATGAGGTCCATCATGTCGCCGATATACGCCGGAGCCTCCTTCACCGGTATATACCCTGCGCCGACCGCATTGAGCAGCTCCGCCACATTGGCCCCTATTTGAGAGAAGCGCCGGTTATAGTCGGCCCGCAGCCCATCCCGCAAATACACCTCGTCCACCTGGGTAGGGCTTTTATCGATATACTCGATATCGAATATCGCCGCGTCCGCCCCGTATTCTTTAAGCCTGAGCAGCCCGTCGGCCATTATCGAGCGCGGCCAGGGAAACACCCCGATATGCGCCACCGACAGATCATCCACATCCAGAAAAACTACATTGTCTATCCGTTCCCGCTTGGGCCTGAACCGCAAGAAACTATCGTAGACCTTGTTTTCCCCCTGCTGGAAAAAGGGGGTCAGGGAGAGGAGAAAAAATATGACGCTTGACCCCAGGGCTACCAGGGCCGATGTTTTATGTATAGTGATGATGTGTCTCCTCTGTTAGGTTCAGGCATTTCTGGTCTCCGCAGTTTTTCTGTTAGGGTGATATGTATATATAGTTGTCGGGAGTATTATCTACTACTAAGCTAGTATTAGCGAGAGTTTTTTTGCTATAAACGCCGCCGCCAAGGCCAAGCACACCGCCGGTTCCGGTCGCGGTATTTCCGGTGATGGAACCATAAAGGAAGGTAACAGTACCAGAAGGATTTGCCACATACATTCCTCCCCCATTTATTGCGGTGTTTTCGAAAATGGAGGTGTTGTCGCTTAAGCTGTATCCAATCTTAAAATTCCCCGCATCCACATACACCCCACCGCCATTGGTGGAGGCGATATTTCCGGTGATGGCACTGTTGCCTTCCATGGTAAACGACCCCGCATCCACATACACCCCGCCGCCATTGGTGGAGGCAGTATTCCCGGTGATGGCACTGTTGCCTCCCATAGTAAACGACCCCGCATCCACATACACCCCGCCGCCATTGGTGGAGGCGGTATTCCCGGTGATAGAACCTTGATTGAAGTTAACAGTACCAGGGTTCGCCACATAAATTCCTCCTCCATCACTGGCGGTATTTTCGGAAATGGAGGGGCTGTCGCTACTGTAGGTTCCCATGTCAAAATTCCCATCAGCCACATACACACCGCCGCCATCTTGACCAGCCATATTCTTTTCGATTAAAGAAGTATTCAGCATATTAAACGACCCCGCATCCACATACACCCCGCCGCCATTGATGGAGGCAGTATTCCAGGTGATGGCGGTGGCGCCTTCCATGACAAACGACCCGGCATTCACCACATACACACCGCCGCCATCTTGACCAGCCTCATTCTTTTTCATGAAGGAAGTATGCATCATGGCAAACGACCCGGCATTCGCTACATAAACCCCGCCGCCATATTGACCAGCCTCATTCTCTTTGATGGAGGAAGTATCCTGCATATTAAAAGTACCGGCATTCACATACACCCCGCCGCCATCTTGACCAGCCTCATTTTCTTTGATGAAAGAAGTACTATACATAGTAAATATCCCGGCGTTAGCTACATACACCCCGCCGCCATCTTGACCAGCCTCATTCTCTTTGATGGAGGAAGTATCCTGCATATTAAAAGTACCGCCATTCACATACACCCCGCCGCCAAGGCCAGGCACACCGCCGGTTCCGGTCGCGGTATTCCCAGTGATGGCGGTGGCGCCTTTCACGGTAAATGACACGGCATCTACATACACCCCGCCGCCATTGGTGGAAGCAGTATTCCCAGTGATAAAACCGCTGGTATTAGAAATTAGGTTCATGGTTAACCTATAATTTTTTATATACATCCCTCCACCCATTACAGCAGTATTCCCCTTGCCGGGATCGTCACCTCCTATAATTCCAGCGAAATAAAGCGTGTTAGCATTAGAGAGCTCTACAAACATTCCACCACCGTTTTGAGCACTATTGCCGGTGATGGAACCCTGTATTTTGAATTCTTTATTAGAAGATGAGTACAACAACATTCCGCCGCCATCTTGACCAGCACTGTTAGAAGCAATAGAAGTACCGGGATCCATGGTAAACGCTCCATTTTCCATATACACCCCACCGCCATCTTGCATAGCTTCATTTTCTTTGATGGAAGAATTATTCTGCATATAAAATCTACCGTTTTTCACATACACCCCGCCGCCATTACCGTTGTTTACTGCACTAAAGTTGGCTTTATTTTCAGCTATAGAACCGCCTTGCATATCAAATCCGCCGGCTGCCACATATACCCCGCCGCCGTCACCAGCCTCATTCGAGGCAATGGAAGCGCTGCCTTTCATTTCAAACTTACCGTTGCCGTCCTTATACACCCCGCCGCCATAACCGTCGTTTGCTGACAGGGTCCGGGCTTTATTCCCGGTGATGGAGCCGCCTTGCATATCAAAATCGCCGGCACTCACATACACACCGCCGCCGGATCCGCCAGAAAGGCTAAAGGCAGTATTATTGCGGATTGAACCACCCGACATGGTAAACGTACCACCATGCACGGCCACCCCGCCACCGGTACCATCAGTACTGGCAACGCCGGACGACGCATTTCCGGATATCGAACCGCCTGACATTTCAAAGATACCGCCGGACATGAGCACCCCGCCGCCGCTTACAGCGGTATTTCCTTCGATGAGTTCGCCGCCTATGTTTCCGCCTTTCAGGGTAAATGTACCATCAAGCATTCCCACCCCGCTGTTTTCGTTTCCGGTGATGGACCCCCCCGACATGGTAAAGGTGCCGCTCTCTACATACACCCCGTGGTCATGGTTCTCACGGATAGAACTGCTTGTCATGGTAAAGGCGCCGCCATCTACGGTAATCAAGGCGCTGGTCACAGCACTATAAGTCCCTTTTTCACCATTAATGGTAAGGGTCGCATCGCCACCCAATTCCAGGTATCCGCCGGTTTCCACCGTAAAAAGACTGTCAGTCGTAGCCCGGCTTAAGGTCTTCCCTTCGCCGGCTCCACTGGCGGGACGGGAAACAAGTTTTACAAAGGTTCCGGTTGAAATGGTTATTGGGCTGCTTAGAGATATATCCTCAAGCAGGGTTACAATAACCGGGTTAGACGCAGATTTAGTTGCGGATATGTTTTTTGCTGCTTCTATGGCATCCTCAAGGGTGAAATAAAGTATGTCGTCCACCTGCGCCTGAAAAGGGATGATGGCTGCCGGGGGAATGGGTTCGGTTAAGGCGCCTTCGTTAGTTACCGTGGTGTTAAATGGGCCTTCGATTGTTTCGTAAACTCCGGGAGTATTACCGCTCAGGTGGAATTCCACCTTAAAATAGGCGCTGGAAGTATCAACCGGAACTTTCAACGCCCATCTGCCCTCAGTAACCGTAACCGGGTCGGAAATCGGGTTTCCGGCGACCCGGGGGTCGCTGTCAAAAGCAGTTATCCTGACATCTGACAGGGTTAGACCGGAAGTATTGGCAGGGTCTTGAATTTCCCCCATCAGGTACTTCTGACTCACAAAATCATCCTCAGTAAAGCTAAAGACCGCATCTGTGGTCAGCCCCGGGAAAATACGCGCCAGCTCAGCCCGCCCCGCAAGCTTTTCATCTTTTTGCAGCCTGATAACCACATCATAGTATTCAACAGGAATATCGACCGATCCCTTCGACACTTTTTCTGTGGCCGTATTCGTAAGATTAGCGGCTAATAGGTCCTGGTGGACTGCAATAGCGCCGTCCGGTTTTTTTAATTCCAGCGTCGCAACATCGTTAATGAAAGTACCCATGGTAATAGGAAAACTGATATCCCATGAAAAAGTACCATTGCCCACCGTTACAGGGATGAGCCATATTTTTTGCACACTGATACTGCCCCAGCTAACTACAATTTCTACCGCTTCTGCACTCTCCGCAGTGAGCGTATAATCCGGAGCGGTCCCGGTATAAGCGCTAACAGTTAAATTCCAGGTTCCCAGCTCCAGGTCCACCCCGTACCCACCGGCGCTAATGGTTTTGGAATCATCACCGGTAAGATCCATTGTTACTGTTTTTTCTCCGGAACTAAAAACGAGGGTAAATTTGGTAAAATCAGTAGTTGGGGGCAGCAAACTTCTCCCCCCTCCATCCCCAAGGGACACCAGTACCCGCCCCAAAACCGGGGGCTTGGCATCTTGAACCGGGTTAAGACAGGCTGCCAATATGACGGGAAGTATAAATGCGGAAAGGGAAACCTTCAGGGCCGGGCCCGAAAAATTTCGTATCCCAAACCTGTTCGGTTTTCTATTATCATTCCGCTCATTCATATTTTTCATACATCCATCCTTTTCACACTCAGTCTACAATAAAATTAACCGTCTCCGAGTACACTGCCCCTGCTGAAGTCCTGATCTTGACCATGATCTGATGCTGCCCCAGAGCAAATGAATTACCTTGACGATCATAGCTGGCCGTGGCGACCCAGCCGGTACTATCGATCCCATCCACGTGCCACTGGTATTCGAGACCTCCCGCTGCGGTCAGCCTTAAAACGCTCGGGGGAAGCCAGAGAAGCGTATACGTATCCGTTGGATCATCATAGGTCAGACCCATACCACTAACCGTAAGGCCAACGTTTGTATCCATAGGATCGGTAAAGGTAATACTTATTTCCTGACGGTCCAGTATTACTACGCGTACCTCATATTCCTGGGTTGAACCATTCGCTGCAGTTACCGTATAAAGCACCGCATCGGTAAAGTCCTGCTCCGTCCCGGATTCAGGACGTATGGACGCTCCGGTATGGGTGATTGAAGTAACCATATTCATTACATCCGTTCCGTAAGGCACATTGATGGCAACGGTATGGGCGGCCTCATCCACGATCCCCACTGCGCTAACCGGGCTAGTGATGTTAAAAATTTTTATGCTCCTGGAAGTCTCCCGCATCAGTACTTCAACCGGATTATCTCCCCGCACAACCGTAAAACGTTCTTTCCCCTCTCCAACAACTATGTTCCCGTTAAAAGCGCTGACTTCAACAAGCCATTCTCCCATATCTAAGGCCAGGGTTCGTGAAGACACTCCCGGAGCAGGGGTCCATTCAAAATGCTGCTCCGGCCCGGTAAAAATAAACGTGTACTGAAACTGATCGGTAATATCGTGGGTCAGGGCAGCTCTTCCATTGCGGCCGGTATGGATTGTTACATTCCCCTGCTCCACAGGGGGGCCCATTAAGAAATCACAGGAAGCCAAAAATAACAAAACGGCCAATCCCATTATGGCCTTCTTCAATTCATTCAACCCATTTCGTACCGACATACACGGTTCCCTCCGCTGACAAATCTGTACCCTTCCATGGATTTATTTCCTTCCCCCGCGCAGCTGCGCTCATCCCTGCGGGTAAATCCGGTTTCATTTCTTCCCGTATCATTTCTGCAACCAGGATGGGTTCCCCGGACATTGAATTTATGGTAACCCTATGGCCTGCGCTTACATATACCGATGTACTATCCCCGCCGGTAAAGCGTACCTGCCCCTGGGCGACTATCAGGATCGTCCCATCAAACTCAAAGGATGTCCCCCGCACTGAAGCTGTTGTGATGGGGCTGCGGACCATAAAATCCGTCCTGCCCCCTGCCGGAGGGGACACATCCGCCCGTATCCTGCCTGTTTCCATATCCAATCGTACCTGTTCATTCCCGGCGTTTTCCCGAATTTCCCGTAAGGTCAGCCTGGTTAAAGGCCGCACGGTCAAAACTGAATTTCCCAATGCTATCAGGGCTACACCCTTAAAGCCCGTGGAAATCATGGTCCCATTTTCTATCATTTGGCCTTCAACGGCGCTAACCCAGTCTGAGCCCGGAGCCTTGGTTTCCACCTTCCCGCTAATCTCCTGAATAAACGCTGCTTGCGACGTAGTTTCCCGCGCCTTGGATACCGCCCCATTCTGAGCCCAAAGCCCCATGGACGGAACCGCTAAAACCCAGATAAACAACAGGCTTGCCGGATACTTTTTCATAACAATCTCCAATCTTTCTACTCGCCTTTACAAAGAAACCATAAGCCCTAATGAGGCTTTCCATCTAATTCCGGTATCAGAAGCAAAGGCCCCTCCCAATCCCGGAAAAAAAGCACCGCCCCCGGCTGTCAGCCTGAGCGTCGATTGGGGTGCCCATATTAACGAACAGTAAAGCTCCCCGCCTAAAAACCGGGAATCTAAAGCAGGATCCAAATTTGCATCCTGCAGGGTTTCTAAATCGGTTCTGATAAAATAACCCGCTCCCGCCTCGGCACTAAAATTAGTATGGGGCCGTATGCTATAAGCAGCCTTGAGCTGCATCAAACCCGTTAAGCGGGGAGTAAAAATTTCCCCCACCGCAATATTACTCACCGGGAAAAAGGGGGCAAAAAAACTATCCATCCTCCCGCTTGACCAACGCATCTGAAAAGAAAGTAAATCCTTCACCGCCTGAGGCGGTTCATAGTCCGCCCCTACCATGGCGGCAAAACCCATTTGCGGTTTTCCATACTCCACTAGCCCCGCACTGGCGGCAAAGGTGATGTGCAGCGGTTCCCGGGGCTCTATAAGGTATTGAATTTCCAGATATTGGCTGTGAAGGGGCGCCTCGTCGTCCTCAATATCACTACGGTTCATATCAAATTGGGCAATAACGCTAAGCGCCAGGGAAGACCGGGGACTCAAATCGGAAAATTCCACCATAACCGGGACCAGAATCCGTTTGGAAGCAAAATAACTTGTCATATCACGGTAATCCGTTCCGGCGGCATAGCTTTCCAAATCATGGGCGGTCATAGCGATATTCGCCGTTTTTTTGTACAGTAATCCTGTATACAAAGCCCCCAGGGAAAAACGAAGCCTCTCAAAACCCCAGGACCCATGGAGCCCGTCGAATAACCCGGCCATGATAAGTCCCGCCGGGTCCCCATACTGCTGCCGGCCCAGCTGAAAAGACACTGTGGGAACCGGCCGCCAATTCAATTCCAAACGCTCCAGTTCAATCAAAAGGGGAAACCCTTCCCGGCTGAAGGGTAGCGACTGTTCGGTATATTCCGCATACGCCCCAGCGGATACATACAGGTTAAAGGCGGGGCTAAAAAGCGCGGAAACCCAGGGATTGACGCTTCCGGTAAGGGTGAAGTTCTCCGAGCCTGATCCATATTCCGGTTCCGTTTTCACCACCACCCCAAAGTCCGCCCCAAACCCCCCGGATGCGCAAAAAATCAGGATCAGTTCCCAAAAAACAGCTGTTTTACGCCGTCCCATGATCCTCACTTCGCCCCCCGATTCAAGGCCAAAGCTGCTTTTTCATCACTTTCAAGATAATTCAATACCCGTTCCACAATCTGCATGAGTTGTAAACCGCTTACCCTCATAGCCGGATCACTCGGTTCCGGCAGCAGCCGCATATACCGCAATTCCCGGTAGCTATAGCGGGGGCCCGGAAAAAGGGTGTACAAAAAACTCCCCTTCAGGTTAAAGGATTTCATAATGAGAAAGCACAGTTCCCCCAATTTGATAGGGGTCCGGGAACCCGCGATTGAAAGAAAATCGGAATCCGGAAGCAATCCCGCCGCCATCTGTACAAAACCTGCGGCCTGGGCGCTGCTTATTTCCGGGCTTTCCAGAATTCGGTCAATTTCCGCAGCAGTCTGGGCATAGATTTTCCCCCCGCTTATGAAAAGCACGAAAAGAGTGGCGAGCAAAAAACAAATACGCGGCTCTGGGGCAGTTTGTTTCAAAATTACACCAGTTCAAGTATATCACCCTTTTTTAAAAAATCCATGAATTCAAAAATATTAAAATACTATACATATATATAGTATTATTTTCGTCCCACCGCAATAAGAACTTCCGCCCGGTGATCGTAGGGCGCCTCATCCCAGCTGCCGTAGAGTTCCACAGAAGAAAACCCCGCGTCAAAGAGGAGCCGCCTGATTTCTGAACCCGCGTAAAGCCGCTGGGTAAAAACTTTCTCGATCCGCTCCCCGCCTTTGATGAGTATCCACCGGTTTTTCAGGCCCGCCCAGGAATCCGCCGGGGCGTACTCGGTCAGGACCGTGTACCCTGCCCTCTCAAACCACTCGGCTTCTACAAAATCCCTGACGGCGATCTCCTTGCCCAGGGTTTCAATAATAAAACTGCCCCCGGGCTTGAGGGCTTCACAGGCATTACGGGCAAAGAGCAGATCATCTGCGGGATTTTCAAAATAGCCAAAGGATATGTACAGGTTCAGTGCAAGATCAAAAAAGCCGGAGCGCTTGAAATCCCGCACATCGCCTTTGACAAATTCCACATCCAGTTTTTCATAAGAGGCATCCTCGCGGCCGGTATTCAGGTAGGTTTCGGTGATGTCCACCCCGGTAACGGAAAAGCCCCGCCGGGCCAGCTCCAGGGCAATGCGCCCGAAGCCGCAGCAAAGATCCAGCACCCTGGGGCCTTGCTCAGTGTTACTGCTTCCGGTAGTATCCCTGTGATAGAGATCAAGCCGCGCCATCCGGGTAAGCCCATCGGCTACCAGGGGCACTTCGTCCCAGCGCTTGCGGTCAAACATGATCGGGCCGTAGTGCTCCCAGAAATGCCCGTCCTCAAACCATTCAGGCACTTATTTGACCTCTGCCTTTTTCACTTCCTTGGAAGAAAGCCGTATCCCCCCGGCCTTGAGGCCCCGGACCGCATAATTTTGGGCCTTAAAAACTTCAGTCAATATCTTGAGCCGGGGCCTGGGTACATAATGCAGGGTAAAGACAAATTTTTCCCTGGTGTCGATATGCAGCACCTGGGCGCCTTCGGGGACCAGGGAATAGTCTTTGTTCATAATCCACCCCTCAATGACGCAGCGTTTGATGCAGGGGTGGCCGTCAGTATCCTTGTAAATAACGGTAAACACAATGGCGGAAAGAATTTCCTTTTCAGCAACCCCAATCCACCATGCGCCGGGACCCACGAAGGCTTTTTCAGGCAGGTCCGTTACAGACCAGGAACCGTTATTTTTAAGGGTAAGGATCCGGTCAAAGGGGGAGACCTCTGCGGCGACTTCTCCGGTTACAGCGGTTCCCAGGTAACCCGATCCCTTGTCGTACTTGAGCTCCAGATCCTTTTTAACAATTTCCTTCACATCAACCTTGTCAAATTTGCCCACCCTGGTTTTCCGCGCCCCCTTGCCCAGCTCCTCGTTAGCCTTGACCTTGGCAATAATACTGTCCAGAAAGCCTAAGGCATAGGCGGTAATGTTTTTAAGGTGATTGTTAATTTCCTTGATACGCGCCTGGATCTCCGACATTTCCGCCCGGGCTTTGTTAATATCATAAAGTGATATGCGGCGTATGGGGATACGCAGCAGGTGTTCCACATCTTCCGGGCTCACCCCCCGGGATCCGATTTCCTTGAGGAAGGGCTTGAACCCGTCGATCACCGCCTTGGTAACCCCCTCGGCGGTTTTCATTTTTTCTATGCCCTTGTAAATCCGCTCTTCAATAAAGATGCGCTCCAGGGTACGCAGGTGGAGCTTATCCTGGAGTTCCTTTTTTTCCAACTCCAGTTCCCGGGTGAGCACTTTTACTAACTGTTTGGCATGGTGCTTTATCACCTCGGTGACGGTCATCACCACAGGATAATTGTCCTTGATCACCAGGAGGTTTATCGATATGGACTGCTCGCATTCGGTAAAAGCAAAAAGTGCGTTTACGGTTTCTTCGGAGTAAACTCCACGGGCGAGCTTGACCTCGATCTCCACTGCGCTGGTAGTAAAATCATTGATGGACTGTATCTTGATCCGCCCGGCTTTAGCAGCGGTTTCAACGCTGTTGATCAGGCTTTCAGTGGTGGAGCCAAAGGGCAGTTCCCGGATGACAATGCGTTTGGGGTCCGAGGTGTCCAGCTTGGCCCGGACCAGGACCTTGCCATTCCCATCCCGGTATTCCGATACATCCACCATGCCCCCGGAAGGAAAGTCCGGAAAAAGCTCGAACTTCTTCCCCGAAAGGCAGGCCTTTTCCGCTTCCAGCACCTCAATGATATTGTGGGGCAGGATTTTGGTGGACATACCCACCGCAATCCCCTCGGCGCCCATGACCAGGACCACAGGGATCTTTGCGGGGAAGAGGATGGGCTCCTTTTTCCGGCCGTCGTAGGAGTCCGCCATGGGGGTCAGTTTGGGGTTGTAAAAGATATCCTTTGCCAGGGGTGTATTCCGGCACTCGATGTACCGGGGCGCTGAAGCATCATCCCCGGTGAGGATATTCCCGAAGTTCCCTTGACGGTCGATAAAGAAGTCCTTATTGGCCAAAACCACCAGGGCGGACCCGATGGAAGCGTCCCCGTGGGGGTGATACTGCATACAGTGACCCACCACATTGGCTACCTTGTGGTACTTCCCGTCGTCCATCTCGAAAAGCGAGTGGAGTATGCGCCGCTGGACCGGCTTAAGGCCGTCCTCCAAATCAGGAATGGCCCGGTCTTTGATAACATAGGAGGCGTATTCCAGAAAATTCCGGTCGAATAGATTTTTAACGTATGCCATAATTTTATTGGGTTATTATAGCATAAAAGGAAGGGGCGGGGTAATACCCCGGGGACAGATTGTCTTAGAAGATTTACCGAGGCTCATAGCCGTAAATTTTTGTTGCAAATCCGCTGTAATGATACAATACTTATTCAGGAGGTCTAATAATGACAGGCATCGGACTTATTATCGTTTTTATCATCGCAATTATCGTGATGATCCTCGCTATCTCCAAACTGAAGATTCACCCTTTTCTTGCGATTATGGCGATCTCTCTTCTTTTTGGATTGATTGGGGGAATCCCCCTGGTGAATGTCACCCGGGAAGACAAGAGTGTCGTACAGGGGATTGCCAATGTTATCGGAGCGGGGTTCTCGGGAACCTTTACCAGCATCGGTATCGTGATCATCCTGGGCGCTCTGGTAGGCACCGTGCTGGAGGCAACCGGGGCGGCTTTTAAACTGGCTGATATGGTCATCAAGGTGGTTGGCCCCAAACATCCGGTTCTGGCTATGCAGCTCATGGGTTGGGTGGTTTCCATCCCCGTATTCTGCGATTCCGGCTTTGTTATCCTGGACCCCATCCGCAAGGCCCTGGTTAAACGTACTAAGGTAAGCAGTGTGGCCATGAGCGTGGCCCTGTCCACGGGCCTCTATGCATCCCATGTCTTTATCCCTCCGACTCCCGGCCCCATTGCGGCAGCCAATACCCTGGGGGTGGGAAATAACCTGCTCCTCGTTATGGGACTCGGCGTCCTGGTATCTATCCCCGCATTGATAGGTTCCACAGTGTTTGCCCAATACATTGGGAAAAAGGTAAAATCCAAGGAAGACATTGATATTGGCGGAGTGACCAAGACCTACGAAGAAATTGTCGCCGGTTACGGCAAGCTCCCCAACGGCGCTATCTCCCTGGCGCCGATTATTGTCCCCATCATCCTCATGGCACTGGGTTCAATTGCCTCCATGGCAAAATGGGCAGGTTCTGCCTTCCAAATCAGCACCTTCCTGGGAACCCCCATTATCGCCCTGGCGGTAGGGGTTCTCTTTGCAGTCTGGCAGCTTATTACCGCAAATAAGCTGGATAAATTCTACGATATCACCAACGAGACCCTCAAAGTTGTGGGCCCCATACTCTTCATCACCGCTGCGGGCGGCGTCCTGGGCAGGGTTATCGCATCTACGGATATTGTCAGGTTTATTACCACTAATTCTCAAGCCCTGGCCGCCGTGGGCATCTTCTTCCCCTTCCTCCTGTCGGCGATTCTCAAGACCGCCCAGGGTTCTTCAACCGTAGCCCTAACCACCACCGCCGGTATTGTGGCGCCCCTCCTGGGGGTTCTGAATCTGGATTCCCCGGCCCGGGCAGCCCTGACGGTAATTGCCATAGGCGCCGGCGCCATGACGGTATCCCACGCCAACGATTCCTACTTCTGGGTGGTTACTAACTTCGGCGGTATGACCCCTGAGCAGGGCTATAAAACCCAAACCACTGCGACCCTCATTGAAGGCCTCTGCGGTATGGCGGGGGTATTTATCCTCTCCCTGATCCTTCACTAGAACGAAAACTCCCCGGGATCACCGGGGAGTCACTTCAGCAGCCGTATTTAAAAGTGGTTACTCTTCTCTCTCTTTGTTTTTACTTAAACAACGCAAACCGGATAATCAGCCCGGCAAACACAATGGAAACCATGGAAAGCAGCTTGATCAAAATGTTGATCGACGGCCCGGAGGTGTCCTTAAAGGGGTCCCCCACGGTATCGCCTACCACTGCGGCCTTGTGGGCATCCGAGCCCTTGCCGCCGTAGTTGCCCTCTTCGATGTACTTTTTGGCGTTATCCCAGGCGCCCCCGGAATTGGCCATCATCACCGCCAGCACAAAGCCTGTGGTGGTGGCCCCGGCGAGCATTCCCACCACGCCGTTCACCCCCAGGATGAGCCCCACCGCAATGGGGGAGATAATTCCCGTTAAGGCCGGGGCAATCATCTCTTTCTGGGCGCCCTTGGTACAGATATCCACGCAGGTAGCATAATCTGCATCCGCGGTCCCTTCCATGAGGCCCTTAATCTCCCTGAACTGGCGGCGGACTTCCACCACGATGTTCTGGGCTGCCCGGCCCACGGCTCGCATGGTCATGGCAGAGAAGAGGAATGGCAGCATGGCCCCCACAAAGAGGCCGATCAGTACCGGAGGATTGGTGATGTTAAGGTTGAAGATAAAGTCAGGCGCCTTGATCGCCACCTCATCCGTATAGGCTACTATAAGGGCAAGGGCGGTGAGGGCCGCTGAACCTATGGCAAAGCCCTTGCCCGTGGCAGCGGTGGTATTTCCCAGGGAATCCAGGGCGTCGGTCCTTTCCCGGACTTCTGCGGGCAGGTGGGCCATTTCGGCGATACCTCCGGCGTTGTCAGCCACAGGGCCGTAGGCGTCGGTGGCCAGGGTTATACCCAGGGTGGAAAGCATTCCCACTGCGGAAATGCCCACCCCGTACAGGCCCTGGGCAAAGCTCTGGGCGCCGTTGGAACAAAAGAAGCTTACCAGTACTGAAACCCCCACGATGATCGCCGGGAGAACCGTGGACATCATGCCCAGGGAAATACCCCCGATGATGATGGTGGCCGACCCGGTAAGGCTGCTACCTGCAAGTTCCTTGGTGGGCTTATAGGTCTGGGAGGTGAAGTATTCGGTAAAGAAGCCGATGAGCACCCCGGCGATAAGTCCGGAAAGGATGGCAAAATACACCCCGATCCGTTCCGGATGCTTGGCGCAGTCCAGGAAATAATAAATGATTGGGTAGGCCGCCAGGATGATGATCGCCGAAGAAACATAGGTCCCCTTTCGGAGGGCTGCCAGCAGGACCTTCTGATCCGTGTTTTCCTTGCAGCGCACAAAGAAGGTCCCGATCAGGGAAGCCACGATCCCCACGGATGCGATGATCATGGGAACCGCAGCACCGCCATAGTCATACCCCGCGGCAACCGCCAGGGCGATGGTGGCCACAATGGAACCTACATAGGATTCGTAAAGATCCGCGCCCATGCCGGCCACGTCACCCACGTTGTCACCCACATTATCCGCGATAACCGCCGGGTTCCGGGGATCATCCTCGGGGATGCCCGCCTCGACCTTGCCGACCAGGTCGGCGCCCACATCGGCGGCCTTGGTAAAGATACCGCCCCCGACCCGGGCGAAGAGGGCCATGCTGGAAGCGCCCATGCCGAAGGTCAGCATGGCCGCAGAAATGGCCCGTACCTGTTCCGCGGGGTCAGCCGCCAAATTTGCATAAAACACATACTTCAAAAGGAAAAACCATATCGACAGGTCCAGGAGCCCCAGGCCCACCACGGTAAAGCCCATGACGGTACCGGAAGAGAACGCCACCCTGAGGCCCCGGTCCAGACTTTCCGAAGAAGCCTGGGTGGTCCGGGAATTGGCGGCAGTGGCTATCTTCATACCCACAAAGCCGGAAAGGCCGGAAAAGAAACCCCCGGTAACAAAGGCAAAGGGCACAAAGGGGGTAAGGAACCCCGCAAAGGCCATGATCCCCAGAACCACAAACATAACCACGAAAAACAGCAATACCCCGGTGTACTGCCGCTTCAGGTAGGCATTGGCCCCCTGGCGGATTGAGCGGGATATCTTCTGCATAAGCTCGCTGCCCTCAGAAAAACCCAGGACCTTGCGGCCCTGGATAAATGCAAAAATCAACGCAATGACGGAACCAATTGGCACTAATATAAAAAACCGTTCGTCCATAATTCCTCCTATGGACAGTATAAACGGTGAATTTGAAAAAAGCTACAAAAATATTTATATAGTAAAAACCTCATTTAGCCCGCATCGTCGATCAGATTTTTCATGATATAGTCCCGGCGCTCCGGGGTGTTTTTGCCCATGTAAAAAGTCAGTACCTGGGGCACCGCCTTGAGAACGCTAATCGATACAGGAACCAGCCGTATATCCTCACCGATAAACTGGCCGAACTCCTTGGGGCTTATCTCTCCCAGGCCCTTGAAGCGGGTCACTTCGCTCTGGTTGCCCAAGTTTGTCACCGCCTGATCCCGCTCCTTTTCATTGTAGCAATAGAGAGTATCTTTTTTCGTACGCACCCGGAACAGGGGGGTTTCCAGGATAAAGACCCGGCCTGAGGTAACCAGCTCCTCAAAGTAGGAGAGGAAAAAAGTGAGCAGCAGGTTCCGTATATGGAAACCGTCAAAGTCCGCATCCGTGGCGATGACGATCCGGGCGTAGCGGAGGCCCTGGGTATCGTTTTCAATGCCCAGGGCCATCATCATATTGTAGAGTTCCTCGTTTTTGTAGATCGCCGCCCGTTTTTTACCGTACATGTTTTCGATCTTGCCACGCAGGGAAAACAGGGCCTGGGTCATCACATCCCGGCTGGAAACCATGGACCCCGAAGCGGAATCTCCTTCGGTAATAAATATGGTGGACTTGTCCCCGAAAATTCCATCCTCCAGATGGTACTTGCAGTCCTTGAGTTTGGGTATCTTAAGGGCGATCTTTTTGGCGGCCTCCCGGGCTTCCTTTTTAACTGCATTAAGCTCGGTCCTGAGTTTTTCGTTGGAAATGATCTTTATTTCCAGTTTTTTTGCCGCCTCCTGGTTTTTATGGAGCCAGTCCTCCACAGCATCCTTAACTTCCTGCACTATCCAGGTCCTGATATCCGAGTTTCCCAGCTTGTTCTTGGTCTGGCTTTCAAAAACTGGGTTTTTAAGTTTTACCGCCACCGCCGCGGTGATCCCCTCCCGGATATCCTCACTGCGGTAGTCTTTTTTGAAAAAGGTCTGGACCCCCTTGAGAAACCCTTCTTTGTAGGCTGAAAGATGGGTCCCCCCATCGGAGGTGAACTGGCCGTTTACAAAGGAAAAGTATTCCTCCCCGTAGTGCTTGTCCCCGGAAGTATGGGTAAAGGCGAATTCAAGGTGCTCACCCTTATAGTACCCGGTGGGGTAGATCCCGTCCTCCCCTATTTCTTCTGAAAGCAGATCGAAGAGCCCATGCTGGGACACATAGGATTTGCCGTTGAAGTGGAGGTTTAACCCGGTGTTGAGGTAGGCGTAGTTCTGGATGCGCTTTTCAATAAATTCCAGGTTGAACTGGTACTCCCCGAAAATATCCGCATCGGGAGTAAATTCAACATAGGTGCCGTCCTTCATCTTTTCTTTGAGCTTTCCCTTTTTCTGGGAAACAAGCCCACCCCGTGTAAAGACCGCTTCGGCGTATTCCCCATTCCTGAAGGCGAGCACCCGGAAATGAGAGGACAGGGCGTTCACCGCCTTGGTCCCCACCCCGTTGAGGCCCACGGAAAACTGAAACACATCGTCGTTGTACTTGGCTCCGGTGTTGATCACCGACACGCACTCCACGAGCTTCCCTAGGGGTATGCCCCGGCCAAAGTCCCGGACCTTGGCGGTCCCGTCCTTTACCGCTATTTCGATATGCTTCCCGTTCCCCATGATGAATTCATCAATGCCGTTATCTATTATCTCCTTGAGGAGCACATAGATGCCGTCATCGGGGTTTGATCCGTCCCCCAGGCGGCCTATGTACATACCGGTCCTGAGCCTGATGTGTTCCAGAGAGGAAAGGGTCTTTATCTTGGATTCATCGTAGACAGCCGATCCCGATGATTTAGATGCGGCCGGTTTAGCCGGGGCGATCGCTGTCTTGGCGGAACTTGCCGCCTTAGCCGCCTTAGCGGGTCCGGCGACCTTAGCCGCCCTGGAAACCTTTGCCCCGGCAGTTTTTTTTGTCCCGGCTTTAACTGTTTTGACCGTCTTTGCCTTTGCGGAAGCGGCGGCCTTGGCCTTTATTTCCGTCGCCTTGGCTGCCAGGCCCTTGCCCTTAGCATTGCCCGTGGTTTGTTCTTTTTTTACTGCCATTCAATATTATCCTATTTCAAACGGTATTCTTTAAAAATTAAAGTTTTCAGAGATTCTCTTATTAAAAACCACTCGGGGTTTTATTGTACTCCATGTTCATCAGCTTCTGAATATGCTGGTTTGATTCATCAATACGTTTTTCCAAATCGGCTATGGCCTCTTCGCTGGCCCGAATCCGCTGCCTGTGACCTGTGATAGACTTTTCCATCTTCTCAATTTCCTCTCTTGCCGCATCAATGGCAAGGGATGCCTTAAGTTTTTCTATACACCCCTCGTATTCGGCAATTTCACCCCGGAGTGTTCCCACTTTATCCAGGGCGCCCATATCATCGACACTTAATGAGAGGGATTCCCCTTCAGAAATTTCCCCGCCAGGTTTTTTAGCGGCCATAAGACCGCCCACACGCAAAAACAGGGCTGCCAGCTGCCCCCGGGCATGGCTTATATGCCGCTCCAGTTCCTGGGTTTTTTTCGCCGGGCTTCCGTCCTGCCCCAGGGCTTCCCCGATTTCCCGGTGTTCACTCCGCAGTTTAGCCAGGGCCTCCCCCAGCTCGGCAGCTTCCGCCCTGACACGGAGCACGGTTTCCATAATATCCTGCAATGCCGGATTGTCCAGTACCTGATTATTCAAGGAGGCAAACTTTTCCCCTGCGGCAGTATAAAGCTTTGATAAACCCGCCTGGCTTTTAGTCAAAAGGGAACGTAGAACCATGCCCTGGGTACTTTTACCAATCCAGGCAAAAATATTGGCGTTCTTTGCCCCATCAAGCTCCCCGATCCGTTCATCCAGGGACTGAATTTTCTGAACCAGGGCTTCCGCCTGGTGCCGGTACGGGGCGTCAAAACTCGCAAATTCCCCTTTTTCCAGAAGTATTCCGCCTAAATGGGTGTATAGTTCTGACAGCTCCTTGTTTTTCTCCAGATTCCCCTGTTCTTTCCGGTTAATTTCTCCTTCCAGATCCTTCACATGAAGGGTATCCGCCTCTATTTCCCTGATACTCTCTTCTGACTCTTTAATATCCCCCAGAATACGGCGGTATTCACCTAATTCCTGGGCAAAAGCTCCACTGTTTTCCCCATCCAGCCGGACCAAAAGATTTTTCCCCAGGGCTTGTAATATGCCGTCTATGGAACTTTGGACTTCCCTGCGTTTTTCTTCCAGCTCCCGAATCGTTTTTTTCCGTTCATCCATGTTTTTACTATACGCTAAAGACATTTTTCTTGACAATCCGCCCAGACCGATTCATGATGAATATATTTCACGAAACACCTAAGGAGCATACCATGAGTTTCACCACAGACCTAGTCAAAAATGTTAGCATAGCCGGTCATGGGGGAACCGGCAAAACAACCCTCTTTGAGCGGCTGCTCTTTGCGGGGGGGTCAATTTCCAAGCCCGAAACCGTAGAATCCGGTAAGACCGTGGGAGATTCAAGCCCCGAAGAGATAGAGCGGAAAATTTCCATCCATGCCGCCCTGGCTCATATTGAGCGCAATAGCAAAAAAATCAATATTTTTGATACCCCCGGATCATCGGACTTTACCGGGGATGTGATTCTAACCTTCCGATCCTCAGAATTTGCCCTCCTTACCGTGGACGGCCGTACAGGAATCCAGATCGAGACCATCAAACTCTGGCGCAACCTGGAAGGCCGCAAGAAGCCACGGGGCATATTCGTCACCAAACTGGATGAAGAGCGGGCGGACTTTAACAAGGTTTTGGATGATTTAAAGGAAAAATTCAAGATTGACCCTATCCCGCTTACCATACCCATGGGGGCCGGCCCCTCCTTTGCCGGGGTCATTGATGTGCTGCACGAAAAGGCCTATTCCATAGACAGCGCCGGGGGGCTGGAAAAGGAAGGCCCTATCCCGGCGGAGTTTAAGGCCGCCGTGGACGCCGCCCGGGAAAAGCTCATAGAAGCCGCCGCCGAAGGGGACGATACTTTAATGGAGCATTATATTGACAAGGGCTCCCTGGAAGCGGAGGAAATTTACAAGGGGCTTATTGAAGCCCTGGCGGAACACAAGACAATCCCCGTGTTTGCCGGTTCGGCCATCAAAAACTCCGGCCTCATCCCTTTCCTGGACTTTGCCGCAGAAATCGTCCCTACCCCCAATACTGCCAAAGATATAGCCCTGGATGGGGAGGGAAACCAAAAAGATGTGCCCATCGATCCCGGAAAGCCCCTTTCCGCCCTGGTTATCAAAACTGCCTATGACCAATTCTCGGGGAAACTATCCTGGGTCAAGATCATTACAGGCAAACTGGCCGCCGAATCAGATGCCCAGAATGTTTCGGAAAATAAAAAGGAACGCATAGGCAAGCTCTACATTTGCCAGGGCAAAAAGCTGGAAGAGGTCAAGGAACTCTACGCCGGGGATGTAGGGATCATTTCCAAGTCGGCTACCTTAAGAACCAACGATACTATCACTGCCGGGGACTCAAGCCTCAGGTTCCTGCCCCTGCGCCTTCCCGAGCCGGTCCATTCCGTGGCGGTCAATGCGGCGGCGAAAAAAGACGATGACAAGCTCGGGGAATTCCTTGTCCGGGCGGCGGAGGAGGACAAAACCTTCCGGTACCAGTTCAACGGCGAAACCAAGGAAACAGTAATTTCCGGCATGGGGGAACTTCAGGTGAACATCATCCTGGACAAGGTAAAGGCAACCCAAAAAATCGAAGTGGAAACCCACGTACCCCGGATCGCCTACCGCGAAACCATTACGAAAAAAGCCGCCGCCGAATACACCCATAAAAAACAGACCGGCGGCCACGGTCAATACGGCAAGGTGCTCCTGGAAATAGCCCCCCTCAAGCGGGGGGAAAACTACCAGTTCATCAACGCCATTTTCGGCGGCTCCATCCCCAAGAATTATATCCCCGGTGTAGAAAAAGGCGTCCTGGAAGGGATGGCCGCAGGCACCATGGCAGGCTACCCAGTGGTGGATGTAGAAGTAAAGGTGGTAGACGGTAAGTACCACCCGGTAGATTCCTCGGAACTGGCCTTCAAGCTAGCAGCCCGGAACGCTTTCCGGGAAGCCATGCGACAGGCCTCCCCTACCCTTTTGGAACCCGTCAACAACCTTACTGTTTTTGTGGAAGACAAGTACCTGGGGGATGTCATGTCTGACCTTTCAGGCAAGCGGGGCAAGATCCTGGGCCAGGACTCTGTTGGCGGCGGCATTGAAGAAATACGCGCCCAGGTCCCTATGGCAGAATTACTGCGCTATTCCATAGACCTGCGTTCTATCACCAGCGGGACCGGGTCTTTCAGCGTGGAATTCGACCACTATGCGCCCATTTCCGGGCGCATCGCCGAGGATGTGATTAAGGCGTCTGAGGCATTCAGAGTGAAGGAAGAAGAAGAATAAAAAACTAAAGTTTTTTATTCTTCTTCTTTAAGGAGTTTGGCTTTGCCAAACTCCAGGAAAAGGAGGACACAGAGGACACGGAGGCTCGACTTTATATTCTCTGTGCCCTCTGTGTAATTCCTCTGTTTTCTGCTAAGCACACATCCTCGCTATCTTTCTTGAGCTTATTATCCCTATTTCAAAAGTATTTTTATCCATATGGGTATAAATTGCTATAATCGTTTTCTTTTCCAAGCATATCCAAATACAATGAAATCATTGCCCTATGATGCGTTTCATGATTGGATAAATGTATTAAACATGTTCCAATGCTTTTTTCAAAGGTTGTTTTTTTTGCATTGGTCCATTTTAATAGTAACTTAATATCTTCTATTGCTATTTCATTTATTAAATCAATTATAATTTTATCCAATTCCATTCTCATGTTTATATATTCATCTATAGTTTTAAACACGGCTTCTTTAGGGCTATAATTTTTAGTAAAATATTCGTCTTTAAGGCTTTTAAAATTTTTAGCTGATCTAAAACGGGTTAACCAATTATAATCTCCAATAAATAAATGGGAACATAGTTCATGTATAGATTTATAATATCCGGCAAATGCTTTATCCCATTCTTCTTCAGAAAGGGTTTTTATGATAGTATTCATTTTCTCATTTGCCCCTTTATTATAATTTCCCAATAATTCAAAATATTTTTTATCCATTTTAATTCTCCTACAATATATTACTTTCAATAGTGGAAAAATTACGCCTAATTTCTTTTAGGCGCAATTTTTTGGCACAAATATCAGAATAACCCTACTCCTCCCGAGAAGCAAGAGGCGTGTAATCCAGCCGCTTCTGGACGCATTTATAGGCCGGGCGTATGATTCGGCCGCCGGCGACGATTTCCTCCATGCGGTGGGCTGCCCAGCCGGCAACCCGGCTTATGGCAAAGATGGGGGTATAAAGCTCCGTGGGGATTCCCAGCATGCCGTAGACAAAGCCGGAGTAGAAATCCACGTTGGTGCACATGTCCTTGCCGGAACCATTGAACTTTTTGAACACTTCCGGAGTCAGCCGTTCAATCAGGCGGTAGAGTTCAAATTCTTCCACACGATTTTTTTCCACCGCCAGGGTTGCCGCCTTGCTCCGCAGGAGGACTGCCCGGGGATCCGATTTGGTATAAACCGGGTGGCCCTGACCGTAGATCAGCCCGGAATGATCGTAGGCTTCCCCCCGGAGTATGTCCAAAAGATAGTCCGCCACTTCCCCCACATTGTCCCAGCGCTTTACGTGTTTCTTGATGTCTTCGACCATACCCACCACCTGGATATTGGCCCCGCCGTGCTTGGCGCCCTTGAGGGAGTTGATCCCCGTGGTCAGGGCGGCGTAGGTATCGGTGTCAGCGGAAGAAACCAGGTGTACCGCAAAGGTGGAGTTGTTCCCACCTCCGTGCTCAGCATGGAGAATCAGGGCTAGGTCCAGGATTTCCGCTTCCAGCTTAGTGAACTGCTGATCCGGCCGGATCAGGGACAGCAGAGTCTCTGCGGTGGAACAGGAAGGGGGGGGCAGGTGAATGATCAGGCTTTCATTATCGTAATAGTGCTTTTTCGCCATATAGGAGTAGGCAACAATGGTAGGAAACCGGGCTATAAGTTCAAGGCACTGGCGCAGCACATTTTCCGGGGACTGGTTTTCCGGATCATCGTCCCAGGAATAAAGGGTCAGCACCGACCGGGCAAGCTTATTCATGATATCCCGGGAAGGGGCTTTCATGATGCTGTCCTCGGCAAAATTCGGGGGCAGGGATCGTTTTTCCCCTATAAGAGAGCTGAAATTGTCCAGTTGTTCCTTGTTGGGAAGCACCCCGAACATCAGAAGGTAGACGACTTCCTCAAAGCCGAAACGGCCTTCGGCGGCAGCGGCGGCAACAAGGTCCTCCACATTAATGCCCCGGTAGAAGAGTTTGCCGTCCACAGGGGTTTTTTCCCCTTCGTCCATGATATACCCATGAACGTCTCCTACCCTGGTAAGGCCTACTAATACCCCGGTCCCATCGGCATTACGGAGACCCCGTTTAACATTGAATTTATTGAAAAGTTCAATATCGATATAGTCATTCCCCGTCACCTTCGATAGGTATTCCTTAGTATTCTGCATTGCCACCTCCGTATATTTATACAAAACAATACCTTATTCTGAATCTTTATTCAATATCCCGGCTGGATACGATATTTTTCAGGGAATAACCTTGAACCTTACCGTTCAGGCGCCCATTAAATACTAGGATAAGTTATTGCGATGTGACAGCATCACTAAAACTACGCTTCTAATGATGCTATCGTTTTGGCAGGTACTGCCGCAGCTTGGAAAGCACGTCATCAAAATCCAGAGGCTTGCCCAGGTGATCGTTCATCCCCGCTGCCAGACATTTTTCAATATCCTCCCGGAACACATTGGCGGTCATGGCAATGATAGGGATTTCCTTTGCCTTGGGAATGCCGGAACTTCGGATGCCCCGGGTTGCCTCATAGCCGTCCATCTCAGGCATCTGGACATCCATAAAAATAATATCGTATTTATCCGGCTGGTCTTTAAAGATACGAAGCGCCTCTGCTCCGTTTCCGGCACAGTCAATCATAATTGATGTCGGTTCCAGAAGGGCAATAAGGATCTCCTGGTTAATTTCCACATCCTCCGCCAGAAGTATGTGGCGACCGCTGAAATCATCCGGTTCATCATCCTTTTTTTTGGAAGATGAAGCAGTGGTATTGCTTCCCAAGCACTGGTTTATGCAGTCCGCAAGGCTGGAAGGGAACAGGGGTTTGGGTAAAAATTTATCAACTCCAGCCTGTTTCGCCTCTGTCTCAATAACATTCCACTCGGTGGCTGAGATCATGATAACTACGGATTTTACAGGCAATACAGAAGATGTATCAGTGAGCGGTTTATGTTCTTTAATCCACCGGGATAATTCCACGCCGTTCATGCCGGGCATCTTCCAATCCACAAAGTATAAATCATAGGGCCCATTTTTATTGATAAGGTTTATGGCGTCCTCTCCGGAGGCGGCGGTTTCACAGGCAAAGCCCAGCTGTTCTGCCAATTCGGCAAAATAGGAACGCACATCCCCATCGTCATCAACAGCCAATACCCGGATGTTCTTCCAGTTGATGCCCGGGCTGAGGAGGCTTTCCTGTTTTTCCGGCCCCAACTCCACCTGCACAGTAAAGATAAAGGCCGCGCCCTTCCCCAGTTCGCTTTCCAGCCAAATAGTCCCTCCCATCATTTCCACGATGCGTTTTGAAATGGCAAGCCCCAGGCCGGTACCTCCGAATTTTCGGGAAGTGCTTGAATCAGCCTGCTCAAAAGAGGAAAAAAGCCTACCCTGCTGTTCCGGGCTGATTCCTATACCTGAATCGGTGACACTTATTCTAAGGGTACAAAGATCACCCTCTTTCTTTTCCAGACGGGTTTCCAGGTGAATGCTTCCCGATTCGGGGGTGAATTTGACTGCATTGGAAAGCAGGTTTGTTATCACCTGGGATAAACGCTGATCATCACCGTGGAGGGAGCGGGGAATATCCCTGTCAATATGGACCGATAAAATCTGATTTTTTTCTTCCACTCGGAAGTTGTTAACACTTACCACCTTCCGGATCATCTTTTCAAAATCAAAATCATCCAGAGAAAGGTCAAACTTATTAGCCTCAATCTTTGACATATCCAGGATATCGTTGATGACCCCCAGGAGATGGTTTGAAGCTTCTTCGATTTTACTTAAACAGTAATCCTTTTTTTCCAAATCTGAGGAAGATTGTGCAATAGAAGTCATACCGATAATCGCATTCATGGGGGTACGTATCTCATGGCTCATATTTGCAAGAAAACTGGTCTTTGCCTTACTGGCGTTCTCCGCCTGTTCCAGGGCAGCATCCCGTTCCTGTTCCCGGCGATCCCGGCCGACAGCCCCGGCAATAACACTGCTCATGGTGATGATAAGCTGCCGGTCACTTTCAGTCCAGCGCCGGAGCGTAAAACATTCCTCAACCGAAAGTACCGCCCAATATTTGCCATCTACGTAGAGGGGGAGCATCATAAAGGACTTAACCCCCACCATCTCCATTGCCGCGTACCGTTTATCCTGCCGTATATCATCGCAGTAGATAAGGGGGGCAATACCGCCTGAAGGCTGTTCCCGGGGAAAGCTATTGATAATATCGTTAAGCCCTTCCTTGGAGGGGGCAGTAACCACCTCTCCGGTTGACCACAGGTACGCTGCGTGGCTTACCGCCGTATCGGTTTCGGCAACGCCTACCAGTATGCGGGTAACCTTGAGAAATTCCCCGGTGATACGCAGTGCGTCGTTAATCAGGGAACCCAGGTCCTGGGAAGAAATAAAATTCTGGGTCAGCTGTGTCATAAGGGACTGCTGCTTGAACCGGTCAGAGAAGGCGTTTTCCTTCCGCTTATAAATAATAAAACTTAAAAATCCTGCAGCAATGAGAAAGGCCATGGAAACCAGGAGCAGACAAGAGAGGATTATGGTTTGACCTCTGGTCCTGAGCAGTCGTGTATCAGGAATGTCCACCCCGGCAATACCGATAATATTCCCATCCTTGTCCTGCATGGGGGTAAATGCCGAAAGGAGCCCGTCAAAACCGGCTGAATAATTGCCCAAAGGCGTAGTAACCGTAACACCCTCTTCATATGCCAGTAAAACCATGGGTTCCATTTCAAGGGGCTCGCTATCCAGGTTATATGCCTCGTCGGTTTCATCATTATCTACAATGGGCTGCATAACACCCGCATCAGTTATCCGATAGAAGTACACAAAAAGAACATTCGTTTTGTTGGCATATCGGATAAGCCGCTGCCGGATCTCGGCAAAGAGTGGTTTTTCCATATCCTCGGGAACAACCAGCTCAGCCAGCTCTTCCGGACTTATTAAGGATGCTGCTTCCCGGCCAGTAGCTTTAAGCCGTTCCTCAATACTTTCCCGCAGATAAGACGAAAAAGAACTGATCAGTACGCTGGTGTATATACCAACAACCAGTACCAGCACTGCGGCAATAGAAAAGAACGCCACTGCGATATTGTTTTGAAAAACCGTTTTTATCTTATTCAACAACATTATTATTCATCAGGAAGAACAGTATTTCTGTTCTTCCTGTTCTTCCAATTTAAATTCAGCCGAACTTGGCAATGGGCACAAAGGTATCTGCCTTAAGTGCCGCGCCACCCACCAGGGCACCGTCGATGTTTTCTTTCCCCATAAGCTGGGCTGCATTTTCCGCCTTTACGGACCCGCCATACTGGATAATAATATTCTCCGCAGCGGCGTCTCCGTAAAGCTTCCCCACAACCTTTCTGATATATGCGTGGATGGCGTCGGCGTCCTCGGGGGTAGCGGTCTTGCCGGTGCCGATGGCCCAAACCGGCTCATAGGCGATAACAATCTTACCAAGTTCCGAAGCGGGAACCCCCTCCAGGCCCTTTACGGTCTGGGTTTCGCAGACCGATTCTGCTTTACCTGCTTCCCGTTCTTCCAGGAGTTCCCCCACGCAGAGTATCACCTCAAGGCCGTGCTGCAGGGCAAGCTTTACCTTTTTATTGATCAGGGCGTTATCTTCCTTGTAGTTATGCCGCCTTTCGCTATGCCCCAGGATCACGGTCTGTACCCCCAGGTCTTTAAGCTGCAGCACCGACACTTCCCCGGTATGGGCGCCAATTTCCTCGGCGGCCATGTTCTGGGCGCCCAAGCGTATATTGGTCCCCTTGACAATGGCGCCCACGGTTTCCAGGCTGGTGAAACTCGGGGCCACCAGGTACTTGTGCTTGCCGTCTTTAAGCTGGGCCACCAGGGCCTTGGCAAGTTCCGCTGCTTCTGCACGGGTTTTGTGCATCTTCCAATTACCCGCAATGTAATATGATCTGCTCATGATTGCTCCTTATAATACTAATACTAACGATTTTAACCACCAAGGACACAAAGGTTTTTATCAAATATTAATTTCTTAATCCTTTGTGCCCTTCGTGGTTTCTATATCTTCCCTTTTTTATCCACGAGTTACTTCGATACCGGGTAATTTCTTCCCTTCCAGAAGTTCCAGGGAGGCACCGCCGCCGGTGGAAACGTGGCTCATCTTGTCGGCCAGGCCGAACTTGTTTACCGCCGCCACTGAGTCGCCGCCGCCTACCACGGTGATGGCCCCCTTGCCGGTGGCTTCCGCTACCAGTTTGGCCACCTCTTCAGTGCCTTTGGCAAAGGCGTCAAATTCAAAGACACCCACCGGGCCGTTCCAGACTATGGTCTTGGCCTTGGCAAGCACTTCTTTGTATTTGGCTACGGTCTTGGGGCCCACGTCCAAGCCCATGAGATTATCCGGCAGGTCGATGCCGTCCACCGTTACAGGCTTTGCGTTGGCGTCAAAAGCTTCGGCCCCCACATGATCTACCGGCAGGACGATTTCCGCCCCGGCTTTTTTGGCGGCTTCGATAATTTTTTTAGCGGTGTCGATCTGATCGTCCTCCACCAGGGACTTCCCTACCTTGTGGCCCTGGGCTTTAAGGAAGGTAAAGGCCATGCCGCCGCCTATGACCAGGGCTGAGGCGTTCTTTAAAAGGCTCTCCAGGACCGCAATCTTGGAGGAAACCTTGGCGCCCCCGATGATGGCCACCAGGGGTTTCTTGGGGCTGGTCACAATGGGTTCCAGGTAGTTCACTTCTTTTTCCATGAGGAAACCTGCCACAGACACGGGCACAAATTTCGCTATGGAGGCCGTGGAGGCGTGGTCCCGGTGGGCGGTGCCAAAGGCATCGTTCACAAAGATATCCCCGTAGGTAGCCAGCTCTTTTGCCAACTTGTCCCGGTCCGCAGCTTCCTTGGCGGTCTCCTCTTTGTGAAACCGGGTATTCTCCAGCATGATCACGGAACCGGCGGGCTGGGAATCGATAAAGGCCTTCTTGCCGTAATCCGAATCTTCCCCGGCAAAAATCACCGGCTTTCCCAGCTTCTTTTCCAGGTACGCAGCCACCGGGGCTATCCGGTGCTTGCCCTTGATATAGGCCGCTTCGTCAAAGCTCTTGCCGCCTTTTTCGGCCTTTTCTTTGGCAGACTTGGCGTCCTTGGATGGGTCCCCCAGATGGCTCATCAGGGTCAGGGTCTTTACTCCCTGGTCCAGAATGTATTTGATAGTGGGAATGGCCGCAGTGATACGGGTGTCGTCCTGGATAACCCCGTCCTTCATGGGGACATTGAAGTCCACCCGCATGATGACCCGTTTGCCCTTCAGGTCCACATCTTTTACGGTTTTAATCATTTTTTTCTCCTTACTTCATACTAAAAAAGGCCCCGCCCGTCGCGGGTCGGAGCCTTTAGCCGTTAGACAACGGGGTTTATTTCTTGGAATCGATGTACTTGAGGAGGTCCACAACTTTGTTGGAATAGCCCCACTCATTGTCATACCAGGAAACTACCTTGAAAAAGCGCTTCTCCCCAGGGAGATTGTTCTGCAAGGTGGCCAGGCTGTCATAAATAGAGGTGTTGGGGTTGTGAATAATGTCCCGGGAGACAATTTCTTCGTTGGCGTAGGACAAAATACCCTTGAGGTAGGTCTCGCTGGCCTTTTTGAGGGCCGCATCAATTTCCTGGATGGAAGTATCCTTCACGGACCGGAAGGTCAGGTCTACCACGGAGCCTGTAGGGGTGGGTACCCGGAAGGACATTCCCGTGAGATGGCCCTTGGTGGAGGGAAGCACTTCCCCAACCGCCTTGGCAGCGCCGGTGGTGGAGGGGATGATGTTTTCCGCAGCCGCCCGGCCGCCCCGCCAGTCCTTGGCGGAAACACCGTCCACGGTCTTCTGGGTAGCGGTTAAGCTGTGGATGGTGGTCATAAGGCCGGTTTCAATGCCGATACCTTCTTTAAGGATAACGTGTACCAGGGGTGCCAGGCAGTTGGTGGTGCAGCTTGCGTTGGAAAGCACATGGTGCTTCGAAACATCGTATTCTTCGTTATTAACCCCCATGACAATGGTCTTGATGGGTTTGGAATCGTCACCGGACTTGCCAGGAGCGGAAATAATGACCTTTTTGGCCCCCGCTTCGATGTGGCCGTAGGCCTTTTCGTTGGTATAAAGGCCCGTGGATTCCACCACATAGTCAATTCCCAGCTCTTTCCAGGGAAGTTTATTAATCCCCTCATAGCTTTTGCCGTTCAGGCACTTGATTTTGTGGCCATTTATCACCAGGACGTCGTCCCCTTCGGTACCGATATCCGCTTTCATTTGACCCTGAGTGGAATCGTATTTGAGCTGATAGGCAAAATACTTGGCGTCCGTGGAAATATCAACCACCGCTACCACGTCAATCTTATCTTTACCCAATAATCCTTGACCAACCAGGGCTTGAAACACAAGGCGGCCAATCCGGCCAAAACCATTAATCGCAATTTTCATAAATACCTCCGAATCAAATAATTTTATGATTCAAACGATAGATTATATAGGAAAAAAAAACAAGTGGGCTATCCGCAAAAGATTTCAAACCCAAGAAAGTGTGAGAACCGGTATTCAGGTCTGGACTTGCCCGCAAAGAAAGGTTACACTATAAGGGATTCATTAAGTAATATCACCCGAGAAGGGTTAATTGGGAGATGGGCATGGCAGATGATGTCATAGGCGCTAACGGCGCCGTCTATATTAATATGGACGAAGGGCTTAAAAGGATGATGAATAATCCTAAGTTCTTCGCGAAAATGCTGGGTAAATTCAAGACCGACAACGCTACTCTGTTGGCCGATGCCATTGCCGCCGTACAAGCCGGAGACCAGGAGAAGGCCAAGATGGCTATCCACACCCTCAAGGGGATTGCCGCTAATTTATCCCTGACAGAGCTGTACAAGCAGACCCTGGAAGCGGAAGCCCAGATAAAGGCCGGTTCTTTGTCCCCGGAAACCCAGGATTCGATAGAGAAATGTTTTGCAGAGACCATTATCCTTGTAACAAAGGTGATTGAGCAGTATGCCGGATAATACCAATAACGTTCCAACAGTATTAGTTGTTGACGATGTTGATATGAACGTTATGATCCTTGAGGAAATACTCAAGGACAGCTACAAGATTATGACCGCCAGCAATGGGGTAGATGCCCTGGAAAAGCTGCATAAGGCGGAGGTTCTCCCCAAAATCATCCTCCTGGATGTTTTTATGCCCGAAATGAATGGCTATGAAATGCTGGAAGTGATGAAATCCGATGCCACCCTCAAGCGTATTCCGGTTATCTTTATAACCACATCGGATTCAGAAAGCGATGCCCTCTCTGCGGGAGCAGTGGATTTTATTTCCAAACCTTTCCTGCCTGAAATAGTCAAGCTTAGGGTGATGAACCAGATTGAGCTGAAGAATTACAGCGACAGCCTGGAAGAAATGGTGGCGGAAAAGACCGCCGAGGCCACCGCAACCCTGGACAGCGCCCTACAGGGGCTGGCAAATGTCATTGAACACCGGGATTTGGAGTCCGGGGAGCACGTTAAGCGCACCCAGCTTTTTGTCAAAGCCCTGATGGATCATATTATACACAATAACCTGGAATATGCCGAAGATTTTCTGGCCTTAAAGCCGGATATCATTGTTAAATCCATGGCCCTCCACGATGTTGGAAAGATTGCCATCCCCGATCGGATACTCCTCAAGCCCGGCAGGCTTGACCCGGAGGAATTCGAGATCATGAAGACCCACACCACCCATGGCAAAGAGATTATCGGCGAATTGGGGGATGTAAACTCCTCCCTCTACCTCAAACACTGCGAGGATATCTGTTACGGCCACCACGAACGCTTTGACGGTAAAGGCTACCCCCGGGGCCTGTCGGGGACTGATATCCCCCTGGCCGCCCGCCTCGCCTCCCTAGCGGATGTCTACGACGCCCTGGTTTGCGCCCGGGTCTACAAATCCGCCATGCCTTTCAGTGTTGCCATAGATATCATCGTGGATGGCCGGGGCACCCAGTTTGACCCGGTACTCACCGATGCGGTGGTGCAGGTTCAGGACCAGTTTGCGGAAATCTCCAAGAACAACCAATAGGGTTTGCAAAACCGGCAAAAAAAGTGTATACTTTACAAGACTCTGGGGGTGCACCGGTTTCGACAGGTACGGTTCGGAGTACAAGCTGCAGGTGGAGTGCCGATCTCCTGATTCGGCAAAATTTTAACTGCCAACAATGACAGTTACGCTTTCGCTGCGTAAGCAGTAGAGCGCGGAACCCGGCCCCGCCGCCTTGAGGGGCCGGCTTTCCGTCGCAATCAAGGCTGGCCAAACCCCGGTTCCGGACGGGGGGCGGCGAGAAACTCCCGGAATACGGACAGGCCGCGCGCCGAGAAGCCAAGCCAGTCCCGACAATTCAATTCACGGCTAAACCTGTAGACGCTTGTGCTTCGCGTATTTGGACGCGGGTTCGACTCCCGCCACCTCCAATAATAAAGTGGCGGGAGTCGAACCCGCGTCCAGCCCTCCCTACGGTCCAAGCAAGAGCGTAGGACCGTAGGGAGGGTCCTACGCCACAAAGGCCAACAGTTCGATTCCCCTCACCTCCAAATTTTTAATTTTCCGAACAAATTGGAATCGAACCCCTGTCCAGCCCCCTAAGGCCCAAGCAGGTGCGTAGGGCCGCAGGGGGGTCCTAGTGACAAAAGCCCCAGCCCGACTCCCGCCACCTCCAATAATAAAGTGGCGGGAGTCGAACCCGCATCTTACATTTTCAATTTTTCCCGGAGCAGGTCTCGGAATTGCAGGGCGGTTTGAGAAGACGGGTCCAGTACAAGAGCGGCTTCACAGTCCGCCAAAGCCTGGGGGTAATCACCCAGGTGGTAATAAGCTTGGCCCCGGCGGCACAGACAGAAGTGCTGGTAGGGGTTTATCTGTACAGAAAGGGTAAAATCCTCTATGGCCTCTGAGTACTGCTGGAGCACCGCCCGGACCAGGCCCCGGTAATAGGCCGATTTATAGGATGTTTGATCCAATTTCAGGGAATTGGAGAAGTCCTTCAGAGCTTCTTCGTAATGAGACCGGGCAAAATTTGCCATGCCCCGGTGTTTGTATACCAGGGCGCGAACCGAATTGTCGGGGTTCATTTCCAGGATACGGCTGTAAAAATAGATGGCCTCGTTAAACTGGCTCTTATTGTGGGCGGAAAGGGCTTCCAGAAGGAGATCATCCATGGAGGAATTTTCCTTTGTCCCAAGGATGAATTCCATAGGAAGCCCATCAAGCCTTTCTTCAGGTTCTTCCGGTTCTTCGGGGTTGAACAACAGGGCATCAGTGGCATCTTCGACCTTTTTGAAAAAAGAATGCCGGCGCTTTCCCAGCTCACCGTTCAACTGGCGTTGGTAGGTCCTGATTTCTTCAAAAATAACATCCGCCAGGAAAAGGTTGGCATTAATCGCCGCCAGTTTCCGCTTCATGGGCTCCCCAAAGGGATTAAATTCAGCCTTATAGACCAGTTCATGCTCAACCTCGGCCCAGGCATTCTGAAGTATGGTGCGGATTTGCACTTCGGCCACGTCACAACCGCAGGCTCCGTGCTTTTCGATTAAACTGGCAGGGATTTTAACCAGGATATGGATTGACTCATAGCCAAATTCCTTAAAAGAATAGTTGGCCCCCTTTTTTTCAACTTCAACTATCTCAAAAACCCTGGCGAGTATGAGCTCCACCATATCAATTTCTTCAAGGAAGGGGCATATAATGCGAACACCGATAATATCCGTAATGCGGGGAGAGCCATCCTTACCTATCAGTTCCGGGGAACCGCTATTGAGGATTCGTATATATTTTTTAAAAAAACTGACAAAATCCTTAGACCTGACCTTTACCATGAGGGGAGATGGCAACTCCTGAACCGAATGTTCAATGAGCTCCTGCAATTCCTTGGCAATGGCAAGCCTTGCTTCAGAGTATCCTTCATATCTAATTTGAAGAGCCTGTTGATCCGGAAGCTTTCTGTTATTCATCCTGGTATCCCGGGGTGTGACAAAAAAAGGCTGTCTGAAAAATCCTTAGGATTTTCCGGACAGCCGTAGTTTCTAAACCTGGCTAACCCAAGCGTTTTACTGCTGAGTACCGGTATCAGCCGCAGGGGTGAAGGAATTCTCAGTAGCCTGCTTCTGGGAATCAAGATACCGCAGTACCTGATCATGCCCGAACTGCTCCATCTCGTATACCTTCTTTGCGGTTTCCCGGGTCCGAATGATGCCCCAAAGCGATTCGTCGTCGATATCGCGATCGGTATCCAGAACTGCTTTATCGTAGATGATCTTTACATCCCTGAAATAACCGATATAATCACCGCCTTCCTTAGCAGCATCCCGCTGGATCAGGAATCCACCGAACTTCACAAAGGGGGTAGCCTCAGGATAAAGGGGATAAATCCGCAGTTCACGGTTCCGGACGGCCTGGATATACTGGGGATTATCCCAGCGGAGTTCGCCCCAGCCATCGTAGCTCAGGTAACCCATGAATATGGTTTTTTCAGTTCCCTGGGGATCAATGAGGATAGTAGAAAGGCCGTGAGGAAAATTAAGGCCGTAGGCATCAACTGCCACGGACTTAATGGTTCCAACATTCTTTACAATGCCGTATCCGTCTTCAAACCGGGAAGGGCCGGTAAAGCTGCTATCGTCGGAAGGCTGGATGTTTCCGTCATCATCAACTTCAGCAGGCGCTTCATAGGCGGGGATTTCAAAAGGGGGAACTATTCTTGCCCAGGAATTAAATGGTTCCACAGGGAAATGTATCCTGGCGCCCATTACGGTACCCCACTGCTTAGAGGGGGCCTCTGAGGTATAGCTGCGGGTTGCGTTCCCCACGGTCCTGGAGGACGACGCAAGCAGAATTTCCCAGTTTGCGATGGCCAGGGAGGTTTTCATCACCTGTTTTTGTTCGGTGGTGAAACTGCCGCCGGCTACGGCTCCGTAGTCCATCATGGTCCTGCGGTTCTGGTTAGGGCCGCCATCACTATTAACTGTAATATCTGCCGTAAGTTTGGTAAAGTCGATTAATACGGCTTCATCGGCAAATATGGCCCCAACGGCAATAAACGCTACGGTGATAAGAATGAAGATCCTTTTCATTCACTGCTCCTTTCAATATTGATCATGCAATACATACCAAAAGTATACAAGATGGCACTTTTTTGTCAACGCTCTAACGGTTAATTATCGGCAATACCAGCTAATATTTCGCGAATTTTTTCAGAATATGATTCATGCCCGTTAATGAATATCAGGACATCCTTCACATAATAAAAATTCCGTTTAATACCGCCGTTAAGGGTGTATAAACCGGTAAAAACATCCCTCCCATACCCGGAGGGTAAGGCCGCTGACTCCGAAAGCCCGGCGTACACTACTCCATCCCGGTACAATAAAGATTCAAGCCGGGTTTCCTTGGGGAAAAGCGGCGAAGAATCCAGTGAAACAGGCCCTAACAGGACTTCTTCCACATACCGGGCTATATCCTTTTCCCGGGAACCGGTTTTTGAAACCATACGGTCCTCAACTACCAAATTCCCGTTATCAATAGAATAAAATACAAAGGTCCGCCTGACAAGCCCTAAAATAAAAAATTCTGCAAGAGCCAGGACTCCCAGAAGGCAAAGGTACAATAAACGACGTTTTGGCTTGTCCCGAAGAATTCGGGGCAAGCTTTTCCGGGCGGAGGGTATTAAGGCTTCGGAAGCTTCACTGGTATATACCGCCGGGGATTCCCTGTATAAATCGCTCATTCTATGGCTGTAAATCCTCCGGACCGTTCAAACATGGTCACAAACTGGTTTATACCTTTATATAATGTCTGGGAGAGTTTTTGCAAGTAGTTCTCGTCGGTCATAAGCAGGGCGTCAGTTTCATTGGTAACAAAGCCCAGTTCCACCAGGACCGAGGGCATACGGGCATTCTTCACCACAAACCATTCTTCCTCCTTGATACCCCGGCCGGGGATGAGGGACCCTAAATTCTCCTTAAATTGGTTCATGATAAGCTGAGCCATGACTATGCTTTCGGTTGTAAATTCCTCCTCCAGCATATCGTTGAGGATGTGGAGAACCTCCTGAGAATCTGCATATTTTGACTCGTCGATCACAGTACGCCGGTAATTGGGACTGAGGTACCAGACTTCGTAGCCCCGGGCAGCCTTATTAAAAGATGCGTTGGCGTGGACGGAGATAAATACTATGGCTTCATTTTCCTTGAGGGGCACCGAATTGGCGATAACCACCCGGTCTTCCAGGGTGGGGAAGGTATCTCCGGTACGGGTCATGAGCACCTGCTTGTCCGGGTAGGCCGTCCGAAGCATGCTGTAGAGATCCCGGGAAACCCTGAGGGTGACGTCCTTTTCCACCAGGGTAAACTGCTTGCCTTTGACCGTATGGGTCCCTGATGCGCCCTGATCCTTGCCACCGTGGCCGGGATCAACGATAATCGCGGCAATGCGGAACCGGGAAAGTTCTGTTTCCCGGTAGTTATCCAGGGTATTTTTTAGGAAGGATACAAATTCACCGGGAAAATACAGGTTTCCACCATCCAGATAGGGAGCAGGCAGCTTGAATAGGTCCTTGTTATCCATTAGGGAAAGGCTTTGCGCCCCAGAGTTGCCGGCCTGGAAGGCCAGATAGTGTCCGGATGCGGCTAAAACCCCGGCCCGGAACAGGGGGTCCCAGCGGAGTTCCGCCCCAAGCACAGCCAGGGCTTCATCCAAAGGAAAGGGTTTGTGAGCCGGGGGAGTGGCTGCCTCCGCCGGTTCCGGCTGCACCGGGGATTCTGCGGGGGCAGCTTGAGCCAGACCGGCATTTTCCGCCGAAATTTCCATGGCGAGCGGCTGCGAATCCGCAGATCCCGCCGACGCCACGCTTTCCTGGGAAAAAAGCCCGGCGGAGGGCAGCGAAATGAAAATGATCAAGACCCAAAATTTTCTGCATAGGCTGAAACGCCCGGTACTGATTTGCCTATTCATATTTTTTTCCCTTCTCCCTGCTCTGTTTGGTTGTTTATAGTATCGACAAAATAAGCCCCGCCCTGGTAGCCTCCCCGTATCAGGGCGGCCCAGAAACGGCGGCCCAGGGTGATCGTATCCCCCGAGTCTTTTATGGGCAGGGCCAGACCGGTGATGGACCGCACCGCTTCCAGGCTTTCCTCCGGGCTTCTCCCCATGTAATCCATCAGAGAGGAACCGGTAAATTCAGGAAAGGGGATTATATTTATAGTAGATAGTTTTAGAAAATGGGTTTCCGGGGGGTCTGGTAACCGGTTCAAGGCGGCCAAAATTGCGGCGTCCGGAGTATAGGCCCCCGGCGGGAAGGCGGCGGTGGCGGTCAGGAAGGCGGCGGTTTCAGGGTTGGGAGCCTCAAGGCGTATAAGCACCGAACAGGCGGCGCCTTCTGCGGCGGCGATTGCACCCCCCCGGTCAGGGGCGGCGCTGAGGACGTTGCCGCATTTGGAGACATTGTTTTCAGGGAAGCGGACAAGGGAAGACGGGGCGGCCCGGAGGAAAACATCCTTGACCAGAGGGGTGTTCCGGGCCTGATCCAGGCCCTGGATGGAGCGGACTTTGCCGGGGATGGAGATGAAAGCCCGCTCGGCGCTGGTCCAGTGGTGGAGGGGGCCAAAATTCACAGGACGGCGTCCCATGGCGGTGAGAATGGCCAGCCGGGTCAGGTCCACTCCGGAGGCGTAGGGGTAGGTCCAGCCGGACATATAGCCCCCGGAAAGGCGGGCGGCAATTTCCCCGATCATGGGTCCCCGAGGGGTAAGCTTCAGGTCCCCCTTGGCGGCCCCTACCCCGCCGCTGATTCCCAGGGCCCGAATGCCGGCGAAAAAAGCTTCCATAAGGGATGCTGTTTCCTTTTTACCCAGATTACTAGGCATGGTATGGCCCATCTCAATGAAATAAGGGGGGAAGAAAATATGCCGATCCGCAAAACCGCAAACATGAATTTCATCCTTATATACGATGGCGTCCACGGAAAATTCCGGGCCGTCCATATATTCTTCCACGATAGCCCGGCCGGAACGGGAAAAGCCTAGGGCATCTTCCAAGGCGGCGGTCAATTCTTCCGGGGTGTCTACCCGGCGGCAGCCCCGGGCGCCCATATTGTCCACGGGCTTTACTACCGCGGGGTAGCTAAAGGGCAATGCCGGGAGTTTCCCTTTCAGGGTTTCGCCTGTGAAAACCGTAAACTGGGGAGAAGGAACCCCTGCAGCCTCAAAACAACGGCGCATACGGTCCTTGTCGGAGGCGTTGAGGGCCGCTTCATAGGGGATGCCCGGAAGGCCGAGTTTTTCCGCGGCCCAGGCCACGGTCGCGGAAAAATCGGTTCCGGCGGTCATGATGCCCCCAAGTCCGCCATTGGATTGCAGGGACAGGCCCAGATCGGCTATGCCTTCTTTATCCTTGAGGTCGATACATTCAAAACGGTCCGCCTTTGAAACTTCCGGCGCATTTGGATCCCCATCCACCACCACGGTAAAAAGCCCCAGGTCCCGGGCTATAGAGATGGCGGGGCCTTGCATGACACCGGCGCCCAGTATAAGGATCCGCTCACCGGAAAATTCGTTCATTATAGGTCCCTCTTTTTTATCGCATAACATTCAAATGTGTCCCCCAGACCGAATAAACGGCTAAGAAAAAAGACAAAATTCCAGGATAATCCGCCTTTTTTGAGGCCCTTAAAAAAACGTTCAGGATGATGGCCGGTAATTACGATCTTTTTCAAGGCAAACCCGTACCTGGCCAGGACTTTTTTACAAATACCAGGCTCCCAGACAGTCCAGTGATCCCGGGGACTTTTTTCCAGAAAATTACAGATTGACTTTCTCCCGGAAATGCCCCGGAAGGAAGGGGTTGAAAAGGCCAGAATCCCTCCGACCCTGAGGAGCCGGTTGATTTCCCTCAATACAGGGTTAAGATTCATAAAATGCTCGATCACATACCAGAGGGAGACCACGGTAAAACTCCCTGCGGCTAAACTATCCCGGGAAAGATCCGGGAACATACCCCTCTGGGCGGAAATACCCAGTTCTTCCCGGACATAACGAACCGCACCCTCTGCGGGATCCATGCCCTGGGGTGAAAATCCCTGATCCCGGGCCGCTGCCAGAAAGGGACCGTAGGCGCAGCCTATGTCCAGGAGCCTCGGGTTTTCACCGGTTCTGTCCGCGTTTCGGGAAATTTTGCCGGAACTCCCGCGAAGGAGGGCTTTAATAATACAAAGCCGTTTTTGCCCTGCCAATACCAGGTTAGGAAAATCCTCCAAGTAGGTTTTACCGTACTGCTCTTTATAGAAACTAAAAAAATAATCGGTCTCATATTCCACTGGAGAGGGGGTGGAAGCGAATAAATAAACCATACCGCAGTGGCTGCAACGGCGGTAGCTCCGGCCGGGAAAACGGGCCAGGGTTACGCTGCCCCGCTGGGGGTCTCCACATACTGGGCAGCTCCGGGAACCCTGGGGGCTATATTCCGCCAGGATGGAACCCAATTCACCGGTAGGCTCCTCAAGGCCATAGCGCTTAGCGATGTTTCTGCAGCGGGCGCTGAGGGAATGCAAAAAATCACCGCTGAGGCCCTTCTTATAGGGAAAAAAGAGTCGGCCAATGCGGCTCGCCGCGCCGGGGCCAATACCGGCGGAAAAAAAACCGGCATTCCGGGCGAGTTTTTCATGGTAGGGGCCGGGAGAAACCAGGATCACCGGAAGCCGGGCATGGATGGCTTCAAAGGCGGTAAGGCCGAAATGGGTAATCAGCAAATCGTAATCCGCTAACTGCTCCCTGAGTTCCGGCGCCCCCCTGGTGACCCGGACAAAAGCCGCCTCCAGTATCGCCGCCTTGTCTTCCGGCAGCCCGGGGGCGACAAGGGTGATTTTAAACTGTTCCGGCAGCGCCCGGCGGGCCAAGCTCATAGCAGCCGGGAAACCCAGTTCCCCGGGGTCCTCGGCGCCGAAACTGATAAGTACCCGCAAGCTAGGTCCCCCCGCAGGGGGAACAGGAGACCCCTCAAACGAAGCATCCCGAAAGAAGGATGGGCGGCGGTTTTTCGGCAGAGGGAGCAAGGATGGGGCGCTTACATTGGGGGTGAGGCGATTAAAGTTCGGGAGGAGATCGATAAGAAAATCAAAGTCACTTCGGGCAGGGCCGCCTTCATCAATGCCGATCAGCGGGGCCAGGGCAGCCCAGGAGGCGGCTTCTTCCGGGAGCGTCTGAAACTGGTCCAGGATTATAAAATCCCAGGGGGGGAAATCCGGGAAGCCTGTATTCGCCCTGTCTGCTCCTGAGCGCCGGGGTTTACGGGGATCCTCCTGAAGTACCCAGGGTTCACAGGTGTTTTCCACGAACAGGCCGGCGATCCGGAATATATCATCAGGCGGGTGTTCACCGGAGACTTCGGGGAGAAAGAGAAAGGCCTCCCGGCCCGCGGTACGGAGGGCGCGGACCAGGGCAGCAGAACGGACCAGGTGGCCGCCGCCCCGGTTTTTTTCAATCAAAGGAACCACCAAGAGGGACCCGGGACTTTCTGGGGATTTCATGGGTTTACCCTTTGAAAAGTTTTCCTGAATTCCGTAATGACCAATTCCCCCTGGTTGCGTTTTTTCGTTTTTTCAGTGATCAGGGCGTTGTAAAGCAGCTGGGCTGTTTCATAATCCGCCGGGGTATCCACGGTAAGCCGGATCTCCGGTCCCTGCCAGTATAACGGTGCCAGGGGACGGTGGAGGCGGAACAATTCCGGGTGCTTGTAGAGGTAGGGGCAAACGTGTTCCCGGTCCTCCTCATCAGAAGCCTCTTTATCCGAGCGGAACAGGGCTTGGGCATTGATTACCTCAACCCCTGCGCCGTAGGGCAGGCCGCTGTAGCCTGCATAATCCGCCTTACGTTCCAACGCTTCCTTATAAAGGGCCTCTGCGGCGTCGGTAAACACAAAAGGATTATCCGCAGTAGCCCGAATGACCCAATCCCCGGAATATCCAGCGAAGCTTCCCGCGGAACATCCAGCGAAGCTTCCCGCGGAAGACGGGGTGCTCCCCGGGAGGCATTGTTCCAGGGCGATGCAGAAACGGCGGAGCACATCGTTTTTAGGCCCGGGAACCAGGGCAAATCCGGCTTCCTTTGCCAGGGGCCCAAGTGCAGTACTACTGTCATCGGAGCAGGCAAGGATATGGGTATCGCAGGGAAACTGTTTAAGGGCTTCCATGACCCGCAGTACCATGGGCTTCTCCCCCAGGGGAAGCAGGGCCTTACCGGGGAGCCTGGAGGAATCAAGCCGGCATTGCAGAATAAGTGCGGTCATGGTTTGGGAACCCCGGGGCTGTGGGGAGTTCCCCGGCTAAAACCGGCGCCGGAACTATTGCCGGGAAATTCAATCCGCCCCGGGAAGGACTCGTCTTCCGGGGGAAAATATCCCGGGTCATCCATACCCCCGGGGTGCTCCCAGAGGCTGGTGAGGATACGGGCATCCCGTCTGAATCGATACCGGTTTGCCCGCACCCAAAGGCGGTTCCGGTTAAATTCACCCCAGGCTGCCCCGATTTCCCCGCCGGTTTTCAAAAAATAGGCGGGAAAAAGGCTTATGGGGATATGGGCTGAATCTCTGTGGAAAACCGGCGCCAGGTTTTTTAGGTAAAAACGCCGGTAGTTTGAATCCGTGGTGGTATCCTCGGCTTCAGCTTCCCCATCGTAGGAAAGCCGGATCAGTTGGGTACTGCGTATCTCCTCTCCCCAAAGGTGGGCCCGGAATCCGAAGTCCAGGAGTTGGTAGTAGGTACTGTTAATAGAACTGTCAAACCCGCCTAACTTGATAAAGCGGTCCCGGTCATAGAGGCCCACCCCGTCAAAGGGGTACAGGGAAGGCTGGGCTTCTCCGTGGGGGGGAAAATGGAGGGGCTTAACGGTACTCCGGAAAAAGGCCGGGGTTATAATGGTGGGCAGGGTTTCCATCCCCGAATTCTGCATCACCGGAACCGTGCAGAGCCGCCGTATGGTCCCGCCGGAAGCGCGGGTTCCGGAAGGAGCCTTCCGCAGTTCTTCCCGGGAAAAGCGCAGCCATTCGGAGATTTTAGCGGCATCCCCGCCGTGAAGTATGCGCAGATCGTTCCAGAGCACAAAAAAGAGGGGGCTGTTTAATTCCGATACTGCAAGGTTGATCTGTTCCCCGGGGCTTACCTGATCCTTGAGGAGAATAAAGCGCACAAAGGGGAAACGCCCGGACAACTCCTCCAGATCATAGCGGTCATGGGGCCCCTCCAGGGAGATGATATAGTCAAACCCGGATTTTTCCAGTTCTTTAAAGAGGGTACGCCGGGGATAGCGCCCCCCCCGGTTCAGGAGTATCGCCGATACTCCCGTGGAAGCGCCCCGGACTGAGCCCCCCACAGCGGTATACGAGGGAAGGGATTCGTTAAAAATTATAGGTATAGTACTCATCACACCCCATACATGGCTGCCTATACTCCCCAAGCGCAGGAGCAGTCCCCGCCGGTGAGGCCTGTTCCCGGTAGAAACCTGCCCCCCGGTCCCAAATTGTTTCCAAGTCCTCGGTGAAGGCGTTCCCCAGATCCAGTTCCAGCCCTCCGCCCAGCACTTCCCTGCACAGGGGCACCCTTCCGTCAATGAGAACCGCCATATCCCGCATAAGGTGCCAGCAGGGCCGGCGCTGTACCGGGGAAAGGTCCGAAGCCTGCAACTTAGGGAGGAACCCGCAAAAATCATCGTATTTCTGGATAATCACCCCAGCCCCGCTTTCCTTCCAGGACCGGTAAAACTGTTCCGTATCATCCTCGGCGCCCTTGATACGCACCGCCTGTACATAACTATTCCCGGGAAACAGGGCCGACAGAGTTTTTGCGCACTCTGTCGCCTCTGCATAGCCGGGCCCCCGGATTTCCCGGTACCGATTACTGTCCGCCGCATCCAGGGATACTATCCAGGATAGGGGCTCCATACGGTTTTTCCGGGGCGCCGCAGCAGAGGCCGCCTCTGCTAGGGCTTCCAGGCCCGATTTTTTCCAGCCCAGTCCCGAGCTTTCGATCACGCAGGAAAGTTCCGGCTTGGCAAGGACCATGCGGATAAGCTTCTCCCGCTGCGGGTGCAGGGAGAGTTCCCCCCAGAGGGAAATATCGATCACCGCGTCCCCGGAAAAAGCGGCGATCTTATCCAGAAGTTTTGCGAAGCTATCCGGTTCGAGAAAATCCTTCCGGTCAGTTACCGCATTCCCCGCCCCGCCAAACCGGGGGTAAGGGCAGATGGAGCAAGCCTGGGGACAGGGGCCTGAAACCTGGATCCCGTAAAACGCCGGAAGGGTGCGGAGCAGTTCCGGTCTGCTTGCGATAACCCTCTCCGCATCGGAAGCGCCCTGGAGCCCCGCCTCCATAAGCCGGGACAGGAGCAGCAGATTCCGCCGGGAATCCGCCGCCAGGCTCAGCCGGTGGTAGCGCAAATCCACCGGAGAAATCTCAGTTTCTATATCAAAGGCATTAATATCTTTTTGTATGACTGAAAAAAGGGCATCCCGCTCTACCGGCCCGTCATCATCAGCGACAAGCTTAGCCAGTATCCCCGCGGTTCCCGGTGACAGGAGTTCCGGAGCCAGGCCGTAGGGCCAGCCGTCCGCATAGGAGTACTCAGCCCCGTAGCGCAGATGCCGCTCCGCCAGAGCCCCCGCAAGCGCCGGGTCCAGCAGCGGGCAATCCGCCCAGGCAAAGTAGATCAGGTCAAAACCCGCAGACCGGATGGAAAGCTCTTCCAGCAGGGACCGCAGGGTCCAATCGGGCCGCAACAGGGTTTCCGCCGGTTCAACTCCCGCCGCCAGCCCGTCCCCGACAGCGCCCAAAAACAGCACCTTTCCGGTTCCGGGAAATTTTTTGGCCCGGCCGACAGCCAGAGAAAGGGCGCTCTTACCGGCAAAAACCGGCTCAAAAGCTTCAGCGGACAAGCGGGCGCCGTACAAAACCGTGAGGGCATTCATACTTTTGTTTATCGGCAAATAGCAGGGCGGACAATACCGGATAAGGAAGGAGTGAGGAATGCAGGGGGATTTTCCTCATTTTACTTGTGTGAACTCTGCGGACTCCTCTGCGATCTTTATAGCAAATCTTCAATTTTCCTGGTTTTTCTCAAGCCCCCTGGCTATGTGTTTTTCTTTAATTTTTTTATATACTAAACCCATGGATCAGGATAAAAAACTTTCAGTGTCCGAGCTCACCGGAATGATACGCCAATGCCTGGAAAACTCCTTCGGGCCGGTGGTTGTGGAGGGGGAGCTTTCCAACTACCGGCCTTCCAGCACGGGACACCTTTACTTTACCCTGAAAGATTCCGGGGCGGTCATTTCCGCAGTGATGTTCAAAAACCGCCTGCGCTACCTGGGCTTTGAGCCGAAGGACGGGATGCTGCTCCGGGTACGGGGGAGCATTTCGGTCTATGCCCAGCGGGGCAGCTACCAGATCATCTGCGAAGAAATGGAAGAGGCCGGGACCGGGGATATTCTGGCGATCCTGGAAAAGCGGAAGCGGGCCCTGGCGGCGGAAGGGCTCTTTGACGAGGGGCGGAAAAAGCCCATACCCCGGTTTCCGGAGACGGTAGCTGTGATAAGCTCCCCCACCGGGGCGGCGGTGCGGGATATCCTCAATATTCTGGCCCGCCGGGCTGGGAGTATCCGGGTGATTATTCTCCCTGCCCCAGTGCAAGGAACCGAGGCGGCCCCGATTATCGCCCGACGTATTGAACAGGCCAACCAATGGAAGCTGGGGGATGTGCTGATTGTGGGACGGGGCGGGGGTTCCCTGGAAGACCTGCTCCCCTTTTCGGAGGAGGCGGTGGTCCGGGCCATTGCCGGCTCGGCTATTCCCGTGGTGAGCGCCGTGGGCCATGAGATAGACTGGGCCCTCTCGGACTTTGCGGCGGATCTCCGGGCCCCTACCCCTTCGGCGGCGGCTGAACTGGTCAGTTCCAGCCGGACCGAGGTTCTGGAAAAGCTGCGCCGATCCGCAAAAAACCTGAAGGAAACCATGGAAGGGCGGCTGGAACGGGCTCGGCTTTTGATCAAGCCCTTTAGTACCGAGGACCTGGAATACCGGTTCAGGGCCATGCTCCAACCCCGGCTATTGCGCTTTGACGATGCCAAGGAAGCCCTGCTTTCCGCCCTGTCTGATAAAATCGGGGATATGCGCCGCCGGGCAGAACGGGCTCTGATAAACCTGGAAGCTGCTAACCCTCAGGCTATTATGGAACGGGGATATTCGGTGGTGGTCCGGGAAAAAACCGGGGCGGTGCTGCGGGATGCCCGGGAGACCGGGCCCGGGGACCGGCTTATCATACGGCCCCTTAGAGGGATCATCACCGCAACCACCGAGGCTGTCGAGATTCCGGCGGCAAATACAACAGAAGGCTAAGGGGGATATGAGTGAAAAATTTTGAGGAACGGCTGGAACGGCTGGAAGAGCTGGGGGACAATATCCGCAAACCGGAGCTCCCCCTGGACGATGCCCTGAAGGCCTTTGAAGAGGGGATACGCCTGGCCAGGTCCCTGGAAAAGGACCTGGAAAAGGTGGAGAGCCGTATCGAAGTACTGATGAACGGCCCGGAAGTCAAGGCAGACACACCCCCGGAACTGGACCTGTTTAACGGGGGAGACTGATGGCGGAAAACGCCGATGCGCAGGGAACTTTCCGACTAAAGCCGGCGTTGCAGGCAGCGGTACCGGAGGACCGGCGTATCCTGGTGCTCCCCCCGGAGGAAGCCCGGAAGATTGCCGCCGGGGAGGTGGTGGATCGTCCGGCTGCCCTGGTCAGGGAATTGCTGGACAATGCCATAGATGCTGGTGGCGCCACCATTGATCTGATCATTGAAGGGGGAGGCATAGGCCGCACAGAAGTGCTGGACGACGGGGCCGGCATGAGCCGGGAGGATCTGGCTATCTGCTGGCAGACCCACGCCACCAGCAAGATCCGTTCCATGGAGGATTTGAAAACCGCCGAAACCCTGGGTTTCCGAGGGGAAGCCCTGGCAGCGGTGGCAACGGTTTCCCGGCTTGAAATACTGACCAGCATCGACGGCAGGGAAGCCTGGCAGCTTACCGTGGGCCCCGGCGGCGGAGATTGCCACATCGAACAGTTCCACCGAACCAAGGGGACCAGTGTGCGTGCCCTGGGGCTCTTCGACACCATCCCCGCCCGCAAGCGGTTCCTCAAACGGGAAGGCAGCGAAGCCGCCCTTTGCCGCCAGATATTCCTCGAAAAAGCCCTGGCCTTCCCGGCCCTGAATTTCCACTTTACCCAGGACGGCAAGCTCAAACTTTTTCTTCCCGCCGTATCCAGCCGGAAAGAGCGCTTCGCCTACGCTCTGCTGGACAACAGGGAAGGGGCCTTCCTCCAGGAGATCGCGGCCCAGGGCGAAGGGTTCAGGGTTACTATTGTGGTGGGGGGCCCGGAACTGCACCGCAGCGACCGGAGGCAGCAGTATATTTTTGCCAATGGCCGGAGGATTCAGGATTTCTCCCTGCTCCAGGCCCTGGAATACGGTGTCCAGGGATGGTTCCCCAATGGGACCCACCCGGTAGGGGCGGTGTATATCGACATCGATCCGGAACTGGCGGATTTTAACATCCACCCGGCAAAACGGGAGGCCCGTTTTAAGGACCCCGGGGAAATCCACCACTGCATCAGCTCGGCGCTGCGGAATTTTATGCACCACCTGAACCCCGGCATCTCCGCCCCGTACCTGCCGGATGCCAATGCCGTTGCAAATCAGCCGACCCTGCCCTACCAGGGCGGACCTGGGTCTCGGGCCCCGCAAAACTGGGCTGACCGGGGAGACCCTGCCTCATTTCTGGGACAGGCCCCATTTGCAACGCAGTTTCCCGCCCATGCCTCCTCTGCTTTGGCCCTGGAAGCCCTGCTGGAACGGCCGCCGGCTTTTGCCCCCCTGCCGGGCCGTAACCGGGGTGAAAAGGCGGATATGGCAGTGGAACCTGAGCCCATCTATGGTGAGGCCGACACTTCGGGCATGGTTGCGGAATCCGGGACTGTCTATGATGAAAGCAAGGCGTCTGAACTGCGCGTGCGGCTTGCCGGACGCGCTTTTGGGCTCTTCCTCCTTGTCGAAAAGGGAGCCCGGCTTTTCGTCATTGACCAACACGCCGCCCATGAGCGCATACTCTACGACCGCTTCCTCAGCAAACCCATACTCGCCCAAGAACTCCTGGTGCCCATCCCCTTTTCCACGGAAAGCGAAGATGATGACACATTCCTGAGCGCCCGCAGGGAGGAGCTTGAAAAGCTGGGTATTTCCATTGGGAACGAAGGTGAAGGCAGGTGGATCATTGAAGCCCTGCCCGCAGGCTGGCAATTGGGGGATGGTGAAACCGTGGAGGAGATACTCAAGCTCAGGACCGCCGGTGAAAACATCGCCGAACGCTGGGCCGCCACCCTTTCCTGCCATGCCGCAGTAAAGGACGGAGACTACCTGGACGACACCAGCGCCCGGGAACTTGCCGAGGCAGCCCTGGCCCTGCCCATCCACCGCTGCCCCCACGGCCGCCCCATCTGGGTGGAGATCAGCCGGGAAGAGCTATTCCGTGGGGTACAGCGGACCTAGACTAGGGGTTTCCCCGTAACTCGTGGAGCTGTTTAAGGTTCCGCAGCTTAAAGGTAGCTTTTTCCTGGATCTGCCGCACCCGTTCCCGGGTTATCCCCAGGAGCTTCCCGGTTTCTTCCAGGGTCAGGGGCCCCTCGCCAGCCAGGCCGAAACGGAGCTGGATGATCTTCATCTCCCGTTCGGAAAGGTGGGTGAGTATATCCCCCATAGTTTCCTGGAGGGTCATGGAAAAGACAATCTCAAAAGGCTCCTCCATGGTGTCATCCTTGATAAGATCCGCCAGCCGGGTAAGGTTGCCGTCGTCCACGATGGTATCCAGACTGGTAGTTTCCTGGGAGAGTTTGACTATCTCTTTAACCTTGCCCACGGGCACGCCTAAGTATTCTGAAAGTTCCTCTTCGCTGGGGTCCCTGCCCAGATCCTGGGTCAGTTGTTTAGCCACAAAGTAACATTTTTTTATAGTATTCAGCATGTGGATGGGGATACGGATAACCCGGCCCTTGTCGGCGATGCTCTTAATGATAGCCTGCCTGATCCACCAGGTGCCGTAGGTGGAGAAACGGCAGCCCCGGGTATAATCAAAGCGCTCAACTGCCTCAATAAGCCCGATATTGCCTTCGTCGATCAGATCCAGCAGGGATAAACCCCGGTGCTGGTAATTTTTGGCAATAGAAACCACTAGACGCAGGTTAGAGTTGATCATCCGGTTTTTGTAAAGCAAGAGACTCTCGTCCAGCCGGGACCGTTCCTGCTTATAAGGCGGATCCTTTTCCTCATCCAAATAAGAATCTTCCAGGGTACGTATTTGTGTTCGGATGTTGACAATTTTTTCACCTATCGCCTGTTCTTCCTGGACCGTCAGGAGGGGAAATTTTGAAATCTGCTTAAAATATAAGGCCAGAGGATCCGTTTCTTTTACGGTTTTAGACTTTTTGGGCTTTTGCAAACCGGGATTTGGCATCCTTTTTTTGCTCCGGATTTTTTCCGGTCCTCCCTCACCAGGGTTTTTAACTGCAACCCCTGCATCTTTCCCAAGCCGTTCCAATGTCGCTGTTTTAACTATTGTTTTTGTCATACTAACACCTTTAATAGGTTTTATCTATTCTTTTTGAACTGATTTCATATGAAAGTGAAAATTTGTCTAATTTCTGGGGGCGGTGGCAGGATCCACCGGTACATTATTCCGGTAAACCAGGAAGAACAACTGGGGGTTATCCGACAATGCGTCGATGCCCAGACGTCCCAATTCCGATCCCGGAGCAACCCGATCGCCCTCTCGTACGGTCAAATTTTCACAACCGCCATAAACGTACCAATAACCTCCTGTCATCTGGACTATGGCCACCTTACCGAATCCCCGATAGGGGCCTGCGGATATTACCACCCCGGTGGTAAGGCTTCTGACCGGTTCGTTACGCTCCCCCTTGAGCACCACCCCGTTCAGTTTTCCGCTCAAATAGGCAATTTCCCGGGCCGCAATAGGCCAGCGCACCGAACTGTCCACAGGCTTGCTTACGGTGGAACGAATTTCGGCACCGTCTATGCCCGATGCAGCCGTGACCGTCGGCAAGGCAGCCTTCCCAGGGGAAATATCCAAAGGCGATTCTATATAATGCTCATCCACCCTCGGCTGCACTACCGGCGGCCTTGCCGGCGTTACAGCAGGCGCCGAAGGGGCCGCCAAGACCGGGCCGTTTTGGGGAATACGCAGGGTATCCCCGGTTTTCAGCATGTACTTTTCCGAAAGGTTGTTGGCCGAAAGAAGGGTTTGCAGGGATAACCCGTAAAGCCGGGATATGCCGTACAAGGTCTCCCCCCGGACAACCCGGTGTTCCAGAAAACTCTGGACCTGGGGTGCCATCCGGCTAAGGTCCGGGCTGGAACTGCCAGGTATACGGATACGCTGACCAATCTGAATTCTCCGGGCATCATCAATCCCATTCAGAACCAGTATATCCTGAAAATTAACACCATAGGTACGGGCTAAAGAGTAGATAGTATCTCCCCTTTGAACAATATGAATCGTCTCTTCAGCAGCGGCCAGGGCTGCTGACACAACTAATATTAGGCATAAAAAACGATATCGACCCTTCATATTCATCCAGTATCGGAATTTTTATCGTTTTTTATTATACCACCTAAGCAATATATACCCTTTTGCTGGATAAAGGACAAGTTTTTTTCCATAAAACTCTTCTTTTAATAAAAAAAAATACAATTTTTCTAATAAAGAAACAAAAAAGAGATATACTTCCTTATAGGGGGGCTTTTATGGCTGTGGAAATAGAGCTGAAAGCGGGGATATCAAATTTTGAAACAGTTAAGGACAGGATTTCTTCCCTGGCCGGGACGCCTCTTTTCTTTGAAAAGGATGATTGTTATTGGATTACCCCGGTACCGCCGGAGAGTTTCCCAAAATCCGGGGTACGGGTCAGGCGGGAAACTTTTACCCAGAAGGATGGCAAAAGGGAAGCCAAGACTCTGGTAACCTACAAGTCCAAGGAAGTTCGGGACGGAATTGAAGTAAACGATGAACGAGAATTCATCGTTTCTGATGGGGATACATTCGGGGAACTTCTGAACCGACTGGGCTTGGTCCCGGGAACCCGAAAATTCAAAGAAGGCTGGGCCTGGTCCTGGCAGGGCATTACAACGGAACTTTGCCAGGTCAAGGGCTTCAACCCCGGCAACCCCCCGGTGTACCCGCCGCCCGGAAAAACGCTTCCGGAAATCAAACTGGGTTGGTTTGCCGAACTAGAGATACTGGCGGAGGATAACTCACCGGAAACGGTAGCCGCTGCCCGGAACCGGCTGCTGGAATTTTTGGACAAAATTGGGATTACCAGGGATAGGATTGAAGAGCGGTACTATTCGGAGTTGCTTACTCAATTCGCTGTTTAGGCAATGGCGGCTCATGCTCCGGGCGGGGCGGGGATACCTCCGGGGGCTAACATGTTGAGTCTGCCTCCGGAGCCCAGTAGGTCTCCTTCGGCAGGGAATTCCATAGACGCCCCCAGAGGCATCCCCGCCCCGCCCGGAGGCTTGGGTCAACAATGGAAAACAGGTATTGACTGCTGGTATGGTTAACAAGGGGCTAAGGCATTCCTTACACTGTGTTTAGCAATGGGCTGAGTCATAATTTAATATTTCTAGCCATAATTTACCAGTTTTGGAGTAGGATTTTAGCTAATAAGGCCTCTTGATAGGTATTCGTCTACGGTTTTTTATTTAAATTCTCTAATTGTTCATCGATAATCTGCACCAAAAGCCCTTTAATGTCTTTCAAAGCTACTTTCCGGTAGGTTTTCATGGTTTCAGGGAGGTCAATATCCTTGGAAAATAGGGCAATCGTGTCAATTTCCAAGGCTTTGGCAATCCGTTCAAGCATTTCCGGGGAAGGAAACTTGATTTTGGTCTCAATCATGCCTATATAGTGGGTGCTGGTGTCTACTTTTTCCGCTAGTTTGGCCTGTGAAAGCCCCAAAGCGTTGCGGTACGCCTTCATATTTTTTGCCACTATGTCCCTAATACTTGTCATATTCCACTATATGCCTTGATACAAATTTAGTTGACAGAGGAGATATTGACCAACTTCCTATTTGTATTTTATTATACTTCCTATATGGTAGTTATAAAAAATTCTATACTTTACCGGTTATTGGAACCGGAATTTCAAGGGCTTAACGGCGGCAGGTGTTATCCGCCGGACGATAAAAAGGAGAAATTTATATGAAAAAGGCTTATGGAGTTATGGTTTTAGCGGTTCTAGCGGGAATATCCATTGTGTTTGCAGGGTGTAGCAAGAAGGAAACGGCAAACGCTGGTTCCCAACCGTCTAATGTAATCCAAGAAGTTAAAGCCGAATCGAAAGATACAACCTTTGGGAAATACCCTGCAGATTATAAAATTGCCTATTTCAGTTTACTTGGCTCGTCACTTAATCCAACAGTAAGAAATCTTTTTAGCCCTGGAACCACTTTTGCTACATCCCTTGAGGGTATTCCGACAACAATTACCCTTGAAAAGACTACGGCAAGTGAAAAAGAATTTACCGGCCAGCTTCTTGTTACTCTACATGTTCCTGAAAAAGATGACATGAAAATGATGCGTCTGCTTGTAACTTTTGTATCTGATGATATGTCAGAAATGAGTTATTGCCGATATGTCAATCTTGTAAACTTGATAAGCGGTTCTAAAACAGAAAAAAAATCTACGGGTAGTCAAAATTCTGATGGTGAGACATTAGGATTTTTTGTCGGTGTTATGGAATATTTTTGGGATATGAGCAAGCTGAATGGCTGATTTTTTTACCAATAAAATAATTTTTTGCCCAGGAAGGGGGATCGTATGTTTTGTTCAAAATGTGGAGAAAAATTGGATGAAGGTGTGAAGTTCTGTTCCAAGTGCGGAGAACAGATAAGCATAGCGAGCATACCTGATCAGCCAATTGCGGTAAATTCCGTAACACCGAATTCGCAGACCATCGGTAATTCTTTGCCGATTCCGCCAAAAATCAAAAAGAAACAGGGGTTTGCTAACACATCGCTTATTTTTGGAATATTGGCAACAATTCAAAGTTTTTTGCCTATTATACTCATAAGAAGAATCATGTCAAGCGAAGAGGCAATCGCTGGTATCCCAGCAGAGGTATTCCTTATAATTCTTAGTCTGACCTTTGGCTTGATTTCATTCATTAAAACAAAGAATGGTAAAGCATTAGCAGGTGTAATTCTGTCAGGAGTTGCTATCGTGTTTGTAATAATTTCACTGATTTTATAGAGATTATAGTACACTAATATCTGGATCAATTTTTTCTTGGGAAGTATAGCCCTATGGCTGTATATCATAAATAGAACAGAAGGAGATGTCGTATGGGTGTAGCGGGACTGGTTTTAGGGATTCTAAGCGCAGTGGGCGGCTGGATTCCAGGGTTAAACTATTTTGCTTGGGTATTTGGTATTTTAGGTATAGTACTCAGCGCAATAGGTCGAAAAAAAGCGGCAGCAGATAGTCAGCCAACAGGAATTGCAACAGCTGGATTGGTTTTAAGCATTGTCGGGTTGGTTATTTCGATAGTTGGCCTTATCTGTACGGTTATGTGCGTGAGCGCCCTCGGCAGCGCTGCTGACGCGTTTAGTAATCTTTACTAAGCGTCCCGTCAATCTTTTTTGTCAAACTGATCCGAATGGTTTATAAAATATTTGGATCAGTTTTTAGTACTGCCTGAAAAATAGGTTAATATGCTCCCATATTTTGAACTGTTTGGCAAAACCATAGGTTTATATCAAATAATGGCTCTATGCGGTATTTTCGCCACAGGGATTTGTTCTTGTACAGCTACGCGAAAAACAGGACATGACGATAATGATACAATATCCTTACTTCTGTTTTCTGCCATAGGTGTATTTATTGGCGGACATCTCTTATATGGTATAGTAAATTATACTTATATAATTTATGCGATAAATAATTTAGAAAAATTCAATTCCATAAAAATAATTTTTGATGCTCTTCTTGTTATCTTTGGCGGCAGTGTCTTTTATGGGGGATTACTCGGCGGTATATTTGCAGGACATTTATATATTAATAAAAATGAAAATAAGAAATATTTACTGGATATTGTTACACCGGCTATTCCGTTATTCCATTTTTTTGGACGTATCGGTTGTTTTTTAGGGGGGTGCTGCTTTGGGATTGAAAGCTCTATCGGATTTACCACTGAACATGGTATTGTAGAAGAAGCAAATGGGATACAACGATTCCCTGTTCAGCTTTTAGAAGCGCTATTTAATGTTTTCCTATTTTTGATATTGGCAAAACTGAGAAAAAAAGGTATGTTTAAGGACAAGATGCTGTATATATATTTATTAATGTACTCAACGGGGAGATTTTTTATTGAGTTTTTGCGTGGTGATGACTTGCGTGGAAAATGGTTTTTATTATCAACATCGCAAATAATTAGCATAGTGCTTTTTTTAAGCGTATTAATTATAGTACGCGGTAAAAAAAGAAAATTTAATCATATTACATATTAAAAAATTAAGTTTAAATTTCAGGAGCCAAGGAAGAGGTGCTTTTATGGTGTACGTTATTCGTTCCACAAACCCAGAGTCATTTGATCATGTCGCCTATAGAGCGAACTCCATTGAACCTCCCCTTTTCCCCATTCCCGAAGAGGGTGAGCCCGGGGGCGCACTCTGAATATTGGAAAGTCGAACCCGTAAAAGTTGCCCTGTCAATTAAAATAGACGCTGATGTGCTTGATTGGTTTAAGTCAAAGGGCAAAGGCTATCAGACCAGAATCAATGCCGTTTTACGGGAGACTATGCTGCATTCGGACTAAGCCCCTGCCTCAGTAATCCCTTTATAGCCATCATAAACCGGGAATTGCCGATACAGCTGATACCTGATACAATGAAACCAGGAGCAAATATGTCTGAATCGGAGTATAAGCGCCCAAGCTGGGATGAATATTTTATGGAAGTCTGCGATGCCATAAGCAAGCGGGCCACCTGTGACCGGGGCCGTTCAGGCTGCGTCATCGCCAAGGATCACCAGATCCTGGTTACCGGCTATGTAGGCGCCCCCGCCGGGCTGCCCCATTGCGATGAGGTGGGGCACCAGTTCCAGAAGGCGCTCCACGAAGACGGCTCGGTCACCACCCACTGCGTGAGGACCGTCCACGCAGAGCAAAACGCCATTTGCCAGGCCGCCAAACGGGGCATCTCCATTGAAGGGGCAACCCTGTATTGCCGGATGACCCCCTGCAGGACCTGCGCCATGCTTATCATCAACTGCGGCATAGTCCGGGTAGTCTGCCAACGCCGTTATCATGACGGGAAAGATTCGGAAGCCATGTTTAAAACAGTGGGGATACAGCTGGAATACATCCATGATGAAGTTCAGCAATACGAGCAGCAGTAGGAAGTTCAGGCGCTTGGGCCCTGAGCCCATCACGTTCACACTTGCGCAGCCCAAAGAACTCATTCCGCCAGGGGCGAGAAAAACTATTCATCCTTTGCCAAGCGGTGTTTCAGATAAATTTCTTCCAATGTTCTTTTGGGGCCCGGGGCGTTGATCCGTTTCCGGAGCTGGGCCGCATCCCGCCGATCAACGTAAAAATCGTAGATTGACCGGGGGTCCGCGTCATTGACGATGGTATATGCGGGGTTGCTCCCCAGGTAGCTGCGGACCTCGTCGTTGTTTACCGCGCTGATCCCGAAACGGATCAGCCGGGAACGGACTTCCAGAATTTCCTCATAGGACAAGCCAAAGAGAAATTCCTCTAGAGCCTGGAGGGTTTCATCCCCCGCAATATTATTCACCAGGAATTTATGCCAATCGTCCCCAAGATCCCCGGAAATGCGCACCAGCTCGCTGGCGCCGTCCATGGTGCCGAAACTGGGGGGCGCCGCATCCCGGGCTGCCCAGAGGGCCTCCAGGGCAGGCAGGTGCTCAATAGCCCGGGGATCAACCCCACTGTCCCAGAGGGTAACCAGATCGTCGGCCAGGCTGAACCGTATCTTTTCCGAAAAGGAACTGTCGTTCAGACAGGAAAAGTACACCTCTTCGATCATCAGGGTACAGATAATTGAAAAGATAATACGCCGTACCGGTACATAGAATTCCAATTTGTCCTGAACCAGTATGGCCAGCATGGTAAAGGCATGGGATTTAGCCACCATGTAACTGCGGATTGCCACAATCCGGGTAGGGCTGTGCAACAGCCGGGAAGGATGGGCAAAGGCGCGGATGGTTTCTATGAGTTTTTCCTCATCCCGCATTTCCCCCCGGACCATCTGGCTTTCCCTGATAGAAGGGTAGCGGGAAATCACCTGGCCTAGATCCCGAAGGCAGGAAATACGGGTGCGGGCTGCTTCAATATCTTCACAATGCCGGGACTCCAGATAAGCCAATACTTCCCGGACCAGCTGTTCCTCATGGTCATCCAAGCCAAGTATCGGCGTCCCGGAGTTTCCCGTGGATTCCTCTGAATCCGGTGCGGAAATGGACATATACTATTAAGGTATCCCAGGAACTGTAATAAATCAACCATTATGCCCTATTATTCTCAAGGATTTCCTTAAAAACCTCAAGATGGCCCATTTTTATGCCCAATCCGGGGGCAGAGATAGTGTTCACTCATTGACAAATTTACCTATTCCTTCCATCAATGCGGCAATAGCTTGGATATACAGGGGAAAGACGGATTACCGCTTAAAATACTTGCCCTGGAGCCCTCCTGTGATGGTCCTGCCATATATGCGGTTTTCTGCTCCGACATAGGTTTGTACCATTACGACAAAATGAACACACAAGGGAAGCGGGCGTGGTCATTTAATCCATCAGAGCAAAGGGAACCGCCTGGACATTGGGTATGGAGTCCTGTTGATATCATTCACGCATCTATCTGAAACCCTTTAAGGTTCTGGATACGGATATTTTCGACATCAACGAACACGGCGAAGTAAAAGGCAAACTTTTTTATGATATGGACAATTACGAAGATACGGACACGAGTCCCCACATAGCCCTTTCTTCCAGAGCCGCAGATAATACCGAAGTATAAAAAACGGGTTCCTCTTTTTAACGACCAGATAATTTTATTATTTCATTAGCTTCTGAAAATAAATATTTTATTAAAAATTCGTTTTTATTTTTTTCCATTATTTTACAACTGGTTTGGCTCTTTAGTCCTTCTCCTTGAGCAGCGCATCGTTGTTAAGTACCTTGAAGGATACCTGATGCGGCGATTCTCTATGGCGCACGACTATCCCCTCTTTGTCCAGGCCGCTGGGATATTTGCCGCGTGCTTTTCCCAGGAGCGTTTCCAAGGTGTATGAGAAGTGTTCGCCCTCTTCCTCAAGCGGCACGGTCGGAACACCCAGTGCAGCGCAGGCTTCTACCATTTCTTTATAAGAAACGTAAACGCCGCTGTCCCATTCTTTATAGTCAAACACATACCATTCCAATTGGGGTAGGCGTAGTTTGTTCTTTTGTATACTCGGTCCGCAGAGCTCGCCGGTTAGCACTACATTTTTGCCGAGGGCTTTAAGCTTTTCTTTTAGCCTATAGCGATACACCGGCGCCCAATACAGCGCGGTCTCTTCGTCCTTTATCTCATGATTTCTGCTGCAGCAGCCGATTTTTCCATCAATATAATACACAATACAAGATGTGCCGTCCATTTTGGTTGTAATGTAGTAGGGCTCTCCACCGAGGCTTTCCAACAGCTCCGTTGCCGACTGAATACGTATCTCGTCCGAAGCCGGTATGCCGTAAGGCCTGTCGCCGATCATCACCCCCGTAGCATTGGCGACTTCCGGAACATACCATTTTTTAACATTGAGGACCTCAGTGACATCAGCGCCCACAGAACAGCCCGCCAATTCCGGAAATCCAGAGAGGGGAAGGATCAGCCCCTGGGATAATTGACCGCGCAGTTTTATAGTTTTGATGCGAAAACCCTGCCCGTTATCAGCATTATCCCGCCAGGATGTTTTGCGCAGAAATTCATAACGAGCGTCCTCGGGTAAAAAACTGTCTACTTCAAAATACACAGCCAAATCGCCGGGTTTGAATTCGCCCTTCTTCACGACGCACTGCCAGCCCATCACATGGGCAAGCTCCAGAAAATCAGAATCCGCGATGGGGGTAATGGTTCCAACTTTTTGAACACTGGCTAATGAACGCATGGATTACTTGCTCCTGATAAAAGCATACCCTACAAATGTTAAGATGTCAATAAAAATATTTAAATGGGGAATATGCAATAAAAAAACCGCTGGCTGTTTTTCAGGAATTTTACCGGCCTTTACCATATCGAAAAACACTATCTCTGAAAAACGAAATAATACAGGCGATGCCGTAACCGCCTGCAACCGTAACAATCCTGTCGATGATGTTGAGGGGGATGCGGGACAGGGCTTCTACTATAAAAACCGGCAGATTTTTCCGGCTTAAAAAGGGAGCGAAAAACAGTTCCGGCCCAAAGCCGCCATTGGAAGAGACGGCGAAAACCTTTATACATGCGGCGACTATGCCGCCCAAAAGACTTATGGCAGCACAGAGCACAAAGGAAAGGATGATAAGTACAATCCCGCTGTCCATAATATTTTTGATCCGCTGACTCCTTAAGAGCGGTAATCCCTCAGGCAGAGCTTCCCGGTGGACAGGGAGGTAACCTAATTCGACGGGGAAAAGCCTGATGAACAAGGCGGTAATCATGGCCACCGCCGCGTTGCAGATGATAAAAAGATAATTGCCCCAGCCCTCAAACCAGACTGAGTGGAGAATAAGATTGGTAAAGACTCCGGTCAGAACTCCCCAAAAGGCGCCGCCGTAGAATGTAAGGGCGATGGTTAGAGCGGTGTCCAGATACAGGGGAATCCCCGCCTTGAGTACAAAAAACCAGTAGAAAAAATTATTGAGCAGGGCCCCGGCGATACAGAGAAAAATCAACCCGGGGACTTGCTGTGCACGGGAGCAAAGCGGAAGGGAATTGGGAACACCCTCTTTTTGAGCCCTTTTCATATTTCTATTAAAACCTTAAAATAGGAAACACGTCTACCTTATGATGACAGGAGGAACCGTGATGCCGGGACGTACGCCGTCCATACCACTTGCGCAGTTCCCCGCGAAAGCGGCTGATTTATCCGCGGAACTTACTGCTTATTTCAGCCTGCTTTGGCTTTTTGTGGGTATTATCTCCGTTCTCGTACTCCTTCTCTGCTATCTTTATTTTTCCATGAAAAAAGCGCAGCAGATGGAAGAGCAGAACCTTGCTTTTTCCCATTTGATTATCGCGGGGCAGGAACAGGAACGGCAGCGCATATCCCGGGAACTCCATGACACGGTGCTTCCCGAAATCCGCTTTAGCCCTGCTGCCGATAAAATCAGGGAGATCTGCGCCGATCTTATGCCTCCCGACTTTGAACGCTTTTCCTTTATCGATTCCCTCTCCGGCCTTATGGCCAAATTCGGCAAAAAGACCGGGATTGAATGTGTCCTCAATATTCAGGAAGGTTTGGATCTTGGCGGGATAAAAGCGGTAAACCAGCTTCATCTGTACCGCATGGTTCAGGAAGCCCTTAATAATATAGAAAAACATTCGGGGGCTCAAAAGGCTTTCCTCATAGCCCGGCGGCAAAACCGGAATATTCTGCTCTGTGTTTCCGATGACGGCGCAGGGCTCTCCCCAGGCATACCGCAGGGAGGCCTGGGCATGAGAACCATGCGTCAGCGAGCCGCCATCATAGGCGCCACCTTTACGGTACGCAGCGAAAAGGACAACGGCTTTATGGTTTGCATCGAAGTACCCGAAGGGGACGATCAGGCATGAAAACTCTCCCGAACCTTTTCATACTAGAGGATCATCCCATTATGCGGAATGGCCTGGAGGCATACTTTAGCGCTTCGGGGCGCTGGCGTGTTTTGGGAACGTCGTCTACCCTGAACGAGGCAAAAGCGTTTTTGACGCCGGGTAAAACTACCGCCCCCCAGCCCGATATAATACTCCTTGACATACAGCTTGAAGACGCCTGGGGACTTGATCTCGTTCCCTGGATGAAGGAGCGGAACCGTACCGCAAATCCGCCGATTGAGCTCCCCAGGTTCGTGGTCTACACCAACTTCACCGACTACTCCCATGTGAACACCACGATCAGCATGGGCGTCTATGCCTATGTCTGCAAAAGCCGGAACGAAGCCGAACTTGAAGAGGCCATAAATACAGTCCTGAGAGGGGAAATGTACATTGATAAATCAGTGGAGCCGAAACTGAATACCATTGCCGCTGCCCTAAGCCTCCTTACCAAACGGGAAGCCCAGATCCTTACCCTGGTAAAGGACGGCCTTTCCAACAAGCAAATCGCCGCCGGACTCGGCATAAAAGTGCGCACGGTGGAAAACATCCTGTCCTTTGTCTACATGAAAACCGGCGTCTCCTCCCGGCTTGAACTGCAAAAAATGTAAACTCGTGCGTAACTACTCATGACAGCAAATAAAACAAGGTCCCATACTCCTGGTATGCAATCATAGAATTGTAAAAAAATCTTAAAGGGGGTTTTTATGAAAATGAAAAACAGGGGATTTGGAACTCTCGGCTTGTTATTGCTGGTTTTAAGCCTTTCATTTTTTGGCTGCGATACCGGTACGGGCGGTACGGACGGCACGGGCGACAACAGCAACGGCGGAGATACCCCCGGTACTCTAACAATTACAGGCGGTACAGTTTCGGGAACTGCCGCTTTGTTTCAAAATACAGCAGCTTTGAAGGCAAGTAATCCGCTTGGCGGAAGCACGGATACCGCCAGCCCCTATAGCTTATATAACATGGATAAAACTCCGTTTACCGGAACCGGTAATTATCTTATTTATATTGGCAACGATAATAGTGCCACGGGACGCGCAAATGTCCCATTTGTAAACGGCAGTGCGACAGTGGCTTATAGCAGTTTGGTATCATGGCTTGCATTATTAGGCGGCAGCGATGGTGATGGTGATGGTGATGGTGATGGTGACGGCGATGGCGATGGTGACGGCGATGGCGATGGTGACGGCGATGGTGACGGCATTGCTTTTACTGTAACTGCCGATGGAACAGCAAATACCCAGGCTACTACTGAACTAACTTTGACTTTTGCAAGCGCAATTACCGGATTAGTTGGAACCGATATTACTTTAACGAATAATGGCGGCACAGCGGCGATGGGAAGTTTGACCGGAAGCGGAATAAGCTGGAAATTGGGGATTACTACAAGCAAAGCGGGAAACGTTAAAGTCAAAATCACAAAAGATGGCATTAACAGTACTAATCATCCGGTTACGGTTCATTATCCGTCTGGAAGCAGCGGCCCGAAGGGTATTCTGACATTTACCGACAGCCTGCCTGATATTACTGGTTTTTATGTTGTCGAAAATAGTCAAACATCCTTAGCTAATGGAATGCCGGCGGTGGCTTATTATTCATCCAACCTGGGATGGAAAAATGCAAGTTCAAAAACATTTGAACTGCACACCCGCAGTAATTTGACAATAGAAGACTATGCAAGTTCATCGGATCCAAAATGGGACGGAAATGGAACATATACGCTATTTTATAATGCTTCCAGTGGAGACCCCAGAATTTTAAGAAATGTTTCGTTCGTTAATGGGTCCGTTGCCGTTAACCTGGCTGACTTTGCGATCTCCGGTATCCTGGAATTTGCCGACACTCTTCCAACAGATGTATATAAAGCACTGTATGTTGTAGCTAATGATACGGAAGTATTCAATTATTATATACCAATAGAAGCTTATTATAGTACAAATTATGCAGGTTGGCGCAATACAACTAAAAAAACATTTGAGCTTCACGTCAATGATATAGATTCTACAATGACCTTAGCTATGACTGGTGAATCTCACAAAAAATGGACAGGGTCCGGAACCTTTACAGTCGTTTATCAAACCTCGTCTTCTGCTTATAAACTTCTAAGGGATGTTGAGTTTGTCAACGGGTGCGCTACGGTTAACTTAGCGGATTTTACCATTCCGGGTATCTTAAAATTCACTGATGACCTTCCAGCAGTAGAAAATTTATTATTTATTGTTGCTAACAACACAACCGCTTTCTATGATTCCACACCAGTAGCCGCCTACTACAATAATCGTTATGCAGCTTGGCGTGATACAACGGCAAAGACCTTTGAGCTTCATGTACTAGCACCCGACCAAACATTAGGTTTAACTCCCAGCTACGACCACGGAAGATGGGCAGGGTCAGGAACGTTTACAATTGTTTATGAATATCTCCACGATTCCAACCGTAAATATAAACTTCTAAGGGATGTTGAGTTTGTCAACGGGTGCGCTACGGTTGACTTAGCGGATTTTATCATTCCGGGTATCTTAAAATTCACTGATGACCTTCCAACAATAGAATATTCATTATTTATTGTTGCTAACAACACAACAGTCTTCAATGATTCCACACCAGTAGCGGCCTACTATAATGAAGGTTATTCAAGTTGGCGTGATACAACAGTAAAGACCTTTGAACTTCATGTAAAAGAACCCGGCCAAACATTGGATTTAACTCCCGGCCCCAGTGACAGCGGAAGCTGGGCAGGATCCGGAACCTTTACAATTGTTTATCAATACGATTACGATAACCATAAATATAAACTTCTAAAAAATGTTGCGTTTATCAACGGCTGCGCTGATGCTACGAATGCAAGTTTCGAATCTTTAAACTGACGAAGTAACGATAGCTGATCTTGCTTTTAAGAGGGAGTTGCAAAACTCCCTCTTTTTCATTTCTACTTGGCGCGGCCTTATTGTTTTCTATAACAAGTAAATAATCCCACTTCGTTTATATATTTCGCATATTCTCCAAAAGCGTCAATGCTCATATCTCCTGATTCAATAAGAGTATTTTCAACGATAAAATAACAATCATTATACTTTTTTAGATATGTAATATAATCATCTCTATTACAGAAAATATATATTTGATCGTCGTTAAAATAGGGAACCAGTTCAGAATACTTCTAATATTCCTCATTAAGTACAATAAGTATGACATAAATAGTTATTTCTGTATTATTATCTTTCTTTTTATTATAATATATGGCATAGACTCCAAACAGACCTGGTTTCCCGCGCTACTAAGCCGAATCAGAGCCCTCTTTCTTTAACAAACTGCGATCCAGCTCAGCGAAGGCCTCTGCAAGGAAGGTATTGAGAAACAGCAGCCCTTCCCTGGTTAAGGCAAGGGCTTCCCGTCTCTCCCAACTTTTCAGAGGAGCGAGCAGCTCCCGCTTTTCCCAGCGGCGGAGGGTTTGGAGGATCAGGCTTTCCAGGCTGCAATGAAAACGCTTTTCAAACAATGCAGTGTCCGGGCCTTCCAGGGAGCGGAAACCCATGAGTAGGCTTTCCTGTATCAGGGTGGGCCTGTCCAGAATTTCATTCACTGCGGCGGCGCCCCCCGCAAGCCAGGTATCGGCATCCGCAGGAATGGTGTACCGTATACCCCGGCCTTCTTCGTCGTCAATCAGGGTGCCGGAAGCACCCGGGCCAGCGCCCAGCCAGTTTTCCATGCGCCAGTACCGGAGATTGTGCCGCCCCTCCCTGCCGGGCCGGGAAAAATTGGACACCTCGTACTGGGCATATCCCGCCTGTTCCAGGGCATCCCTCCCGGAAAGCCAGAGCCGATCCGCCTCATCCCCGTCGGGCAAAAAAACAGTGCCCCCGGCGGTTCCCGGGGCAGCGCCAAGAGCGGCGCCCGGGACGGCGCACTTGGCGGCAGATTCCGCCAGGTGCGCCACCAGGGGGGTCCCTTCCTCCAGGGTCAGACTGTAGAGAGAGATATGCCCCGGGCTGTATGAAACCAGCTTTTCAATATCCCGCAGTAATACTGTTTCATCCTGAAAAGGAAGGCCTGACATAATATCCGCAGTAAAACTGTCACCAAAATAGTCTGCTATCATGGAAAGCCGTTCATCCAAAAGGCCGGACTCACCGGCCCGGTGTACTGCCTGCCGGGAAGGGCCGTAAAAACTCTGGACCCCCACGCTCAGCCGGGTAACCCCCCGGTCCCGGCATACCTCCAGCAGGTCTTCCCGGACAGACTCAGGGTTCACTTCCAGGGTACATTCTGTAGCAGAAATCCTTCCTGCCGATGCAGGAATACCGGGCAGTATTCCTGCTATACCACCCAGAAGCCTATCCAGCCTTGAAGCACCCAGAACAGAGGGGGTACCCCCGCCAATATATACCGTAGGAACCCTGTCCACCTTAAAGCGGGCAATAAGGCCCCGTATTTCCTCCAGCACCACATCAACATACAGGTTTAGCCGTTCATCATCGGGGCTGGTCAGGATAGAATAAAAATCACAGTAATCGCAGAAGGAGGCGCAGAAGGGAACATGAACGTACAGAGACGCTTCCTGATCCCCCATTTTTTCCTAGGGCCTTCCCAGTTTTGTCAGAGGCCAGTAGCGGAAGAGCAGCTTACCCGCCACCAGATCAACCGGGACGGGACCCCAGGTGCGGGAATCGTTAGTATTACTGCGATCATCGGAAAGGACAAAGCACTCATCTTCGGTAAGGATACGGGTATCCATGTTGCCTGAAAAGGGAATCGACTCATCCCAGAGGGCCGGAACCTGGGGTATATTGGGAACATAGGGCCGGTCGGATAACTCAAATTCTGTAAGGGCGTAATTTCCCCCGGCGGGCCTTACCCGGATCACAAAATTGGTCATGGAAATCTCATCCCCCGGTAGTCCTATGACCCGCTTGATATAGTAATGTTCTTTTTGATTGAAGAGGCTCAGGCGTTGAAGGGTAAAAAACCGGATCAATACATCCAGGGTTTTCCGGGCTATACCCGGATCATCCCTCAGGGACATATCCACCAGAACCACATTGCCCCGCTTAAAAGGAAGCTCCCCGCCAATCCAGTCCCTTTCGGCCAGAAACGCATAGATCCTGTAAGATGAAAGCACAAACCTGTCCCCGCTACGAAGGCCGGGCTGCATGGTTTCATTTTCCAGAACCCGCATGGAGAAAAAAAAGCCCGTAAGCATGGAGTACAAAACGAAAAAAGCCAGGAGCCAAACCAGAACCCAGCGTATCTGATGCCGCTGATCCTTCTGGGCGGCGTAGGAATATTTTCGCCATTTGTTAAACATATATCAGGTTCCTCATAAACATTAGCGTATGGGTCCGATACGCCGGAAGGGCCAATAAATAAGGGAACCCTTTCCCAGAATTTTTGATTCCCGCACCGGGCCAAAGTAACGACCGTCCCGGGAATTATCCCGGTTATCCCCTAGGGGAAGTATGCGACCGGGAGGCACATACCAGCCCTGAGTATGCCGAGCCAAGAGGGTACGGTAGCGGTTCTCCTGGGGATAGGCCCCCCGAATCAATTCCAGCCGGGCCCGCTCATGGGCCAGATAATCGGGGTAGCGCAGCTTATTCACCCCCGCCGCTGCCTCGGAAAGCTCTCCGGAAACGGGCAGCCCCAGATCCATAAGGGCGGCGGCTCTCCCGGCGGCTTTTAGGGCCGGATAGGCGTCTTCATCCATGAGCCGACTCAGCTTATGCTTCAATCCCCGGCCCGCATTATACTCCCGCTCGGGCATCCACCGGTCTTCCCCTGCAAAACGGATATTCAGTTCCCCGTTTTCAGTGATGAACCGGTCCCCCCCCATGCCTACCGCCCGTTTAATAAGGAAGTGAACCTTCGGATCCCCGGATTCATCCTTGTCGATGTCCACCATGGAGAGGGTAAGCATATAGATAATGCGCTGGGCAATATCAAAGGCGGGGCCCCGTGATATATAGGAAGGGTTTTCAAAGATAATCACATCGTTCCGTTTGGGTTTTATGGGGCTGGGCAGCTTGAACACCCCGGGAAGCAATTCCGGGCCGTAGATTATTTTATTGACAAAGATCCGGTCCTTAATTAAAAGGGTATCGATCATGGAACCCGAGGGGATCTGGTATGCTTGGAAAAGGTATTGGTTGATCAGGAGTACCACCCCCGCCGCCCAGAGAAAGGCCTCTATCCAGTCCAGCACGGGGTTCTTTGCCCGGGATTTCTCCTTCCTGATCCGCCGCTTACGCTGCCTGCGGCTTAAACAGCCTTCGGTGAATACCTGGAGTTGATCAAAAAAATCCCTGTTGTCAGCCATATATAAGGCAAAATACCATGAAGCGCCATCGTTGACAAGGTATGAAGGGGCCCCTATAATCATCTGATATGTTCGGAAAAAAGACCCCCACGGAACTTCTTTCGCGGGAAGCGCCGACTTTAGCCGGAACCTTGGAAGTACCGGAGGATCAGGTCCATCTGGAGCCTATCCTGGGTATACGGCCTGGGGTTTATCTGGCCGGTCTTTTCACACTGATACTCCTGGCGCTGCTTTTCTTCATCTTCCTCTTCCCCGGGCTTACCAATCCGGGCAGCCTCCTGGTTTTGGATTCCGAGCCCAGGGGTGCGGCGGTGCGTATTGACGGGATCACCCTGGGGGCCACCCCCTGCGAAGTTTTTGTTAGCCAGGGCAGCCGGTCCGTGGAGCTGACCCTCCCGGGATTTGTTTCCCGGAAACTGGACATTGACGCGCCGGGTCGTATCCTCGGCTCCCGGCTTTTCCCCCATCGTATCGCCATTGCAGAAACCCTGGCGCCGACTCTACCCCTGGAAGCCCTTTTTATTGGAGCCTCGGAATATGCCGCATGGTCCTTTACCGGGGAACCCACCGCCGCCTATCAGATACCCCGGGATCTTTCCGAAGGGGCCTACCGTTCAGGACCCGCTGCGGCGGATCCCCTGCTCCGGGAAGGGATGGACGAAATCCTCAAAGAAGCGGCCCGGTACGCCTCCACCAAGGCGGCCCAGAGGGATCTGCTGCGGGCCCTGTTCCTCAGCGGCAATGGAGGGCTTTCCCCTTCCCCCCTTACCTTTACAGAAACCGCCTCGGGTATCCTGAGCTATCTTTCTGAACTTGAAGGCGCCGCCCCCTGGCTTACCGAAACCCTGTCCCCGGAAAGCGCCCGTAGCGTGGAAGGATCCGGCTGGTACCGGGAGGCGGTCTCCTTTGCGGCAGCCCTTTCCGGCAAATCCCCGGTTTCCCCTGTCCGGCCCCTGGGGGCAAGCCTCCGCCTGGACTCCCTCTCTTTCAGGGAAATCCCCGGGGGAAGCTTTATTCAGGGGACCGCCTTTCCCCGGGAACTTACCCAGGGGAGTTTCTATATCGCCACCACCGAAATTGACAGCGAAACTTGGGAACACTTTCTCCGGGCATCCCCCAGGTGGGGACGGGAAAACCGCAAAACCCTGATAAGTGAAGGCTTAGTCTCCGAAGGCTACCTGGAAGAACCGATCTACCCCCCCTACCCTAAGCCCGGCGTGCCGGGAATCTCCTGGTATGCCGCCGCCGCCTGCTGCCAGTGGCTGACCACACTACTTCCCCCTGGGTTAAGAGAATGGGAAGTACGGCTTCCCACGGAAGCTGAATGGGAATACGCCGCCAAGCTCGGCGCTGGGGATTCTGCTTTGCCAAGGGGAACTTCTCTGGAAATACCCCAGAATATGATCGGGGGTCTATGGGAATGGTGCGCTGATTATTATGCTCCCCTCAATTATCTCCCCGGGGGAAATACCATCACTTCCCCTGAACGGTCTCTGAAGGGCGGTTCCTGGATAAACCCCCCAGGATCGGTAGGTATGGAAACCCGGGCATCCCTGGCGCCGGCCACATCATCCGCTTTCGTGTCCTTCAGGCCGGTAATCGCGCCTCTGGCGGCGCCTAAGGCGGTGACACAATGAGCGAAGGGGTTAAGATCATCGCCGTAAACCGCCGGGCCCGGCATGATTACTCGGTGGATGACAGCTATGAATGCGGCATAGAGCTGCTTGGCACGGAGGTCAAGTCCTTTCGGGACAGCAAGATATCTTTTCCCGACGCCTGGGCGGAGGTGATAGACGGCGAAGTATGGGTCCGTTCCCTGCGGGTCGCCGAGAACCCTTTTTCCTCGATTTTTAACCACGACCCGGACCGGAAAAAACGGCTCCTCCTCCATCGGGATGAAATTAAGCGCATAGCCCGAAAGGTTGATGAAAAGGGGTATACCCTTATTCCCCTTTCTTTTTACTTTAAAAAAGGCCGAGTGAAGGTGGAACTTGGACTCTGCAAGGGGAAAAAGACCTATGACAAACGGGCGGATATCCGGGAACGGGATATCAAGCGGGAAATTTCCCGTGAATTCCGCACAAAACTGCAATAATCTGGATTTTACGCCCCTTTTAAAAAAAACCCTCTTTTTTATGATTTTTTAGTAATTATTTGTAAAATGTTGAAATTTATATTATAGTAAAAAAATGAAAAGGATACTTTTGTCCTTTTGTTTCATACCCTTCCTCTGGTCCCTGGATGCCCAGGAAAATAAACCTGTAATCCAGCTTATGCCCTTTACCATTGAGGGCTTGGGCTTGGAAGAATCCCGGTTTATCGAAGCCCTGATACAGTCCTATGTGGGCGATATCGGAGAGTTGGAGATGCGGTTCACCACCCCGGATTATATAATCTCCGGAAGCATCATCCTGGATCAGGACAGTCCAATCCTGTCCCTGGACATTATCAAAACCAGTACCGGTGAACGGGCCTACTATAAGTCCACCTATAAAACTACCACTGATTTGGCTCTGAAGGCCCGTTCCCTGGTGGAAACGGCTTTTTCCATGACGAACCCTTCGCCCGCAGTTGGCATGGGGCCTTCCGCCCATGAAGAGGCGCCTCAAACGGAAATACCCCAGGAAACCCTTTCGGAAGGGAAAATTCTGGGGACCTGGCGGGGAGATACAGGTGTGGAGATAGTCCGCCTCCAGCCGGGAGGAACCGGCAGGGCTATCCTTTCTTCAGGCGTCCAGATGAGCCTGGTCTACCGAATTGATGGAAATACCCTGAAGGTAACTCAAAATTCCCCCAACACTGAACGGTTTTACTACCCCATCCCCTTTGATATTGCCCGGGAATTGAAGGCCCAAGCAGAACCCTGGCAGTGGGAACTCTTTCTTTACGAGGAAGGCACGGTTTTACGGGGTATAAAAACATCCACCGAAGTGGAGTATGAGGACAACCGGATTATAGAATTGCGTCCCGGATCTATCCGCGAAGCTGAATGGACAAAGCCAACCCGCTAGGCCTCTGTATTGCTATTACTTGTAGTATCGCCAGCGTATACGGCGCTCCTGGATAAATTCGGTAATACTCAGCAGAACAAGCAAAGCGGCGCCGGTACAAATGGCAATAAACCAGAGTATCCTGTCGGGAATGGCATTCGGCGCCCGGGGAACCGTAATTTGCCCGGCGGTGGCCCGCTGTTTCCTGGTACCTCCCAGGCCTACTATACGTACAAAATGTTCAGGCCCAGTACCGTACCCCAATTCCCGGGCATAAACCATAATTGTATCAGAATCGTACTTCAGGGCATTCATGGTCCCTTCCAGTTCCTGGTTAAGTTCCTTGAGGGCTTCAATATTCGACTGTTGTTTGTCCCGTTCCACAGAAAGCTGTTTAAGGGCCAAAATACCCGTAGGCCCCACGAGATAGGCCGAGACCGTATAGATTGCAATGGTTGTCCAGACTGCTATGAGGTATTTCAAGATACGCATTAGTACATTAACGGCTGTTCTACCCCATTTCTTGAGGCGTCTCCATTGACAACCGGAAAAAGCGCCGCTAACATTCTTATAAATGGGATTACCTAAAAAATCCTTCACAGAAATTTTGCAATTGACGATAATGGATAATATACGTGTAAATTAGTGGGAGCGGGCTATGGCAACTGAAAAAATTCCTTCAATATATGATGATCGCGGTACAATTGGATCATCCAATGAGCTTGATCAGTATGGCGTATGGGTAAAACTGGAACCCCAGGATATGCCTTCGGATCTTGATTTTCCCTTTCCCAGCCTTGCCCAGGATGGCGAAGGGGACGATGGGGATATTTCATTTGACGAACTGCCGAATTCCTCCCTGGATGATGAATTTGGTCTGGATGAAGTGGGAATTTCTTTCCAAGAGGAGCAGCTTCCCGCTTTGGACTCCCAGGAGCATTCCCCTCCCCGGGTGGAAAACAAAGCAGCGGCGTCGGATCTTTCAACCCAGCTCCTGATGAAGATTGCCGAAGAACTGTCGTCAATCAAGGGAGAGTTGTCCAACCTGAAAAATGAGATTTCCGCTATCCACAACGAAAGGCCCGCTGGCGCTTCCACCAAGACCCTTGATGAGGATGGAGGATTCTTTGATGAAGAGGACGATGACAAAATAGCCCTTACCGGAGATGAGCTGAATAATATTATCCACAACGCAGATTTTATCGAAGAAGCCGGGGCGGACGCCAACACGAACCCTAATGAAGATTTCGGTTTTTCACTCGCCTCAGAACCAATCGATCTAAGTGAATCAGAGGATCTTACCCCTGCGGGAGAAGGTTTTTTTGGATTATCAGAAGAGGATGTTCCGGATCTTTCCGAGGATTTTTCATCCGATGCTTACTCCGAGGAGCCGGAACAGCCGGTGAATACCCCGGAAAGTGCCGCAGAATTTTCAGGTGATGTCGTCTATGACGGCCTGGGCAGACCTCTTGTTAAATTCTCCGATTCCGATACTGATGAATCATCAGAAGATCCCTTTGGATTATCAGACGGGGATACCTCGGATGTTTCTGAGGATGTTTCATCCCAGTCGGCCGCAGACGATTCCGCTGAACTCATCTATGATGGCCTGGGCAGACCCCTTAATAAAATTTCTGATTCCGGAACTGAAAATCCGGCGGTGGAGTTTTCCCCGGAGGATCTTTCAGAATTGGAAAATTCTTCTCCGGAGGACTTTGAGGCAAAGGATACAGAGGACTTAAAGATCCTTAGGGAAGATGGGGTTGAACCCATGACCCCGGCGCCGGAAGACATCTCTTACCTGGAAGAGGAGCCCTTGGACGGGGAACAGTTGGATTTAAGGGATGCGATTATAGATGAGCCTGATCTTAGCGATGGCATTAAGGAAACTCCCCTGGAAGAACCTTCCCTGGATAACCTTTCCCTGATTGATCTGGACAATATGGATGATATTCCCGCAGTTGAAGAGAACCTTTTTGAGGAAGTTTCCTTTGATGATCTTTCCCCGGATGAAACTTCCGTTAATGAAGACGGATCTTCCCGGGAGACTAATCCGGGAGATGATTTTTCTGAAATCTCCTTTGATGATATTCCTGATGCCATTGACGAATCTTCCCTGGATTTACCCGATTCAGATCTGAATTTTGATATGATCAGTGAAGATGCGGATCTTCCCATACAGGAAAACGTTCAGGACAATGTTATTACCGATGATTCCTTTGAATCCATATCCCTGTTTGATGAAACTTCAGATGAAAGCTCCGGTGAGGAACCGGAAATTGATGACGACCTTGAGCAGGCTCTTCCTGAGGGTACGAAGATTGTATTGGATCTTCCACCTCTGGATCTACCATTGGATGAGATAGATGAGTTTTTCAAGGAAGAGGGGCTTGACGACCTAAATTTTAGTGGTCCCGGCTCCGCTGAAAATGCGGACGCCGGGGATCCGACAGATAATATTGACCTCCTTGAGGATCTCGATTCCCTTGAAATAACCCTGGAAGATGAGCCACTTGCAACAGAGTCCCCCGCACCGGAAAACGATACTTTCGTTGCTGATATCCCGAAGGAAGCTTCCATGGAAATTCCCGTTCCCGGGGGAACGGGGATCTTATCTTCAATTAAAACTGAACTCCGAAATGTCCTTGTTTATATGGATAAACTGTTAGAATCCCTGCCGGAAGAAAAAATTGAAGAGTTCGCCCAGTCTGAATATTTTGATACCTACAAAAAACTCTTCGTGGAATTAGGTATTAGCTAATGGGTCTTTTAAGCAAAGCCCTCAGTGGCTCGCCCAGTAAATTAGATGATGCAGGAATTGCTCTGAAGGACCGGCTTCTCCGGCTTTCATCGAAAAAATCGGCCACAGGAAGTTCCGCCTACACCGCCCTGAGCCTATTAAAGGGTTACGGCGCATTTAAGTCAGGGGCATGCCTGGAATTGAAAAAAGAAGGCTACACCAGCTATGTTTCTGTGGGCATGGGAGTTGCTAAAGTAATACTAGCACCGGAAGAAATAGATGCCAGGCATCAAAGTTTTTTTGAAATTAATAACCCCGAATCCCTGGCACTTAAATTTTTTATTCCCGGAATGAAGCTCTGGATATTCCCCCTGGACAACCGGGAGCCAAAACTGAACCTACTCCTTGCAGCAGAAGAGCCCGACGCCGGTTTTAACCCTGAGCGCATTGCTCTGATTCTTGAGGACACAAAAATTATTTTCACTTCACCTGTAGCAGCGTCAGATCTATTGCAAGAGAAAGCTCCTGAACAAACGGCGGCACTTCCAGCGCAGCTCCCCGCGGCACTTCCCGCGGAACTTCCAGCGGCAGAATTTGACCTGGAAATCCCGATGGAAGAGTCGCCGGAAATTTCGACAAAAGAAGAGATTTGCAGTAAAATTAACGCCTACCAAAAGGTTAATCCCCAATTTCAGGGCATAGTTCTGAAAAAAACGGATAAGGGCAAGGAAGACTTCGCCCCAGAGCTCCGGCTCAAACTTGGAGCCCTGGGAGAGACGAACCTACTCCCCTCAGGACGTGCCCTGCTGCTGCTGCCCATGCCTCCTGACCGGGAACTGATTGCCCACCGGCTTTCCATAAGCCTTAACACCGAAGTCCTAGCCTGCTTTGAAGCGGATACTCCCGAAAAAGCCCTGGAGCTAATCCAGCCCTATCTGTAATATGCTTGAACGGCTTGCTCCTACAGGAAGCGGTTTCCCCACTATCTTTATTGGAGATCTGGTCTTACATTCCCGGTACAACCCCCTGGTGGAGGCGGAGCGGTATATTAATTCCCTCAACTTCAGGGATGGTGTCCGGTTCTTCATATTCCTGGAGCCCGGACTGGACTATGCCGTTCATGCCCTGCGAAAAAAATTCCCCCAGGCCTGTATCCTGGTCCTCCATATATCCGCTTTTTTTACCCGTAACACTATTGCTACTGCCGCAACCGGTGAAGTATGCAGCAGTAATGGTGTTACCGGATCCGCTGATGCAGTATGGGGGCCTGATTCTGCGGAAACGGTCCAGCAATTTCTGGAAAACCATATACCGGATACGGAAGCTTCTTCGGTGGCGGTTGTTGAATGGCGCCCATCCCAAGCTGCATTCGGAGAAGCCTACCTCAGGCTTCTGGCGGACACCGCAGAATTTATCAAACGGGTAGATGCCAACAAGCGGACTGTAGCAGCCTTTGGCAGGCGCTGGTTCATGAATACCCTTAAAAACATAAGGCTTTTGAAAAGGGTTCCCCAATACCCTACCCTTTCCATGCCCCTGGTGATATGCGGTGCAGGTCCCAGCTTAGAGGAGGTCATCCCCCTTATAAAAGAACGTAAAAAAAACGGCTCTGTATTTATTCTGGCGGCCTCATCCTCTGTATCAGCCCTCCTTGCGGCGGACCTGATCCCTGACCTTATTCTCAGCACCGACGGGGGAAACTGGGCTTTGCTGCACCTTTACGAAGCCCTTCGCGGGGAACTCTGTTGCAAGCGGCGAAGCTTCTTGGGTGAACAGGATCGCTGCCAGGGCTGGGCCGGACCTGTTTTTACCGCAAGCCTCAGCGCCGCCCTGCCCTCTCAGTTTGAATCATTACCCTGGCTTCCCATTAGCGACGGCTCCCTTTGGCAGAATCTCCTTTTGGAAAATACCGCCCTGCCCTTTGCAAAGCTTCCCCAGAGGGGAACCGTCACCGCTACTGCCCTGGATCTGGCCTTCATGCTTACCCGCGGCCCGGTGTATATAGCCGGTATGGATCTGGCTAACTCAGGCTTACGCACCCATGCGCGCCCCTACAGCTTTGACCGGCTCCTTGAAGAACAAGGGTCCAGGCTGAAACCGGTTTATTCCCAGAGTTTCCTCAGGGCTTCCACCATTGCCGCATCGGGAAGCCAGAGTATCTACGCCCAATGGTTTGCCCGCAGGATAGAAACCTGTCCGGACCGGATTTTTTCCCTGGGGAACAACAACGCTGTGTTTGAAAATTTCAGGAAAGGGAGCTTATCTGAAAGCGGCCAGAATTGCGTACCAGGGTTCTCTGTTCCTGAATTTATCGAAAGGCCGGTTTCTCCAGCATCCATGGAGGGTGCAGAATTACTGCTCCGATCCCTTGATTCTCCGGAAAGCCGGGACACCCTGGTCAGGGAACTGGGTCCCCTGCTCTTAAACGGCGATCCTCGGCCTTCCGCAGGAGCAATCAGGGAAGCGCTTATAGAAGCCAGCAGTGACAATAAGCGGGGCAGCTATGAATAAGGGTTTTTATTTTGAAAGGAACCTGCTGGCCCTGTCCAGGTTTGATCCCGCCCTCTGCTCACGCCTTTCAGGAGCGGAAACCACCAGGGGCCGCTACAGATTCATTGAATCCCGGTCAGGGGAATCCATTCCCGCCCTAGTGGATAACTCAGGGGCGGCCCATCCCCTGCACTCGCTGGTTGATCCCCGGAGAGAAGGAAAACGACTGATCTCCACCCTGGGCAATGAGGGCTTCCTCATCATTTTCGGTTTAGGAGGGGGCTTTCATATAGAAGCTGCTCTGGAAAAAACAACTATCGAAGGGATTACAGTGATAGATTTTGATATCCACGGCGTAGCAGAACTGTTAAGCTCCCGGGAGTATATTGGCATCTTTAACGACCCACGGTTCAGGCTTTTGGTGGACCCCTCAGCTGAAGCCCTGGAGCAGTACATCCTGGACCGTTACAAACCGGTTATCTGCGGCGGCATAAGCCTGCTGCCCCTGCGTACCAGAGCTGATTTCAGTCAAGGCCTGTTCAACCAAGCAGGGGAAGCGATCAAGTCCGCCATTGATATGGTATCAGCGGATTATTCGGTCCAGGCCTATTTCGGAAAACGTTGGTTTTCCAACATCATCAGGAATATTGCTCAGGCGGAACAGAATACAGTTCCCCTCGCCCCAGTGCACAGTGTTGCTATATGTGCCGCCGGCCCAAGCCTGGATGCCCAGATACCATTGTTGGCAGAAAGAAAAAATAGGCCCTTCATCATTGCTGCGGATACAGCCCTCCCTGCCCTGATCAGTGCGGGACTTACGCCGGATGCGGTGGTTTCCATTGACTGTCAGCATATCAGCTACTATCACTTTATGGCGGGGCTTCCCGAACAAACCCTGCTCTTTCTTGATCTGGCAAGCCCGCCCCTGGTAGCCTCCCGTTCACCGAGGCCCTATTTCTTTTCCGGAGGCCACCCCTTAACCAGGTATATCTCCCGTTACTGGCGACCCATCCCGGAGGTAGATACCTCGGGAGCCAATGTCACCTATGCCGCACTATCCCTGGCAGAATACCTATGCGCCCGGAATATTGAATTGTACGGCGCAGACTTTTCCTATCCCCGGGGAACAAGCTATGCCCGGGGAACCTATATCCGTTCCCTTTTTGAAAACAAACAGAATCGCTGCATTCCTCTGGAGGCACTCCATTCTGCTTTCCTTTACCGGACTCCCCTCTTTAAGCAGGGTGATGAAAATAATTCCTGGTATTATGAGACAAAACCCATGGCCATGTACCGCCTCAGGTTGGAAGAAAAAGTTCGCAGCATGAAGGCCCGTATTGTCGTCGTTCCCGGCATGGGCGCGCCAATCAGACTGGAAACAAACACTGGGGACAACAGAACTGCTGATACACTTCGGCTTTTTTCTTCAGGCAAGGCTGCCATGGGCGCACTGGAATTCCTCGCCCAATACCGGGCCGGCATAAACGCCCTTCCCCTTCTCCAAGGACCGGTATACAGTTTTCTCACCGGCCTTTCTAAGGAAGAGACTATTATATTCACTACTTTACTTCCAGCTGCGGCGGCATTAAAACGAAGTGCGCCTGAATTGGATACTCCAGAGCTTTTTGATGCGGTGAAGAAATACTGTGTTGGGGAATTAGAAAAACTTCTTGGGATATGGGGTATGAGGTAGAGGGTGTGGGGGTCCCGTTCCTGCTACCCTACACCCTACACCTTATACACTATTTCGAAAGCAGTATATCCCCCAGAACATTCTCCAGGTATTCCTGTTTGCCGCTGGTCCAGCCTGATTTATCGTAGTTCTTCGCCAGAGCAGCAAGGCTATCCAGGGTAAAACCACCCTTTTCAAACTTCGCACCGTCACCGGAATCGAAGGAAGCATAGCGGGCCTTGAGCAAATCTGGGATGCGCCCGTCGTCAAGAACCGCCACAGCCTTTTCAAAGCCGTAGGCAAAGGTATCCATGCCGCCTATGTGGGCAATAAACAGATCTGCCGGATCAACCGAATTGCGCCGTATCTTGGCGTCAAAGTTAAGCCCACCGGTTTTGAATCCACCCATGCGGAGTACAGCAAGCATGGCCAAACTGGTCTCATAAACGCTGTTGGGGAACTGATCCGTGTCCCAGCCATTACGGGGCTCACCCCGGTTTGCATCCACCGAGCCGAGCATATCGTTATCCACACAAACAGAAAGTTCATGGTAGAAATCATGCCCTGCAAGTTCTGCATGGTTTGCCTCAATGTTCAGTTTGAAATCCTTTTCAAGGCCGTGGGCTTTGAGGAAGCCAATGACGGTTTCGGAGTCAAAATCGTATTGGTGTTTGGTGGGCTCCATAGGTTTCGGCTCAATATAGAAACAACCCTTGAATCCCTGTTTACGGGCATAGTCCCGGGCTATGGTCAGAAGCACTGCGAGGTGCTCCTTCTCACGTTTCATGTCCGTGTTGAGCAGGGACATATAGCCTTCCCGGCCTCCCCAGAAGGTGTACCCTTCTCCGCCCAGTTTTATGGTACCATCGATGGCGTTTTTCACCTGATTGGCCGCATGGGTAACCACGGCAAATTCAGGATTGGTTGCCGCACCGTTCATAAAACGGGGATTGGAAAACACATTAGCGGTTCCCCAGAGTAGTTTTACCCCAGTGGCGTCCTGCCGTTTCTTAAGTTCATCCACAATGATGCTGAGATTTTTTGCAGAATCTTCCGGGTCTTTTCCTTCCGGCGCAATATCCCGGTCATGCCAGCAGTAATAAGGAGCGTTGATCTTGGTAAAAAATTCAAAGGCCGCGTCAGCTTTGTTTTTTGCGTTTTCCATGGGGTCAGCAGAACTATTCCAGGGAAAGATGTGGGTTCCCACACCAAATGGGTCCGCACCATCTGCACAGAAACTATGCCAATAGGCGATAGCAAATCTGAGCCAGTCCCGCAGCTTTTTGCCCCGTATCGTTTTTTCAGCGTCATAATACTTGAACGCCAGAGGGTTTTTGGACCCACTTCCTTCATAGGGAATTTTTCCTATTCCGGGGAAAAATTCTTTGTTACCGATAAAATAATTTGCCATACTTCGCTCCTCTTACTACATATTTGTAAAGCGGGCGCCGATCTAAACAAAGATCGGGCTTAACGCTTTAAGGTACTTATTGTATTCAGCATAAGCCTTGTTATAAGCGGCGACAGTTATACTATCGGGCTTAATACTTTCGGCCTCGCTGATATCAACATGCTCATCGGTTAGAAACGCTATATCAACCCCCTTTCCTTCTTTTTTAAGAAGGCACCAGAGAGCCTGAATAGCCCCGCCCATGGCGGCTGATTCTGCATTGACCGGCCGCTTTACAGGTATATTCATGATATCCGCAGCCATCTGCCGCCACACGGAACTTTTGCTCCCCCCTCCGGTTATCCGGATCTCCTGAGGACGGAATCCAAGCCCCTGAAAGGCCTCAAGTCCGCAGCGCATACCAAAAATTGCCGCTTCCAGGGCGGAACGGGCTATGTTTTCCCGGGTAAAGTTAGTAGCGGTAATGCCGCAGATATCGGCTCGTCCGTTGGGAAGGTTCGGGGTCCGCTCCCCGTTAAAAAAAGGCAAAAAAACTATTCCTTCCGCCCCGGGTTTTGATTTTTCCGCCAGAGCGTCAAGCTCCCGGACATCCAAATTGAAAAGACGCCTAACTTCTTCGGTAGCAACTGTGCAATTCATGGTGCAAAGGAGCGGGAGGTAACCACCGGTGGATGAATTGAAACCCGAAAGCCCGTTTTTGGGATCCGCGATGGGGGTTTGGGAATAGCCGTACAGGGTCCCGGAGGTGCCCAGGCTCATGGAAAGAAAACCGTCACGGACTGTGCCGGTACCTATGGCGCTCATCATATTGTCCCCGCCCCCTGAGGAAACAGGAATGCCCCGGGGTATGCCAAACCGTTCCGCCGCAGCGGCATTGACGAACCCGTTAGGTTCATCGGAACTGATAAGGGGCGGCAGCAGACCGATGATCCGCTCATCGATGATGGAGCATATTTTCTGTGACCAGCACCGCTTGGCGCCGTTAAACAGGGCCATCCCGGAAGCATCCCCGCACTCCGCCTTGTACTCCCCTGTAAAACGGTAATTAAGGTAATCGTGGGGGAGCATAATATAGCGCAGCTTTGCAAAGGCTTCGGGTTTATGCCGTTTAAGCCAGAGTATCTTGGGTGCAGTAAAGCCCGGCAGCATAAGGTTACAGACTTCGGCGATCACCGCATCATCCCCCCCGGCAGCTTCGGTGATAATCCGGCATTCTTCAGCTGTGGAGGTATCGTTCCAGAGTTTTACATTGTATAGGGCTTTTCCATCCGCATCCAGGGGTACAAAGCCATGCTGGTGCCCCGAAACGCCTATGGCAGCAATACTGTTTTTTTCTTCTACAGAAAAAGCGGAGAAACATTTTTCAAGAACCGCATCGTACCACTCGGTTTTCTGCTCCCGGGTGCCATCGTCCAAGGCGATCAGGTCCACCGGCTCATGGCTTGAAGCGATGATGCGTTTTGCATTCCAGTCGTACAAAACAACTTTGATACTCTGGGTACCCATGTCAATACCCGCGACTGTCCTCATCATTATCACCCCCTTATTTTCTCCAGTAAAAAGCCCCGTAGCCTACAAAAGAATCGGGGACCTCGATGCGGGAAGCTTCGCTATCCACTACTTGCAACGAAGTTCCCCGCGCTACTTGCAACGCCGGCTTTAGCCAGAGAGTCCCCCGCGCATCGGCGCTGGTACCGTAGGCCAGCAATTCACCCTTAGGGGCACCGCTTTCCCCGGCAAAGCCTATGGCCCCCAGGACCGCACCGGCTGAACAGGCGGAACGCTCCTCTTCGGCCCTTTCCAGGACGGCCCGGGGATCCCCGGATAAAACCGCCTCAATAAAGCGCCGGTCATTGACACCCCTGACCCAAGCCAGGGCCTGTTCCCCTTTGCCCCGGGGGCTGAATTCATAATTTTCCCCATAATGGGTCAGGTCCGTGGAACCTAGCACCGCCACCCGCCGCCCGATCTTTTTGGCTATCCGGGCAATCTCCCGACCCGCCTCAAGGGAAGCCGCCTCAGCCGGGAGCCTGAGCCAAAGCGCCTGGGCCCGGGGGAAAAAATAGTGAACCATGGGAAGCAGGACCTCCACGGTATTATCCGTGTAGCGGTCCCCCCGGCAATCCAGGGCCCGGCCCAAGGCAAGGGCGAATTCCCGGTCCACAGGCAGTTCCCCCAGGGGCGTCTCCAGGGCGTCCTCTTGGGCTATAAGGGGGGGCATACCAGCGGGAAGGTGGCCTCCGATGATGGCCACAGTTTCCGCATCCCTATCCAGGGACAAAACTGCCCTGGCCGCAATGGCCCCTGAATAGAACCAACCCGCGTGGGGGGCCACCGCCGCCGGAGCAGAGGGATAATGCTCCCCATCCAGGGAAATTCCCCCTAAAAAATCTGCCACCCCAGAGGCGGAAAAGGGATACCAGCCCGCCTGAAGGCGTTGTTTTCTCAAAGTCATACGTTTATTCTATACCATTCTAGCATGTTATAAAAAAAACGTATATAATAATTTTATGCGGATAAAAGTAACTTCTATTATTGCGGTGATAAGCATCGCAGCCTATGCGGCGGCTATCGGAACCGGCGTTATCCGGATCTTTGCCAGTATCAACGAACGCCGGGTGGTGGCCCAGCGGGAATTCTACGATCTGGCGGATATCGCCTCTTCGGCAGGGGCACTGGGATTTATGGAGGAGCCCTTTATTGAGGCGGTTCGGGACACGGTTGCAGGATCCGAAACCCTCCTGGGTGTCATCATTACCGGCCCCTATGGGGTTGAATATACCTATGAACGGGAAAATAGCACTGTTATTACCTGGGTGGGGGATAGCCCCCGGTTCATTTCCCGATTTGGCGTTTCCCGGGAGCCCCATTTTTCCCCTCTCAGGATGGGTTTTCGGAACGCCAACATTTCTGCGGTCACCACGGAGATCAATTACCCGATTTTCACGAATATCCTGAAACAGTCACTGCTCATGATCTTTGCAGCCCTGGTCTTATCCGGGCTTTCCCTGTTAATCTATTCACTGAGAATAAAAAAACAGCCAGCCATGGTGGACCGCAAGATGCAGGAAGCCTACGCTCCTGCGGAAAAGGAACCTGCCTCTTCAAGAACCGGATCGGCCTCCAAAAAAGCCGGGCCGCCACCGGAACAGGGCGGCCCCCAGCCGGAACCGGCGCGAAGCGCAGCGGGAAAGGAAGAGGACGCCAAGGGTCGGCTGGAAGAGGAACTGCGGCGCTGCTCCTCCACCGCTGAGGATCTGACCTTTGTGCTTCTGGAGCTGAGCCTCACCGCCGGTTTCAGTGTAGGAGACGATGACCAGGTATACCGGAAATTCGCCGGCCTGGTGATCCAGTTTTTTAATAACCCGGGCCTGAATTTTGAATGGGGCACCCGGGGGATAGCGGTGATCCTGCCCAATGTCAGCCTTGAGGACGGCTTTGCCAGAGCCGACAAATTTCACAAACAGATTCTGAGCGGCCTGCCGGCGATATTCCCCCACAGGAATGACCTGCGCATAGGCCTGGCTGCCCGGACAGGACGGGCTTTAGCGGCTGACCGGCTCATCCTTGAGGCTTCCAAAGCCCTGGAAAGGACACAAACCGAGCCTGATTCCCCGATAGTGGCTTTCAAGAGCGATCCTGAAAAATACCGGGCTTATATCAAAAGCCGGGGGAAGAAGGCTTAGGCTATTCCTGTTTCACAAAGTAAGCGCTATCCCGGAAGAGCCTGGTCACGGTCCAGTCCGCCAAAGTATACACATAGCTTGACCCGGAAGCCGCAGCGGCCCGGCGTTTCTCCTCGCCGGCGTCCGGAAGGGACCCGACGCTGAGGGTCAGGGTTGAGCGGTTGCCCAGTTCCAGGGTAATGCGGCCCTCGTTTAAGGAAGCCGACGCAGCTTTCAGGTTCGGCACAAAATTCTCTCCCTCAGCCTCCAGGACGCCCCTGATATAGGACTCCACTTTCTGGGTATCCACCGTGCCGTCTTCCAGCCCCGCTATGCTCCAGCCACCGCCGTTCCGGGTAATCACCAGGGATGGGCCCTGTTCGCCGGTTTCATCCGATGGCAGGGGGATAAGGGTCAGGCGCTGCACCAGGGACTGATCGATGGTGGGGAAAATCCTGAGATTGTACCAGGAACTTCCCACGCCGTTGATGTAAGTGGAAAGGGTGTCCTGCCCGGATCGGACCTCGTTCTGGCCGTTCTTCCGCAGATAGACTTCCATCCCCGAAGCGTCCCTGCCTCCTATGAGCAGATCCAGCAGGGGGAGCCCTGCCCCGCCTTTGACCAGGATGCGGGCGGCGCTGTTTTCGGCGACCCCCATGGGGCCATGGGACGCCGGGGCAGAACCGCGCACCGGGTAGGCGGCGCGAACGCTCAGGGCACGGAGGAGATCATCCACCCGGGAGCTTTTTGCGGGGAATTCTTCGTCTCCAAGCAGGGCAAACCAGTCATTTCCCCGGCGGGCCAGGCGCTGGGGATTGGCCCAGTCGCCGGGCCGGGACAGTTCTATACTGTCCGCCTGATCCCGGAATTTAGGATCCAGCCAAAGGAACGCAGCGTTCCGGGAATTCACCCGCTCGGGATCAAAGAACAGGGTGAGCGCATAGACCAGGGCTAAAAAGCCTACCAAAGTAGTAAGCAGTAAAACTTTCTTTTTATACAGCATCGGGAGTTTCCTTTCCTTTCACGTTAGCGGCCCTGAGGGAGCGGCGCCGCTGTATCGAACGGAAAATCCCCAGGGCAATTACCGCCAGGGGGATGAACACAACATTAAAATACCGGGCAAAGGCCATGGCCTTAACCCGCGCGCTCTGATCCGTAATTTTGTCCAGCCGCCCGGACTGGGGGAGCCGGTTCCGTATGCCGATGATATCATCGTCGTTCCCCAGCCAGTCCGCAGCCTTGATGAGCAGGTCAAAATTCCGGTCGCTCCGGGTATACTGGATCAGGGTGGTGGCCAAGTCCGAATCGCCTATAACGATGATCCGGGATTCCTTAGCCTCCGAAGGCATATCGGGCAGCTCCTCTTCGGAGCCTTCCCGTACCGGCTTTGGTACCCCGGCAAACCAGCTGGGGAATTTTCCCGAAAGACTAGCCCCCAGTATCTTGGGGCCCCGGGTTTCTGCGGCTTCCTGCTGGAAGAGGTAGGACATTTCCGGGTTGGCGCTATAGTTCTTCGTCTGGGACCAGGCATCGGCGGTGGTGTAGAACAGGGGAACCGCATCCACACCCTCAGGGGGGGTCAGTTCCAGGGGGCTCGCCCAGTAGACATCCAGCCCACCAAAGGTGGCGGTAACCGGGTGGTCGGGATTACCATTCTGGTTCAGGATGCCTATCCACAGGGGATAGCGGATGATCCGGTACACCCGGGAACCCGAGGGGTCCACGGACTGGTAGGAGAGGCTCAGGGCGGATACATCCATGGCCAGTTCGGATTTTACCGTGGCGCCGTAGAAGGACACCATGGCCTGAAGCCCCTTGTCGATCATCACCCGGCTTTCAAGGCCCCCGTTCTGATCCACAAAGACCCCTTCCAGGGCAAAGAGGACCTTGCCCCCCCCCTGGATATACCGATCAATGCGGTACAGGGCCCAGTCGTCCAGGTCCTCCACCCCGCCCAGCACGAAGAGCACTGGCAGGGAATCGGGGATCTCCTCCCCGGCATTGAAAACCCGCACCCTGAACCCCGACTGGGCAAAGGCCTGGTTCGCGATGGCGTACTCCCGGGACCACTGGCGGCCAGAATCGCCCACCAGGAAACCCGCTTCTCGCTCGGTGCCCCGCACCAGGGTCCGTATCCGGGAAGTTAAATCGTATTCCAGGGTGCCCAGGTTAAAGGCAAAGGGGATCACATCCACCTGATCCAGGTATTCGATGAGTATCCCCGAATAGACCACGGCGATATTTGCCTGATCCTGCTCCACGATTTCCATTTGCTGGGAGATGATCCCCAGGGCTTCCACTTCCCGGTTCAGCCCCGCCTTCACGGGGTCCCGCACGGTGAGCCGTATCTTGCCCCGGGAATAGGCAGCGTATTCCCGCAGGAGATCCTCTATTTCCCCAGGCACCGGATGCACCGAGGCCAGTTTGTCCGAAAGGTAATAGGTAATGCGGACCTGATCGGGTATCTCGGTATGAAGATTCCGGGAAACCGCAGAAATAGTGTAGGCCTTATTCGCCGTTAAATCCAGGCGGAACCATAAACGCCGGCTGATTAGTATTACTAACACCATGGCAATAACAGAAAGAATTGTAATAAGGGTAAGCTGTTTTTTTGTCATCACCTACCTCCACTTCCGGTACAGGATAACCCGGGTATTGAGAAAGAGGAACAGTACCGTGGCTGTGATAAAGAAGGCCAGATCTCGGGAATCGATGAGGCCCTTGGAAAAGCTTTCAAAGTGAAAGGCCAGGGAAATAAAGTTAATCCCCTCCGCAAGCCAAGGGGGCAGGTCAAAGCTCTGGGTAATCTGCTGGATCAGCATGACCGCCATGAGAGCCACCGCCCCGCCCAGGAATGCCCCGGCCTGGTTCTTGGAAAGGGAGGAGAGGAGCAGCCCCAATGCGGTGGCTGCAGATGCCAGGAGCAGGCTCCCTATGTACTCCCCGAAAATCACCCCCCCATCAAAGCGGCCCAGGGGAAGCAGGCTCAGGGGAACAGGAATGGTGAGGACTATGATGAAGGCCATTACCGCAAGGGAGGAAATAAATTTCCCCAGCACCAGTTCCCATTCCGAAAAGGGCATGGTCAGGAGCAGTTCCACGCTCCCCAGCTTCCGTTCCTCCGCCCAGCTTTTCATGGTGATCACCGGAATGACCAGGATAAAGGCCAGGGGAAAGGCGGCGAAATACACCCGCAGGGAAGCCATATCCATGGCAAAGTAGCGCTGGATATAAAAAAGCCAGATCGAGGTAAAGAGCAGGAAAAATACCGCTATCCCGTAAAATGCCGGGGAATTGCAGTGGGAGTAGAGTTCCTTCCGGGCCAGGGCCAGCGCCCTTTGGGATATAATCTTCATGATTTGACCCCCGTACTATCAGTCTTACTGTTATGCGCAGTATTACTAACTTCATTGGTAAGTTTTACAAATATATCCTCCAGGCTCAGCCGTTTCCGGTTCATCCTGAGGATCTTGAATCCCTGGGACACCGCCCAATCAAAGATACGCTCCCCCTCATCGCCCCCTGAGGAAGCAGGGTTTTCCGGGCCGGCTTCTTCTTTCGGAATAGCGGAGGATTGCAGGAAAAAGGAGATATCCACCGTGCCATCCTCCCGGCTTTCTAGGGCCGGTTTCGCTTCCCGGTCCAGGAGGCTGAACTTCTCCGGGAGGCTCCCGATTTCCGCCCCCTTCAGGGTCAGCTCCCAGGTATCACCGCCCTTCATGGTGCCGGCGATTTCCTCGGGGCTCCCTTGCGCAGCGATCCTGCCTTCGTTGATGATCAGCACTTGGGAACAAACCGCTTCCACTTCCTGGAGTATGTGGGTTGACAGTATTACTGTTTTGCTTTTCCCCAGGGTTTTTATGAGGCTGCGGATTTCGATAATCTGGTTCGGGTCCAGCCCTGAGGTAGGCTCGTCCAGGATCAGGATGGGCGGATCGTGGATGATAGCCTGGGCAAGCCCCACCCGCTGCTTATAACCCTTGGAAAGCTCTTCGATGCGTTTGGACCGGACATGCTGGAGCCCGCAGGCGTCCAGGGTGTTTTCTAGCCGCTGTTTCCGCTCTTCCTTGGGGATGAGCCGGGCCTGGGCGATAAAGTCCAGGTACTCCGTGGGGGTCAAATCCCCGTAGAGGGGCACGCTTTCCGGGAGGTAGCCTATACGCTTTTTTACCTCCACCGGATCATCTTCCACGGAAATCCCGTCCACCAGGGCTTTGCCCCCGGACGGAAAATGGTAACCCGTGAGGATCTTCATGATGGTAGTTTTCCCCGCCCCGTTGGGGCCGAGAAATCCGAGGACCTGGTCTTTGCCTACTGAAAAGGAAACATCCTTTACCGCTTCGACCGGGCCGTACCGTTTTGTGAGTCCATGCACTTCAATCATGGGGCCAAGTCTCCTTAGTTAATCGATATATTCAATTGGATATACCATCCTGTCCCGGGTCAGGATAGTCCCGGGAAATATATTCTGGGCTTCCTTGAGAAGCTGTTTCAGATCGTAGTCCGTGTAGCGGGGGCTGTAATGGATCAGGGCCATCTTTTTAACCTCCGCCGCCTTTGCTAGGTAGGCGGCCTGTTCGGCGGTCATGTGCTTTTTCTCCCGGGCGCTCTCTTCCAGGGCCCGCTCAAACATCCCCTCGCAGACAAAAAAGTCCGACCCGTGCACCTCATCGGCGATTTCCGGGAAGGCCAGGGAATCGGTGACAAAGGAAAATTTCCGCCCGGACCGGGTTTCCCCCAGCACATCCTCAGGCCGCACTTCCCTGCCGTCCGCGGCAGTCACGGTCTCCCCGGACTGGAGCCGGGACCACAGGGGCCCCCGGGGCACCCCCAGGGCATCCGCCTTTTCCGGGTGAAAAATGCCGGGGCGCCGGTCTTCCTCAAGCACATAGCCCAGACAGGGCTTGGTATGTCGCAGGTTAAATGCCCGGACATGGAAACCATCGCCCTGATAGACAATGCCCGGCTCGGTAATTTCCTTTACCACGATTTCATAGTTGATATACATATCCAGCACCCGGCGGCTGGTCTCGATATATTCGGCAATCCGGGGGGGGCCGATAATGTAGAGCGGGTCGTCCCGGTCCACCTGGGAGGAGAGCATGAGCAGCCCTGGAATACCTGTCACATGGTCCGCGTGGGTATGGCTGACAAATATGACGGATATCTTCTTCCACCGGAGGTTGAGCCTCTTCAGGGAAACCTGGGTCCCCTCCCCCCCGTCAAACAGGAAGAGCTCCCCCTCGCGGCGCAACAGCACAGATGTAAGATGACGGTTCGGCAAGGGCATCATGCCGCCGGAACCGAGGATAAAGGCTTCAAGGTTCATTAGGGAAGAGTATACTAAAATACGGGGAAAAATGCAATGTGCGGGGCTTGGCGCGGGAGATACAAATTTAACCACCGAGCAAAGGGACTAAATACTGAAGAAGAAAATATCCCTAAGCCTGTTCGTCCAGGGCTTCGTCAAAGACGGGGATCTGCCCGGCATTGCCTGCGCCCCGTATGGTGTCTAAATCGCTATAAAGGGTAAATTTGCTTATCCCCAGGACTTTGCATATTTTAACGCTGGATTTGGATATCTGAAACGCACCCTTTTGATCGAGGTAGGATAAAAAGCTTATCCGTTCGTCCTTGTTCATCGTTTTAGGGTCCTTGCCCATGAGTTGTTGTGCCTGCTGCACCATATAGTCCAAAAGCGTGTTGACATCCTGGGCAAAAAATTCACCCTGCCCCGCTTCAAAATGATTATACTTGCGCAAAAAGCCTTCGAATTGTATGGACTCCGTAATGTCCAGGTTGATACAGATTGAAGCAATGATCTTACCATCATCATTTTTTACATATATAGAAGAGGACCGCAGGATTTTACCGTCCGGAGTTGTGGTGACATAGTTGAAACGGTCCCCACCTTCTACGCTGCCATTGAGCACTTCGAGGCCCAAATTACTGCCGCATCCGCCGATTTTCCGATTGGTCACCCCACCGTTACGGATGTCCACAATGGTATGGTTGTAATCCCGGGTCAGGTCGTGGAGGACCACCTCGCAACGGTCGCCGAACTGTGCGGAAATGAGGGTTAAGAGCTGTTTTAAAAAGGGTTGTTCATCTTCCAGGCTGTTCATTGTGCATCTCCCTACTGCCTGTTACGATAAACGCAGGAAAAGAGGGGTGTCAAGTAGGTTTTTTACGATCCTATCAATAACCTAAAAATTAGTTTGAAAATGATCAAAAAAGTAGGAAGAAATCTAACAAAGTATAATAAATTAGCAAAAAACCGTTTTTTTTGTCCGAATCATTGACAATTGACAAACTGCATGGTAAAATTTTCTTATCATTATGGAGGAGAAATTATGAAGAAATGGCATTTTTCGGCATTCTGTATTTTGGCGATTGCGGGCCTTCTTGTCGCCTGCAATGCTTCTAAACCCGCCAGCGGGGAACGTAAAGTTGTGACCGTATGGTATGGGAATACCGGCGACGAGGCCCTGGTCTATGAAGAGGCCATCGCTGCGTACAACACTTCCCAGACTAAATACGAGGCCCGGGGCTTAAGCGTCAACGATCAGCAAAAAATCATTGTTGCCATTGCCAGCAACGAACCACCGGATGTTATCAAGGGTTCCAATTCCGCTGTGATTGCTTTTCAGGCCAACCGCCTCCTTGAGAACCTGCAGCCCTATGCGGAGCGGGATAAGCTTGATTTGGGTATTTATTCAAACCAGGCGCTTGCGGCCAATACGATAGACGGTGGGCTCTTTGCGCTTCCTGTGGACGGCTATGTTATTCAGATGTTCTATAATAAGGACATCCTGGCTGCGGCGGGTTATTCCGAGCCCCCTAAAACAGTGGAAGAAATGTATGAGATGGCGGTTAAGGCCACAAAACTGGACGCCAGCGGCAATATTGATGTCCTGGGCTATCCCCTTTTCCCCCTGGCCTCGGCCCGACAGGAATTGATCTATGGTTTCGGCGGACGCTGGTGGGCGGCGGATAACAAGACCCTCACCCCCCAGTCGGCAGGCGCCATTGAGAGCCTTACATACAATCAGCGGTACCGCAATTTATACGGCATCACCAAGGTCCAGTCTTTTATAGGAACCGCCAATACCAACCGGTATACCGAACAGGATATGTTCTTTGCGGGAAAACAGCTTTTCCGTTTGGACGGCGCCTGGCTGCCGACGATGATGAAAAATTTCAACTCCACGGTAAACTGGGGCCTTACCCTGGTCCCGGGAACTAAGGCCCATCCTGAACTGCGGGGCTCAAGCCGCTATGAAACCGACTCTGCGTCGATTCCCATTACGGCGACCAATAAAGACGGCGGCTGGGATTTTATCAAATGGCTTTCCGGCTATGAGGGTGCAAAAATAATCTGCGCCGGTACCGGGGTTCTCCCGGCCTTAAAAGCCCTCTACAACGATCCTGCAATTCTTGCCATGCCCGGCTTCCCCGAATTTATCGAGGCTCTGAGCCAGGAAAAGGGCATACAGTACGCCCAGATCGGTGATCTGAACAAATATATTTCACTGTTAAATGAATATCTTGATTATGTGTACGCAGGCCAGATGACCCCCGAAGCAGCTTTGGCAGCTTTGGCGGATCAGGCAAAGTCCCTGCAATAGTCCGGTTTCCATAGGCTCACCCCGCAGACTGAGTCTGCAGGGCGAGCTTGGGGCTGCAATACGTAAAACGTGAGGTCACCATGCAAAAAATCCTATTGTCAAATTCTGCACGGAATACACGAAATGGGTTTTTATTTGCCCTCCCGTGGATAATCGGTTTTATCTGCTTAAGTATCTATCCCCTGGCCGCTTCCTTTTATTATGGCTTTACCGAGTTTAATCCCGTTACGGCGCCCAAGTGGGTAGGGTTGGCAAATTACACTGCGGTGCTCAATGATAAGCTGGTTTATAAAAGCCTCATGAATACCCTCTTTATGGCTTTTGTATCTACCCCGGTCAATCTGCTTGTAGCATTGCTGTTGGCCACGGTGGTCACGAGAAAGTTTCGCCAGCGGGGCTTTGTACGAACCATCTTTTTCTTACCCTGTATTATCCCCACCATTGCGGCAACCATGGTTTGGATTTGGATGTTCGACGCCTCCTATGGGTATATAAACAATGTCCTCGGCTGGTTCGGTATCCATGGGCCCGCATGGCTTATGGATATGCGGTATACCAAACCGGCCCTGCTGCTCATGGGTTCCTGGTCCACCGGGACCGCCATGCTGGTCTGTATGGCGGCGCTGGAAGAAGTTCCCATCAGTTATTATGAATCGGCGGAGATTGACGGCGTTGGTCCCCTATCCAGGTTTTTTCACATTACCCTGCCGTCCATAGCCCATGTACTCGTCTATCAGGCTATTCTCAATTTTATCAACGCCTTTCAGTATTTTCAGCAGGTATATATTATCACCAACGCCAGTACCGGTGCTGGCGCCGGGGCGGGTTATGCATCAGGCGGTCCGGGTAACTCCATACTGATGTATCCCCTCTATATTTTCCATAACGCCTTTTCGTTTCTTAAAATGGGCAGAGCCTCTGCGATGGCATGGCTGCTCTTCATAGTAGTATCCCTGCTCACCATGGTTATGATTAAAGTAACCAAAAGGGCGACGCAAAACGCGGGGGTGGAATAAAATGAAAAAAGGTCGGCTGTTTAACAAGGGATTCCTTAAAAAGAAAATCACCGCCGTCATTTTTTTTGCGGTAGTGGTAGTTCTCTGCATTATCTTTTTTTCGCCCTTTCTTATCATGCTGACCACTGCTTTTAAAACCAACAAGGATGCGTTTACCCTGCCGGTACAGCTCCTGCCCAGAAAGCTGGTGTTTCAAAATTTTCCTAAGGCGATTCAAACCATACCCTATTGGAAGTACATGGGTAACACTGTCTTTATAACCCTGTTCTCCGTGCTGGGGCAGCTTATTGTTACTCCCATGGTGGCCTATTCCCTGGCAAAAATAAAATGGCGGGGCAGTAAAATTATTTCCGGTCTTTTACTGGCCACCATGATGATCCCCTTTACGGTGACCATGATACCCCTTTACCGGATCTATTCGAAACTGCATCTTACCAATACCTATGTTCCCCTGATACTTCCCAATTTTTTTGGCAAGGCCTTTTACATCATCGTTGTACGCCAATTTTTTGCCGGGGTGCCCAATTCGATTATGGAAGCCTCCCGTATTGACGGGGCCAATGAGCTGCAGCGCTATGTCTTTATCGCCCTGCCGCTCTGCAGGCCGGCCCTGGTTACCGTGGGGATCTACGCCTTTTTGGACGCCTGGAGCGATTATTTGGCCCCCCTTATCTACATCAGCAACCCGTCAAAACTAACCCTTTCTTTGGGGCTGCAGCAATTTTTAAGCCAATATACCGTTGACTGGTCCCTGCTCATGGCAGCATCCCTGATCTTTGTAATTCCGGTGATTGTGTTTTTTCTTTTCTTCCAACGGTATTTTGTACAGGGAATCGCTACCAGCGGTTTAAAGGCATAACACATGGAGACCCTTACCCAAGCCCAGCTCGAAACTCCCTGCCTTGTAATAAACATGGAACAGGTCCGGGAAAATATTACGGCCATGCAAAAAATCGCCGATACCGCGGGATGTCGGCTGCGGCCCCATGTTAAAACCCATAAAATGCCCCTCTTTGCCCGTATGCAGGTCGAGGCGGGCGCCTCAGGAATATGCTGCGCCAAGGTGAGCGAGGCGGAGGTCATGGCTGACGGAGGCCTACAGGATATCTTTATCGCCTACCCCCTGGTAGGGGACTTTCGCATCCAGCGGGCCCTGATCCTGGCCCGACGGATTACCCGGCTGATTCTGGCGGTGGACAGCCTGCAAGGCGCCCTTGCCCTCAGCCAGGCCGCAGTCAAGGCCGGACAGGAACTGGAAGTACGGCTTGAAATTGATACCGGGGCAAAGCGGACCGGGATACCCCTGGAAGAAGCTTCCCTGCTTGCGGAGGCGGTATATAAAATGCCGGGGCTCCGGCTTACGGGAATTTATACGTTTAAAGGCCTCAATTATCAGGGGACGCCGACGGAGGAAAATGAGCTGGCAGCTCAGGAAGAGAGCAGCCTCATGGAAAGGGCTGCTAAAAAGATAGAAGCTTTGGGAATAAAACTCCCGGATATTTCAGGGGGTTCTTCTCCCACCGGAGCAGCGGTGGCCCGGCTCGGCAAGATAAATGAAATACGTCCGGGCACCTACATCTTTAAGGACCTTATGCTCTGCAGTGAAAAGGTCGCCCAACCATCCGAGATAGCGGTACGCTATGTTGCAACGGTGGTAAGCTGTCCCCGGGAAGATTATGCGGTTATTGACGGCGGGACCAAATGCTTTCCCACCGATGTGGTCCTGCATACGGCGCCCTTTCAGTATACCGCCTATGCCCGGGTAGAAGGCCGGGAGGATCTGCTCCTTGATCGTATGAATGAAGAACACGGCATTATTCGGTCTGTCAACGGAAAAACCCTGCTCTCGGTAGGACAGCGTATTACCCTGATTCCCCTGCATGTGTGTACCGCCATAAACATGCATAACCAGGTGTATTTGGAAGAGGCGGGAAAATTCCGCCTCCAGCGGGTAGAAGCCCGGGGCATGGTGGTGTAAATCCATGGGCCAGAATAAAATCCTAATCCGGGGCGGCCTCCTCTATGACGGTACCGGCGGCGAGCCCTTTACAGCGGATCTTTTGGTGGAGGGTAAAACCATTGCCCGCATGGGCCCTGATTTGCCGGATTCCGGCGCCCAGGTGATAGACGCCCGGGGGAAAGTGGTATGTCCAGGTTTTATTGATATCCACCGCCACTGTGATGCAGCGGTTTTTACGGACCAGGATTTTGGGCAGATTGAACTTGCCCAGGGGATTAGTACCACGGTGGTAGGAAACTGCGGTATGGCGCCCCTGCCAGTTGACCCCCGATGGAAAGAAGAAATGTACCGGTATATACGGCCGGTACTGGGGACTGTGCCCCATGGGCTGCCCCTTGCGGATTATGCAGCCTATACCGCAGGACTCAAACAGCTGCCCCTGCCCCTCAACATGGCTTTTCTTGCCGGCGCTGGGGCCATCGAAACGTCGCTGAAAGGGTTTTCCCGCGCTCCCCTCAGCGCAAAGGAACTGGAAAAGGCTAAAGCCTTTATTGCCCAGGCTATGGATGCCGGGGCCTTAGGGCTTTCCTTTGGCATCATGTACCAGCCTGAATATTTTTCGTCCCGGGAAGAGTTGGAAAGTCTTGCTCGGGAAGCAGGCAAACGGGGCGGCGTCTTATGCACCCACATCCGGGGCGAAGGGGACAGCCTGGCAGCCTCGGTGGAAGAGATGATACAAGTTGCCGGAAACGCTGAAATTCCGCTGAATATCAGCCATTTAAAAGCTACGGGTATACAGAACTGGGGCAAAACAATATTCAAAGCCATCGACTGTATCGAACAGGCCCGCGCCCGGGGGCAGCCTGTGGCAGCGGATTTTTATCCCTATACCGGAGGGTCCACCACCATACTGTCCCTTTTACCCCCAACAGTTCAGGCGGACAAACCCGAAGCGTTGCGGGCACAATTGACTGCTCCCGGGGGCAGGGATTTTTTAAAAGCAGAGCTGTATAAAAACCACCCCGGATGGGATAACATGGTTACCAGCATAGGCTGGGATCGGATCATCCTTAGTTCCCTCTCAGGGGGAAACCATGAACAGTATCTCGGTAAAACCATGGATGAGGCTGCTCGGAATGAAGGGTATGAAGATGCCGCTGATTTACTGGCCGATCTTTTGTTGGACCAAGAAACGGCAGGGATAATTGTTCTCAGCATGGACCAGGAGGATGTTGATACCATAGCCCGGCTGCCCTGGACCGTGGTGATATCCGATTCCCTCTATGGCGGAACCCCTCATCCCCACCCCCGGCTGACCGGCGCCTTTCCAAAACTTTTGAGAGAATACGTCCGGGAACGAAAAATTCTAAGCTTAAAGGAGGCAATACACAAGATGACCGGCCTCGCCGCGGATCGGGTGGGAATAAAAAACCGGGGAAGACTGGCCCCTGGCAATTATGCGGACATAGCAATTTTTAAACCTGAGTGTTTTACCGATCAGGGGGATTATCTTAACCCCCTACGGAAAGCAGCAGGTATGGATCTGGTAATGGTAAATGGAACTATAGCCTGGCGGCAGGACAAAACCGAAGAGTATTCGGGTTCAGTGCTCTCCCGCGGGGTTTAATCAAGCAATGAGAATAAAAATAATAAGGATGGATATATGGGTGTGTATGAACGGCTGAAAGAATTAAAGATTACTCTTCCCAAGGCACCGCCTAAAGGGGGAGTCTATGCACAGGTAAAACAATTTGGGTCGGGCCTGGTATATGTCTCAGGCTGCGGTCCCCTGCTGGATGTTCCTATTCAGGGTAAACTGGGCAGTGACTTTGATATTGCCCAGGGACAAATCTTTGCCCGTAACTGTATGTTAAATGTACTGGCAATCCTTGAGGCCAATATCGGCGATCTGGGTAAAATAAAAAACTGCGTAAAGATACTAACCATGGTGGCCGGAACCGATGATTTTTACAATCAGCCCGATGTAGCCAATGGCGGCACCCAGCTTTTGTCGGATCTTTTTGGCCCTGCCATAGGGCTGCCCGCCAGGTCTGCCATTGGCGTTAATGCGCTGCCGGGAAACATTCCGGTAGAAACCGAAGCCATCTTTGAAATAGAATTATAGGCGGCTGGTATGGATATTCAATTTGAAACAAAACTCAAGGAATCCCTGTATGTGCATTACCCCCTGGAGGCGGATGCTGAAAAAACCGTTGAATACCGGAGCCTGAAAAAACCGGTTCTGCACCGGATCAGCCTCTGGGACGGTACAGATCAAAAGCCCTGGACCTTTGATGGAGAAGGAACATTCCGGATTGGTGCCGATGGTACTCTGGCCCTCAAAACCGGCGCCCGCTCGGATCATTGGCCCGGAAAAGAAGTCCGGGCCATGGACGCTGCGGCGGGAGACTATGCCACCTTTGGTTCCTACATTGCCCGGCTTGATCTCCGAGGCCGGGACCTGAGCCGGGGCAACCGCATTTATTTTCAAATCCGTCCTGCCTGCCCGGGGCTGCACAGTCCCATTGTGCGGGTCGGCTTTGTAAACACGGGTAAAATAAAAATCCCCGATGTCTATTCCCGGGAAGGCTTTAACGCCATAAACCTTAAAAATTTTGAGTGGAATACCTGCGCATGGGAAATAGACACCATAGCCCACGACCGGATCGAAGAAATTTCTTTTGAGGTCCACCGCTACGGAAAGGAACTCAGTACGGGAGATGAACTTTTTTTTGAACTTCGGGATATTCAGTTTCAGGAAGTTCAATGCGATGTGGTTCATGGGTGGCAGTGCGCCGAAGAAACTGCGGTATTTTCGTCCTCCGGATATTTTTGCGGGGGCGCAAAAACCGCTGTTGCCCAAACAACGGCCGCCGATTTTACGGTATTTAACGGGGAGACTGAAAAACCCGTGTTTTCCGGTCCCATAGACAGAGTAGAAAATATCCATGGCGCCTTTGGGGTCATGGATTTTAGTTCCGTCGAAACTCCGGGGACTTACTATCTCTGTTTTGGCAATACCCGTACTGCATCCTTCCGCATCGGGGACACAGTCTTTGAAGATACTATTTGGAAGCTGATAAATTTTCTATACAGCGAACGGTGCGGTTATCCCGTATCAGGAAAGCACGGCGTCTGCCATGCCGATGTGGTGGCCAAACATGGGGGACTTACCCTGCCCTACCAGGGCGGCTGGCATGATGCCGCGGATGTATCCCAGCAGACGGTTCAAAGTGCAGAAATACTGCATGCCCTGCTGCAGACCGCCGAAGCGCTTAAAACAAAAAACAGTTTTCTGTATAACCGGCTCATGGAAGAAGCCAACTGGGGACTGGACTTTATCCTCAGGATGCGCTTTGGGGATGGCTACCGGGCCAGCAATGCGGGGATACGCCGCTGGACCGATGGCTTGATAGGAAACATGGATGACTGTGAGGCCGGGGTCCACAACCACTCTTTTGAAAATTTTATCATGTCCGCTGTAGAAGCGACGGCGGCGGCGGCCTTTGCCGAAAAAGACCAGCCCCTGTCCTGGAAATGTCTGGACGCTGCAAAAGAAGACTTTGCTTTTGCCATAAAGCGTTTTAACGAAATTGGCGTCGAAACGCCGATACCCCAGGAACACGCAGGATCTGCCGGACTTTCTCAATACTATGCCGCAGCGTGCTGGGCCGCCGCCCTACTGTTCCAAAATTCCGGGGACCCATCCTTTTTGGAACCCCTGCTTGGATTTGCCCGAAAGCTCCTGGACTGCCAGGAAACCGGAGAAGCCCAGGCGCCCCTGAAAGGATTTTTCTACCGGGATGAGACAAAAAAAACTATCGTTCATTTTTCTCACCAGGCCCGGGATCAGATCTTTGTACAGGCCCTGGCCGAAGCCTGTAAGGCCTTGCCGGATCATGAGGATAAAGCTCTCTGGGAAGCAGGCTTAAAGCTCTTTGGAAACTACCTTAAGGCATTGACCTCTTATACGGCCCCCTATGGCATGCTCCCTGCGGGTATACACAGGGCTGACGAAATAGACGACCGGGACGCCTTTGAGCGTGTCCATCCTCGGGTGGACTACGAAGGGGAGCGAAAAAATTATGCGGAGCAGCTTAAACAGGGAATACCCCTGGGGAAAGAGTACTGCATCCGGTGTTTCCCCGTATGGTTTTCATTTCGGGGAAATTCGGCTATTCATCTTTCCATGGGCAAGGCAGCATCTATTTTAGGGAACTATTTTAAAGACCATGCGCTGCTCAATATAGCCCGGGAGCAGTTGTATTGGACCCTGGGTAAAAATCCCTTTGGCCAATCCCTGATATACGGAGAGGGCAGTAATTTTGGGCAGCAATATACGGCCCTTTTGGGAGAAACTGTAGGAGAAATGCCCGTGGGAGTACAAACCCGGGGCAACGAAGACCTCCCCTATTGGCCCCAGGCAAACATCGCCACCTACCGGGAAGTCTGGACCACCCCTCCCGGCCGCTGGCTTTGGATCGCCGCAGACCTTCTAAGCTAAAGACATCATAAACCTTGCCGCCGCTTCCTAGGGCTAAATTCCTCATTCCCCATTGTAAACATTGCTTTTTCCGGGCATACTATACAGTAGGTTTATCCTAAGGAGAAATCACATGAAGACCCCCGGCGCCAGATACCTGCTTTTCTTTTCCATTATTTTAATTCTGGGTTCCGGTACTCCCCTCTTTTCACAGGTCGATACGGAGGAACTGTCCACCAGCCAGGAGCCGATAAACTTCATCAACTACGAAGGGCCCCAAGACCGGATAGAAACCCGGGCCCAGATACGGAATATCGGGTTTACCGCAGGCCAGGCCATACGGGCCGGGGATTCCACCACTGGCACTTCTGCCCGGTATTTTGTGATCCACTCGGTGAGCGATCCCGAGGGGGACAAACTTGATGCGGATATCCTGGGGCTGGGCCCTGATGCAGGGGTGGACCATATCCGCAATCTCCGGCTGATCATCCAGGGCTACCTTGAAGGGGCCTACGATTACAGCGAGCGGGACGCCGCCCTTTTGGCCCAATATATCACTATCTACAATGCGGTGTTCCGGGGAAACTGGGACTTTTTTACCCGCCGGTATAAGACTCCGGTGATTGGGAACCTGACCCGGGAAAAGGCGGGGCTTTCCACACGATATGACGAATGGCCCGGCCGTTCCCTGATTGTGATTCCCCTGCAAACCGCCATGCCCGGATCCCTCAGCGCCATAGATACCTCCACCCTCACAGAGAATGATGTGATAGGCGAACTGCGCCAGGACGATGACAAGGGCATACCCCAGCGCCAGGGCATGGTTGACATCAAGGAACGGGAGGCGGAACAGGCGGAACAAGCCGCCGCTGCCAAGCGGGAAGCCATCGCCAATGATGAAAAAGTGGTAGCCGAGGATAGGCAGCAGAATCAGCAGGAACGCCAGCAGATAGCCGAAGACCGGCAGCAATTAAAAGAAGATCAGGAAGCGGGGAAGATTAGCCCCGAAGAAGCGGAGGCCGCAGAGAAGGAACTGGACACCCGGGAGGCTGAGGCGGACCAGAAGGATGAAGAGATCGCCCAGAAGGAAGAGGAACTGGATGAGCAGCGCCAGGAAGCTGAAAAAACCGAAGAGTTCGCCGAACAGAAGGCTGCCGAAGCCCAGCAGGAACGGCAGGACATAGCCCAGGATCAGCAGGGGCTCATCAATCAGCAAGCAGCCCAGGCGCCCCAGGGTGTTCTGGGGATAAAACTGGAAAGCCCCAACTCTGCCCTTGGAAGAATAGTAAAACTACAGATCGATTCCGGAACGACATTGCAAAGCTCGGCGCTGAACAGCATAAACGCCCGGACCTTCACCCTCATGGAGGGAAAGATACTGGCCGTGGCCGGGGAGGACCGGGGCAATGGCGCCATACGGCTGGTGGAGATCAGCCCCGCTACCCTGGAAATGATTAAACAGGGGGAAGACGATATCCACCCCCAGAGCCTCCTCTGGATAAACGGGCAGGATATCTACGCCATCAGCTCCGCGCCCGGTGGCCTCTACTTAGGCAGGTACAATACGGAGCTGGCCCGACAGGCCCGGTCAACAGTAACGGTGCATCCCTTTGCCACCGTAACCTTCCAGGATGATCTTATTATTACCCAGAACACCGAAGGTCAGGCGGTGCTTCTCAATGCAAAGGACCTGACCGAAAGGAAGTAGGTGTTACTTCGTAACACTTCCGATTGACTGGCGGCTACGCCGCCCTTTTTAGAGGAGTAGGTGTTACTTCGTAACACTTCCGATTGACTGGCGGCTGCGCCGCCCTTTTTAGAGGAGTAGGTGTTACTTCGTAACACTTCCGATTGACTGGCGGCTGCGCCGCCCTTTTTAGAGGAGTAGAGCAATATGCAGAATGTAACCCCGGGGGTTTCAAAATTTATGAACCCCGTGACGGTGATCCTCGTTGTGGTGGGGATTGTGGTGGTGAGCCTTTTGGGCACCAGTGTTTATATCGTGGACCAGACCGAAGAGGCTGTGGTTACCCGGTTCGGGAAGTTCAACGCCATCTACGGGCCGGGGCTTCATTTTAAATTGCCCTTCGGCATAGACCATCAGTACCTGGTTAACGTTACTACTGTACAAACCGAACAGTTTGGTTTCAGGACCCTGAGGAGCGGGGTGAGTTCCACTTACTCAAACCTCACCAACGAATCTACCATGCTCACCGGGGACCTCAATATCATTGAAGTGGAGTGGATCATCCAGTACCGAATCACCGACCCCATGGCCTGGGTGTTCAATGTAATGGAACGCACCGAAACTATCCGGGATGTGTCCCGGTCGGCGATCAATATGCTGGTGGGGGATCGGCCAATTATGGACATCATGGGAAGCCAGCGCAGTACCATTGAAAACGAAGGTGCAGCTTTTATGAACGAGACCTTCCGGGGTTACGGCCTGGGAATCGACGTGATCGCCGTAAAACTCCAGAATATCGATCCCCCCGCAGGGGTTCAGGAGGCCTTTGACGACGTGAACAAAGCCGAACAGGACCAGAACCGGCTGATCAACGAGGGCCAGCAGGCTTACAACGCCGAAATACCCCGGGCCAAGGGCGAGGCGGACCGGCTCATCCAGATTGCCCAAGGTTATGAGGCGGAACGGATCAACAAAGCGAACGGCGATGTAGCCCGGTTTAACTCGGTATACGAAGAATACCGCAAGGCGCCGGATGTTACCCGGCAGCGGCTCTACTATGAAATGATGGAAGAAGTATTCAAGGATGATACCGAAACGGTGATCATCGACCGGAATTTTAACAACTTCCTCCCCCTGCGGGATCTTAATGCTTCCCGTTCTTCAGGAGGGGCAAGGTAATGAAAAAATCAATGGTGGTACTAATAATCATTGCAGTGGTGGTGATAGGAATACTCATGGCAGGCCCCATCTACGTGGTAGATGAGGGGGAACAGGCGGTGGTGGTCCAGATGGGAAGGCTGGTGAACGTGATCACCGATGCAGGGCTCCACATAAAGACACCCTTTATTGATCAGGTGGTACGCTACCCCAAACGAATCATGGCTTGGGACGGAGAACAGAAGAACATGCCCACCCGGGAAAAACAGTATATCTGGGTGGATGTCACCGCCCGGTGGAGAATTGCGGACCCACAGAAATTCTACGAATCCATTAAAAGCATCAACCTGGCCTATTCAAAACTGGCGGAGGTTATTGATTCGGAAGTACGGACCGTGGTTGCGGAAAATTACCTCCGGGAAACGGTGCGGAATTCCAACATCATCCTGGAACAGGCGGACAATGCGGACAGCCTGGGCATTGGGGACAACACCCAGATCGATCTGCCCATACTGATCCAGTCCGCAGGGTCCAGGGAACCCATACAGCGGGGGCGCCGGGCCCTGGCGGAAGAAATCCTGGAACGGTCCCGGAAGATGGTTCCCGAATACGGCATTGAACTTATCGATGTGGTAATCCGGCAGATCCGGTATTCCGATGAGCTGACCCAGAGTGTCTACGCCCGGATGATCAAGGAACGAAACCAGATAGCCCAGGCCTTCCGGTCCGACGGTGAAGGGAAAAAGGCCGAATGGATGGGACGCATGGAAAATGAACGGATGTCCATTCTGTCCGGAGCCTATGCAACCGCAGAAACCATCCGGGGTACTGCGGACGCGGAAGCCGCGAGTATCTATGCGGAAGCCTATTCCCGGGACCGGAACTTCTTCGACTTCTGGCGAGCCGTGGAATCCTACCGGAGTACCCTCCCAAAATTTGACAAGACCCTTTCCACGGATATGGAATATTTCAGATACCTTTATTCACCCCAGGGACGCTAACAGAATAGAAAATGTTTAAGGAGGATTCTATGACCAGGAGAAAAACTATTCCAAATGCAGTGTTCCCCTTGACACTGTTGCTGCTCCTTTCCGCGTATCAGGGGGCCTTCGCGGACAGCCTCAATTACGATGAGTACCTTAACCGGGGCATCATTTTTGCGGACCGGAAGGAATATGACCGGGCCATTGGGTATTACAATCAGGCAATACGGCTCAACCCCTATTATGCGGAGGCTTACAATAACCGGGGGGTAGTTTATGTGATCAAGGGCGAATACACCTGGGCCATGGCGGACTATACCGAGGCTATCAGGCTCAAACAGAACTACACCTTTGCCTATAACAACCGGGGGCTGCTCTTCACCGAAATCGGGGACTATGAGCGGGCTCGGAATGATTTTACCATGGCCATCACCATGGACCCCAACTACGCCAAGGCCTACCGCAACCGGGGGGAAATCCACCTGCGCAAGGGAGAGTACGATCAGGCGATCCTGGACTTTAACCAGGCTGTGCGCCTCTCACCGGGTTATGCCAAGGCCTTCGGCAGCCGGGGCGATGCCTACGCCAACAAGGGCGAGTACGATAAGGCAGTGGCGGATTACAACCAGGCCATACGGATCAACCCTAACTATGTGGAAGCCCTGATCAACCGGGGCAATATTTACTACGATGTAGGCTACCCTGATCGGGCAAAGGTCGATTACGACCGGGTCATCTCCATCAACCTGAATGCCGGCCCGGACCTTCCCAGGGCCTACAGTAACCGGGGTGTAGCCTATAACAACAGAGGCGATTACGGCAAGGCCATAGCGGATTATAACGAAGCCATCAAGCTCAACCCCAATCTGGCCCTGGCCTATAGGCACCGGGGGGCGGTCTACGCTAATATCGGGGAATACCGGCTGGCCATAGATGACTTTAACCGGGCCATCGAAATCAACCCCAATTATGCCACCGCCTACATAAGCCGGGGCAAGGCCCTTTCCTACCTGGGGGAATATGCCCAGGCGCAGATTGATTACCACCAGGCGGTACGGATCAACACAAAGTACGGAGAAATATACGATAAAAGGTGAGTTGCATAGTTTTCAAATATGGTTTATAGTATGATTTCAAGGAGATTTATATGAAACGTTTTGCCCTAGCATTTGTTTTGTTTATCGCCTTTAATGCGGTTTATGCCCAAAACCTGGACAAAACTGCGTATAAAGAGATCAGCATCCCGGACTATCAGAAGGCCGGTGAAGTTACAGAAAAAGAAAATACCGAACGGTTTAAGCTGGATTTGATATTTGTCCTTCAGGCAGCGAACAGCGTCGCTTTTAAGGACGCCGAAGGGGCGCTTCAGCGTTTTACCAGCAATGCTAAACTGAATCTGACCAGGGATCAGGCGGCAACCGTTTACATCCGTTCGACCCATGCCCTTGAAGGCGGCTGGACTGACGAAACTATAGATTTAGCGGAGCCCAAGAGTTAAGTTTCTCCTTTTAGCCAGCGGTTAATAATATACCGGGCAACCGATCCATGGCCAGGCAGGGTGGGTATGCTCTCCTTGCTGAACCATTGGGCATCAATGATTTCTGTCCCATCGGGTTTCAGCTCCCCTCCTGTATAATGGGCGGTAAATCCCAGCATCAGTGAATTGGGGAAAGGCCAGGGCTGGGAGGCTGCATAGCGTATCCGGTCCACCTCAATATTCACCTCTTCCTTTACTTCCCGTTTTATCGTTGTTTCCAGATTTTCCCCAGCCTCTACGAAGCCCGCGATAAGGCTGTATACCCCGTTGTTAAAATTGGCGTTATGGGCCAGAAGGGCCTCGTCTTTATCGTTGGTAATAAGCACAATAACCGCCGGGGATATGCGGGGGAATTCCACCCTGCCGCAGACCGGACAGTTCCGGGCCGTCCCCTCAGACGAATCGCTGTTCAGACTGCCGCAACTGCCGCAATAGGCTGAATCCCGGCGCCACTGCATGAGGTGGTAAGAGCGGAACAAGAGCCCTCCAGCACTATCCCCGGTTACCAGCCCATGGATCGCCTCCGCAAGGACCTGCCGAATGGAAAGACTCCTCCAACCTGGGGGGAGATCACCCATTTCCAGCATTAAACCGGTGACTGTAGCAGTTCCATCTACGGTCTTAATTTCATAGTAATTTCTTGGGTTTGTTAGACCCGATCCGCCAAAGGCATCAAAAACCAGATCCCGGGACAGGGGGTTAATGGCCGCCGAGATATCGATATTGTCAGGAAAAATCAGATTTGATCCCTGGAACACAAAGGCCCCCAGGGATCCGGTAGTCGCTGTCATAAAACCCCCTATTTTTTTCATGGTACCTGAAAAAGGGCTTTTATACAACTTGCGTAGGGAGACCATCCGATTTATAGTTATAGCCGGAGGTACCTATGAGTATAATCAGCTACCTGGAAACATTACCCCTCAATGAAATAACCAAATATACAGGGGGCGCCCCCAAGGATAGTGTACCCTTTACGGGATATCCCCGGCAGCATCCATCGGAGAAGAACAAATTCATCCTCCTCTACGATCCATTAGGGGATAACCCGAAGATCATTGAATTCAAACTGGAGGACATTCTCTATATGGAGAATATACACTCGGCGGTTACCGAATCTGGTGAAGGGGTACCCTTGGCAAAATTGTGGATCAGAAAAGGCGCCCACGGGGTGATCCTGGAGCCCTTTGAAGTGGACGATCCCCTCCACTTTGCCAATAAGACGAAGGATCTCAAGGAACGTTTCTTCGAGGCCCAGCCTCGTTGAGGAAAACCCTTTTCTTTTCCCTAAAAACCGACAGCGGGGATAGGGTCCTGGAATGCCGGCTCTGTCCCCGGCATTGCGTCCTCTCTCCGGGTTCCTTCGGCCAATGCAGGGTCAGGCAAAACATCAACGGCCAGGGCGACCTCCCCTATTACGGTTTCATCACTGCCATGGCTGAGGACCCGATTGAGAAAAAACCCCTCTACCATTTCAGGCCCGGCTCTTCTATCCTGTCCCTGGGCTTTGCAGGCTGCAACCTCCGCTGTCCATTCTGCCAGAACTGGCACATTTCCCAGGGTACGGATGCCCCGGGCCGCCGCCTTTCCCCTACAGAAATACTGTCCCGGGCCCGGAAGGGGGGCTTTACCCAGATAGCATACACCTATTCCGAGCCTCTTATACACATTGAATTCCTCCTGGACTGCATGACCCTCTGCCGGGAAGAAGGTATCGCCAATATCCTGGTCAGTAACGGCTGTATCAATACCGAAGCGGCCGCAGAAATACTGCCCCTCACGGATGCCGCCAACATAGACCTGAAATGTTTTTCCGAAGAAACCTACGCAAAGGTACTAGGTGGAAAACTTAGGACGGTCCTGGAATTTATAAAAACCGCTTACAGCTCAGGCATCCACCTGGAGGTGACAACCCTTATCATCCCGGGCCTGAATGACGGCGCCGAAGAAACCCGGCTCTGCGCGGAATTCCTCTCCGGCTTTTCCCGTGAAATACCCTGGCACCTTTCTGCCTACCACCCTGACTATCAATGGAACGCTCCTCCCACTAACCCTGTCTCCCTGGCAGAAATTGCCCATATGGGCCGGGAATATCTTTCCTTTGTGTATACCGGCAATATATGGGGTGAACACAACGATACTGTCTGCCAACACTGCGGCGCAGTACTGATAAATCGTCAAGGCTACAGGGTAGACAGTGGAGGGCTGGTATTGAGGGATGTCGAAAGCGGAAAGCAGTACTACTGCGCTCAATGCGGTAAAGCCGCACCGGTACGGTACTGAACACTGCCGGCAGCCATAAAAAACAGTCCCCCGAGAACCTGCCTTCGCGCAAGCTGGTTATCAGGGGACCCAGGATCAATACGTTTTAAAATGTTATTTGTTCAAAAGTTGCCATATTAACATTTATTGATGTCGAAGAAGATATTACTCCTGTCTTCCTATAATAACTCATTGAGCCGCCGGAACCCAGCATAGCATATAGGTCACAAGTATTTATACCGGTCCAATCGGCATACAGGTTGTTAATTGTTGCCGTATAAGGCGCAGATCCTCCTGATATTGAAAAATTGTCTCCGCTTCCATCAAATCCCACAACCAAATTTATTTGCGATATAGCTTGCTCGGGTGTGGTTCCGCCACGAAACACGCCAATCATAAACCCGCTCTGCCCGACTGTTTTTTGCGCTTCTGTTATGCCTGTTATAACAAATGTTTTTGGGCTGACAGTAAAATTTGTAAACGAACTATACGGGATGATATTAGTTTCATTTATCTGCAATGGTACCATAGACCTATATTTGTAGACTGAAAGCGACTCAGCAAGAAACCTTATATCATAATACCCGGGGGAGCCAAAATAATATACCCTTGCACCGACTCCACCGTACATCCAGCATTCATAGGAATCACCGTCTATAATATCACCCCAGCCAGCCGGATCTGTATCTCTGGCGGCGATTACATGTCCTATGTCAGTTGGTATAAGTGAACCTGGCTCACTTATACCAACTCGAATTTTGGCCGAAGGATTATATTGTGATATTAATGAAATTACATTTGAAGGAATTCCGGTAACCTTTATACGGAATGGCCCGCCGGCTTGTTTAGTGTATGTGCCGTTTATGGCAGGGTTGCCGCTTGATACTGTCAAGGTATTGCCGGAGAGCGTAGCAGTTCCCCCCAGCCCTGACCCTGTTCCTACTGCTGTCCATGTGGCAGTATTTCCGTTAACAACATATTGGGGAGTAGTACCATTAATAATACCCTCCACATAGATACTTCCATCAGACCAATTTTCACCAATTTTTACGGCCCAATTTGTATCACTAAAGCTTATAGTCTTATTTCCACTGGTATATAACCCCGTAAATGGGCTGATGACTTGTTCGAACTGGTTAGTTACCGCTTTGTCGGAAAACGCCGCAAGCGCATTGGGAGGTGAAGTCGCCGTGTCTTTAATTGCGCTTCCGTTATATGCGAGGGTAATCGCCTCGCCATTGACTACCAGGCGGCTCAGGGTAAGCGCCCAGATTGTACCGCTGCCCGAAGCGCGGTTGATGGTTATATTTGCGGGACTACCGGTAACGGTAAAGCCCGCCGCTGAAACCCCGATAACCGGTTCGCTAAAGGTAAGAATAAGTATATTTGGCGCATCGTACGCGATAACTGCGGTAGCCAACAGAGGCTCGGTATGGTCGTATGGGCTGCCTACTATTGCCGCGTTGTTGGTTACCGGATTGCCGGTAAACCCTGCAAGCGCGTTTCCCACCGCATCTACAACAGTGGCTCCGCTATAGGCTAGGGTAATCTTCTCGCCATTGACTGCCAGGCGGCTCAGGGTAAGCGTCCAGTTTGCGCCGCTGCCCGAAGCACCGCTGACGGTTATATTTTTTGGGCTGCCGGTAACGGTCCAGTCCGCCGCTGAAACCCCGGTAACCGCTTCGCTAAAGCTTACTTTTAATACATTTTTTTCGATATCTTCAATAACAGCGCCTGTTACCACTGGGGCGATGATGTCAGGGAGGTATGCCCATGGTGTATCGTTTGAACCGTCATCACCGCATCCCGACAAAACCAAACCGGATGCCAGTAACACTGCCAACATTCCCCTTACAATCAACTTATTATTCTTCATGTGAACAACTCCTTTGCGGTTTTTATGTCCCAGCAACTGCAACCCACTTGGGAGTTGCCCTTGCCGGAAGCATGGGAATAGCATAGTCAATACGGAAAATTTGTGCAATCCTCTCAAAATATTTTTACTTTTTTAGTAACAAAAAATTATGTGCCATTGTCTATCACCTCAAAGCGGCGCGTCAGGGTATTTCCCGCCCCGTCCACCAGGGTAAGGGTATGAAAGCCCGGGGCGGGGCGGGCCTCCATTTCGTGGAAAACCCTGGTGCTGCCCAGGTACTCGCCGTCCAGGTGCCAGTGGATGAGGGCGGAATCCTCACGGTGGGCGGCGCTGAAAACCACCCGGCCTTCCCTGCCGTCCAACTCCCGGGGCACAAAGATACGGGAGAAGGGTTCGGGGTTAAACAGGGCTAGGGGCAGTTGGCCAGCATCGTTTTCAGGAGGGGGCAGGGGCTTGTAATCCGCCCGCCAGCGCCGGTAGTACCATTCCTCCGCAGGGGGAAGGACAAAGCGCTTTTTCAGGACCACCGGCCGGCCGTCATTTCCGGCGGGCCGTATCTGGCGATCCTCCGCCTCATTTAAGGCAACGGTACGACAATATTCGCAGGCCCGGTGAGGCGGCGCGTTCCGGGGCAGTAATACTGTTTTGACAGGGCCGCAGTCGGGGCCCACAGGATAGCCCGACCATGCGCAGACTTCCTGGGACTTCAAATCATCCGCCGGCTGGGGAAACCAGAGCCAGTCCTCGCCGGAAGGTACAGAATCAACCAACCCAAGAACTTGCTTCGCAAGGGAGGCAGAGCGGCTGGGGTATGGTTGTTCTTTAGAGGTATTGGACTCGGGTACATACCCTCGCCACGAATCGAGGGCAGAGAAAAGTTCAAAGAGTACCGGCGCGGAAGTAACGGCGCTCCGCAGTTCTGCCCGGCCTTCCCCTGAGGCGTTCCCTATCCACACCGCCACGGTCCATTGAGGGGTTACACCGATGGCCCAGGCGTCCCGAAACCCAAAGCTGGTCCCGGTCTTCCAGGCTATACGCCGGCTCCCGGCATACTCCTGCCAATGGGCTTCCTCGCCAGGACGCACAACAAAGGTGAGGGCATCCAGGGTGAGCCAAGCCGCGCCCGGGGACAGGGGCCGCTGGGCCGCAGCCACAGGAGCGCGAGTTTCCGGGAACAGGGCCTGTTGAGCCGAGGCCACGGGGCGGCGGATTTTTGCGGCGGTTTCCCAGGCAAAGACCCGGGGCGGAAAAAAGACTGGCCCTTCGGCTGCTACTTGCAACGAAGTTCCCCGCGCACCGGTGTCCGTCTGGGCGTACACAGATCGGGCCAGGCCGCCGTAAAGAGCGGCCATTTCCCAAAGTGTCACTTCCGCGCCGCCAAGGATAAGCGGTAGGCCGTATTCTTCAGCAGGACGAAACAGAGTAGAAACACCAATACTGCGGAGCAGTCGGGCAAAGCGGTCCACCCCGAAGATCCGGAGAGAACGCACCGCAGGAACATTGAGGGACCGGGCCAGGGCTTCATCCGCCGGAACCGCCCCCAGATAGGTCCTGGTGATGTTCTCCGGGCTGTAGCTTCCCACCCGGGTAGGAATATCGCTGATGAGCCCTTTGGGAAGCAGGTCCCCGGAATCCAGCATTGCCGCATAGAGGAAGGGCTTGAGCAGGCTCCCGGAACTGCGCTTTGCGGGAATAATGTCCACATCACGGGCAAGCGGTGAATCCACGTTCCCCACATAAGCCGCCACAGCTCCGCTGCGGGTGTCCATGACAAGGCAGGCGCCGTTCATGATCCCATTCACCGCAAAACGATCCGCCGCCCGGTTCATTATACCCAGGGCCCGCTCCTGAATGGTCCGGTCCAGGGTGGTTTGTATTCTGGGGGAATGCATGGCATTAGCGCCGCTTGCAAAATTCGCTACCCCTCCGGCTTCCACAACTGCCCGGTTAAGGAGATGCGGAGCAAGCTGGGGCAGGGGCAATGGTTCCTCGGGCAAGTTTTCAGCTTTAGCAAGAATTAGTGTTTCTGCGTCAAAGAACCTCTTGGTGTAGAGCCGTCCCAACAAAGCATCCCGTTTTTTCCGCAGCCCATCCCGGTTGCGGCCTGGATGGATAAGCGCAGGGTTATTAGGAAGCACCGCCAGGGTTGCGGCCTCCGCCCAGGAAAGCTCCGCCCCTTCCCTGCCAAACCAGCGCCAGGAAGCGGCCTCAAAGCCCACCACATTGGCACCGAAAGGGGCATTGGCGGCATAGAGTTTTAGTATATCATCCTTTGATAGACTTATTTCCAGCCGCAGGGCCAGTACTGCTTCCACCGCTTTTTCAAAAACCGTCCGCCCCTTTGATTTCCGCATGAGCCGCAGGGTCTGCATGGTGATGGTGGAGCCCCCGGAAACCACCCGCCCTTCGCGGATGTTCTGAACCAGGGCCCGGCCTATGGCCAGGGGATCAATGCCTGGGTGCCATTTGAAGCGGTGATCCTCTGCTTCAATAAGGGCGGCAATAAATTTTTCGTTCAATCCCATCCCTGAAGCATCAGGGAACCGCCACTGTCCATCCAGGGCCACCCGGGCGCCCAGGAGTTTTCCTTCACGGTCGTAGAGGACCGGTGAATAATACGCTTCAAAGAGCGAGTCCGGCAGTGAAAGTGCAAACATGAGTAGCAGGACCGTAAGTCCGGACCAAAACAAGAGGCGGCGCATGGGTGAAACTATTTCCTCACCCCGGGTATCAATGCCCTGATTGACTCATCGTACATAGCATAGGCATGAATCGCCGGACGGAAGTAGGTTCCCCCATACGTTTTGTTCACCCGAAAAATCACGGTCTGTTCTGCGCCACGGGCCAGATCAAAGTAGGTCATCACCCTATCGTCCCGGATGTCCTGATATTTATATGTTGAAGCCGGAGAGTTATCCCCTGGGGCGCCGGCAAGACGGTAGTTGATAAGCTCCCAGGACGCGGGGATGGGGTGTACTAAAGCTATTTCCGGTACATCCTGGGCGTAAGAATTTCTAACCCGGAGGCGAACTTCCATATCATCTCCGGGTTTCAGGGTATCCGGATCAATAGCCTGGCCCTGCATATTCCGGTACTCCACGGTCATAGAAAGCCCCTCGGACAGGGCAGACTCCAGGCCTTCTTCGGGTAAACCGGTAACAGTTATCCGCGCATACAGCGGAGAGGCAGAACGGTTCTGTACCCTATAGGTCCCGGAAGTCCCGGCCATGTTTCCCAGATCGAGCCGGATAACAGGTGTAGTAAAACTAACGGAACGGTTTTGATCGGACAGGCTAATATCCGCAGTAATACTGCTTTTTACATTGTCGGCTTCTCCCATGTAGGGGGCCATGGCGATCAGGGCATAGGCGGTTTCCTGGGTAGAAAGCCAGTGTTCGCCTGACATGGCCCCGGCCAGTTCTTCAAAGAGGGGCCGGGTACGGGCGCTTTCCCCCAGGAGGATCAGGGTTTCCAGGATCATGGCTTTATCCCGCAGTTCTGAACCGAAGGTTCCGCTCAGTTCCCGGTATTCAGGTGCCACCGGATCAAGCTGCCTGATCATGGAACGGGCTATGTCCCGCTGCCCTGCGTACCAGTAGGCTGTGGCCAGCCGCCATGCCGCCTGAGGGTTCAGGTCCCGCCGTTCCCGAAGCCGGTTCATGGAACCTAGGTCCGCCTCGGAAGCCAGGGCCAGGGTATAGAGCCGGTAGGCCTGTGACAAAGGGTTACCGTCATTGGCGGCCCACAATGCGGCCCGGTCTTTCTGAAAGTGGAAGAATTGGTTCAGCATATCATCACTCACCCTATAACCCGCCCGCTTAGCCTCTATGAGGAAATGCCCGGCCCAGGTACTGCCCCAATCATGGGCTGACTCTTCACCGGGCCAGTAGGAAAAGCCGCCTCCCGGAACCTGGAAGCCCCGCAGCTTTTCTATCCCCGCAGTGATATTTGTACGTATATCTGCGGTTTGTTTTTCATCCAGGGTAAGAATTCTGTCCAGGTAGAGCTGGGGAAAAACAGCGCTGACGGTTTGTTCTATACAGCCGTGGGGATAGGCTATAAGATACTGGAGCCGGGATTCCAGGTTTATGGGCGGAAACCGGGAAAATTCCGCCATCCCGGTATTAGTGCCTGTCCTGCCGGGGAATTCCAAGGCGCCCTGCCATATTTCACCCGGTGGGATAAGACTCAAAGCAGATTTGGTAACCGGAATGACGGTAGATCGTATCCACAGGTCTGTTATATGGCTGGCGGTCCTGAGACCCGGTGATTCAGCAGTAATACTGATACGGACTTGTCCGCTCAGGTCCGGAGAGCGCAGCTTGAAATGGATCAACTTCTCTCCGGGTATATCAAAGAACACCGATTGTGTTCCCCCATCGCTCAGCTCTGCGCCGGGTGCGGCGAGCTTTATCGTTACAGTCCTCGCCCCAGGGGCGTAGGAATTCACCGATACAGGGATCTCCGCCTCATCCCCCGGGGAAAGCAGCCGGGGAATGGTACCAAAGACCATCAGATCCGAAGCGACCTTCACGGATTTTTCTGCGACGCCGTAGGCCCGGGCAGATTTATTGGGCTGCCGGGATTCAGGAGACTCTTTTGAGGAAGAGGCTGCCATCACCATGATACGCAGGGCCCCGGTATAAGGGGGAAGCTCAAAGGTTTCGGGCCGCTGTTCCCCGGCCTTCAACTCATAGGGGCCAAAGAAACGAACCACCGGCTTAAAGCGCTGGGTTTCCTTGCTGCCCTCAAGTACTTCGTCATCCCCACCCCCTATGGCCAAAAGGGTTTCAAGCTGCCCCGAGTAGGCCCCCAGGACATCCGAAAAAAGGTCCCAGGATTTGAGGAAGGAGGCTTCCTTAGCATAAAAAGTGTTCCGGGGATTGGGCAGGGTATACCGGGTAAGCCCCAAAAGCCCCTGGTCAACCACCGCCACGGTATATACCATGGGCCGGCCCGAAGCTTCGGAGACCGTGAAAGAAACAGCGGATTCAGGCAGCCAAGTCTCAGGAGCCTCTATCCGGGGTGTAATCCTGGTGCGGGGATCATCCACGCTTACCGGGATTATGCCATAGAGCCGCAGGGGGAGATCGTTTTGGGTTTGGAGATGGGGCTGTAGTAATATTACGTGCACATAGATATTGGGAACCATGGAAGGGTCAGCGGAAAATTCATACTCTGTAAGAAAATCAGAACAGGTGATCCATTCGCTCCTGAGTATTTTCCCGCCCTTCTCCACCACCGCCAATGCAGCAGCTTCCTTGTTGGAAGGGAAGCTGACGGAAATTTTTTCGCCCGGGCTGTAGGCGGATTTTCCGGCGCTAAGGGTCAGCATTGCTGCGGCCCCCTGTCCGCCTTCCTGATCCCGGCTTGGCGATCCGGGCCAGTCTATGTATACGATTGAAGAGGCGGAATGTCCGCCCTGGGTATCCTGGACTACCACCAGGTAGCGGCCCCAGTCAGGACTCTTTACCCGAAAATTCCAGGCAGCTTTGCCTCCGGAGCTGATGATGGTTCCCTGGGCAACCGGGGTGCGGGAAAGGTCGGAAGAAAATTCAGCCCGTTCACCATCTCCCTGTTCCCACCACCAACGCCAATTAAGTTTATAAATAGAACAGTCCAGGCTTACTGCGTCTTTTACCGGTCTGCCATCCCCATCCAGTACCACGATATCCGCCTGGTGTTCGGTATCGGTTGAAAGCATAGCCCCATTTCCCCGGGGAAGCTTGAGTCCCACATAACGTTTGTAAGGAGAGACGTCCCTGCTTATCTGTTCCGATGAAAAAACCCCTGAGGGTTCAAAAACCCGGGTTAAAAAACGGGCCGACAATTTTCCCGGAATGGCCGGTCCTGGTTTCAACTCCATGTCAAAGGACGCCCTCCCGGCATTGTCCAGGGTACCTTCAAAAACAGTCTGCCGCTCCACAGAAACACTACGCGAAGGATCTCTGAATGAATACTCAGTGTAAGTATTGAAGCTGGTTTCCCTGTCTGTAAAAGAAACCGAGATATCTGCCTTAAGCCCCGGAGCCGGGGCGCCGTAAAGCCAGGCCGCCTCCAGGGTAATGTTGTTTTTTAACCCGTCAATATAGTCTTTGGGACCAAAATCCAAATCCACCTTAAGCCGATTGGGCATCACCGTTTCCACCTTGATATTCCGGGTAAAAACAGCGCCCCCGACCCGCACCCGGGCAATCCAGTCTCCGGTAAGTGCATCCGCGGCGGTAGAGGCAGCAATGGGATAGAAGCCGTCCACAGAAGAGCTATAGGTCTGTTGAAAGCTTAAGCGACCACGGGGATCTTCAAGCTCAAAGGACACAGGATGATCCGCAGGTAGTGTTGCGGCGGGGTCCGAGAGGAGGAAGGTGAGAAAGATATCGTCCCCGGGCCTCCACACTCCACGCTCACCATAGATGAGCCCCCGCAAGCCCTCCACCGGAGCATCCCCGGCAACGTCGAAGTGGCTTGTTGCCAGGGCCAGAGAATCGTTGAGCTTGAGGAAAGCCCGGGCCGGGCCGTTTTTGGCAACGAGAAAATAGGGAGTTCCGCCGGATGCCGACTGAGCGGGTCCTGCGCCCGGCTGGGCAATAAAACTGTCCATGGACACAAGACCGTCGGAGCCGGTCTTAAACCGGGCCAGGAGGCGTCCTTGAAAATTGAGGGCCTCAATATCCGTGTTTGCCATGGGGTGGGCAGTTTTAAGGTTGTTTGCAGCTATAAGGTATGTCCCGTCCAGGCCTTTTTTTGCCAGCAGCCCCAGATCCGAAACAAGCACATTGCGGCCTACAATAATATTGTGATCGTAGTAGGAAAGGTAATAGGCCGGATGACAGGGGTCCTTGCGCTGCTGAGACCAGTCATACCAGGAATAACCTGAATTATTTATAAAATCCCAGTAATTTTCGCCGCCGTTGGCATAGGCCGGGAAGGACTCGTCCGGGAAGGGGAGATTGGAAAAATCCCCGTGGGTTTCAGGGCATTCGTACTTGATGTGCCGTTTCCGGAAACTGAGCCGTATGCGGAACATTCCGTCGGGGTATTTCCGGGAAAGCTCCGAAAGGTCCAGGCCATGACGGACCCAGCGGTTCTGATCCGAATCCTTCCAGGGCAAATCAACGGATGTGGCCCACTGGCTCTCCCCCACCCGGTAGAGTTCCTGTTCGCCCTCAATTTCATTTACCTGGAAGAACTGAATCATATTGTCAGCAGGGATCAGGAAGGCCTCCACCATGAGGCCCGAAAGGTTCCGGGTTTCAATGACTATGGAAGTTCCCTGGCTTGAGGGAAGTATGTTCCCGGTGCCGGCGAACCGGAGCTCAGGCAATTCCCAGGTGCTGGGCACGGTGTAGCGCACCGGCTCTGCCAGGGGAAGGCCGTTGATATCCTCCAGGTCCTGGACAAGAAGTTCCATCCCCGGGGTAACGGTTCCCTCCCGGGGGCCAAAGATCCGTATCACATTGCCTTCCAGAGAATAGCGGACATTGGTATCCCCCGACAGGGACACAAAGCCCCGTAAGTCCTGGTACTGCTTTACCGGAGAAGAAAAAACCAGTTCCAGCACACCCTTGTCATGGCGCAGTTCCATTACCTTAAAAAGGTTCCTTGCAGGAACAGTAATGGCAGCGGAGCCTTTTTCCCGGGCACCTATGGGACTACCGGTCCAGCTTACCGTTACTGTGCGATCCGCATCAAGGCGCCTGACAGGCATAAAAGAAAAACGGTGGGTTTCGTTTTCGTGGGACCATGAAGGCAGCCCCAAATCAGCGGAGCTCAGGATTTTTTCTATTTGGGAAGTATCACTTGGCTCAGAAACAAACAGCTTTCCTGTGACCCGGGCATCCCCTGCAGAATCGATAAACAGCGGATCAAGCACAAGTTCTATCGTGGGAACCTGGGTTTCAAAGCTAAAGCCAAAGGGCTTCATCCCCAGGGCTTTCCCGTCCACCGTAACCTGGTAATGGGTCCCGGGCTTCAGGGGCGCCTCAGGGGTAAAAGTGAGGGTGGAGCCGTTTTTCCAGGACAGGGTTCCCCGCGCCTGGGGTTTCAGACGGAAGTTTTCCGGGGAAAAGGCCGTCGAGCTGTCCTGTTCTTTAGTGAACACCACTTCGATGGGATCGGTACTGCGTATGATGCCCCCGGTATGGGCGGCGACGAGGGCCGGGTCCGGCGCGGGGGCGGGCTTCTCTGAACAGGATAGGAGGATACCGGTTAAAAGTGCTGTCAGTGGAAATATGAGCATAAGAAACGATGATTTTTTCATGGACCCTCCGGAAGGACCTTTATATCATAACCGGATTTTGTGGTTTCGGGCAAATTTCCACCTTCACTGCGAAAACAGCAGCAATGCCGCGACTGCCGCAAAGACCAGGACCGCCAGGGCATAGGCCCAGCCGGGCAGGGCGCCAGCGGAGAATTTTTGGGGCAGGGTTTTACCGGGATGATTTTTTGGGGCGCCCTGGGCCGGGGCGGTATAACCGCAGACCGGACAGCCCCCGGCAAAAAGGGCCTCCTCACCCACAAAACCGCAGGCGGGGCAGAGTATGCTGGCAAAAGAGCGGCCGCATTTCGGGCAATTTTTGGAATCCCGTTTGACCTCGGCGCCGCAATTTTCACAAAAGAAATGAGCGGCCATGGGGGACCGCTAGGAGTTTACTGCCTGGGCGCCACAACCAGCCGCCTGGGCACAGGCCGCGCAAGCGGCTGGCTCAGCAGCTTTGGTCTCCTTGGGGCGGGAGGATTTGCCGCTGCCCTTTTGGGAATTGTCGGTAACATAAAAACCCGAACCCTTAAAGATAATACCGGTTCCGCCGTTGATCACCCGGCGTATTTCCTTTCCACAGAGGGGGCATTCCTTAAGAGCTTCATCTTTCATGCTCTGAACGGCTTCAAATGAGTGGCCGCAGCTTTTGCATTCATATTCATAAGTAGGCATGGGTGATTCCTTTTGTTTTATCTTGAGTATACTGAAAATCCGCTAAAAAGTAAAGCTACCCTTTCAGCGTTCATGGCACCGGTTCGTAACCAGAGATCCGTACCCTCCTGGCTGGGAGGATTAGCCAGTAAAGGCTTGAGGATTTCCAGGAACCCCTCCTCCATGTTGAGATTGGGGGTTTCGGTAAAGACACGGACATAGGACAGAAGGGTCGCCAGGGCCTTGGCCTGGGATTCGGATTGGGTTTCCACCCGGATGGCAATCCGGTATAGGGGCCCTGGGCCAGAGGAAGGGGCATCATCATCATCCGCAGTTTGGGACTCCGAGACCGCAAAGAAGACCTGCTGGGTGGGAATCTGCATGGGTAATCCGGTGGTGGAAAGGAAACGGTTAATCTGGGAACCCGCATCCTCCAGCCATCCCAGCAGCACCGCCTCAAAGCGAAGATCCGCCAATTTATCCGGCACTGCTATGGGAGGGGTGTCAGGGAAGGGATTCTTGTCCGACACATAGGCGTCACCCTTTTTAAGGGCCACCGAAAGGCCGTCCTTGTCGGAATGCCAGTAGGTTTTGCCCCGGGCGCCGGTTTTCTTCCAACGGGAACTGAAAGACAAGCCTGCCCCGCCGGGGAGATTGCCCTTCAGCCTCCAGGCATGGGCTATAATACGCTGGGGAGCGCCGGCAGGAAACATGGCTCCGGAGATATAGTTTACTTTTTTCAGAATACTTTGGGCCTGCTTTCCATTAAGGCCCCCCAGAGAAATATGGTTCATGATGGGCCTGGCCTTGTTTACATCTATCAAAAAGTAAACCAGCCCTCCGGTAGGCAGGGAAGCAAAATCCGTGTCGGACTGGCCCAGGCTCTGCCCGGGGCCTTGCCCTTTGGGGGAAGAGGCACAGGAAGCGACGACCAAGAGTACAAAAAAAGAGGACAGCGAAATTATACAAAAACGACGAATTTTCATAATTATACCTTCCTCAAACTTACCAGCCACTGTTCATCCCCGGCGTCTACCGGGGTCTGGCCTTCTGCCTGGCCCCAGTCCACGGATTTCGCCAGGGTTTCGGCAGCCACATAACCCGCAAAGGACTCCCAGGCAGCCTTGAGCCGGTCGGATCCAAAAAGGGTGATCCCGATACGGTCCGTTACCTCAAGCCCCGTATCTTTTCTGAGGTTCTGCACACCCCGGACCAGGTCCCGCACATCCCCTTCCCGGGAAAGCTCTTCGCTCACCACCGTATCCAGCCCCACGGTCAGGGTCCCCTCGTTCAGCACCCGGAGATTGGCTTTTTCGATACGCCGTATGTCGAGCTTTTCAGCGGTAATCTCCACGGTTAAGGATGTACCCGAAGAGACCGCCACGTCAATGGAAAGAGTGGCCCCTTCCAGGAGGCCTTGGATCTCCGCCTGGCTGAGGGCTTCAATACGGGAGGCGGCGGCCTTCATGTCCTTCCCCAGCTCTTTGCCCAGGACCCGGAAATTGGCCTTGGCCTGGTACTCCACCAGGTCTTCCTCGTTGTTCCGGAAGATCACGGACTTTACGTTCAGCTCCTCCCGGATGATCTCCTCCATTTCCAGGAGCACCTTCTTTTCATCCGGGTTCCGGGTGACCAGTTCCACAGTCCGCAGGGGCTGGCGCACCTTGATGTTGTACTGGGAGCGGAGGGACCGGCCCATGGAAACCGCGTGCTGTACCGCCGCCATCCGGAACTCCAGATCCCGGTCCCGCCGGCTTTCCCGGGCCAGGGGGTAGTCCGCCAGGTGAACTGACTCGCTCTCCCCCTCCCGGCGGAGGTTTTGCCAGATAGCGTCGGTGGTAAAGGGCATGAAGGGCGCAGCAACAGTAATCAGGGTTTTCAGCACATCGTAAAGGGCGCTGTAGGCTTCAGCTTTGTCAGAATCGTTCTCGCTGCGCCAGAAGCGGCGGCGGGAGCGGCGTATGTACCAGTTGTTGAGGAGGTCGATAAATTCCAGGATCGGGTCCACCGCCCGGGAAAGATCGTAGGCGTCCAGGGCGGCCCCCACTTTTTCGGTCAGGGACTCGGCCGCAGAAAGGATCCACTTGTCCAGGGGGTTGGAGGGATTCTCGGGAGCCCCGGCGGGATCCGCCTTGTCAATATTAGCGTAGGTAACATAAAAACTGTAGGCGTTCCAGAGGGGGATGAGTATGCTCTTCATCACATCCCGGACCCCTTCATCGCTGTACCGGAGATCGTCGGCCTTCACCACCGCCGAGTGGATCAGGAAAAGCCTGAGGGCGTCGGCACCAAAACTGTTCACCACCTCCATGGGGTCGGTGTAATTTTTCAGGCTCTTGCTCATTTTCTTGCCGTCCGAAGCCAGCACCAATCCTGAGACTATGCAATTATTGAAGGCGGGCTTTTTGAAAAGCGCCGCCGCAAGGATGGTGAGGGTATAAAACCAGCCCCGGGTCTGGTCCAGGCCTTCGTTGATAAAGTCCGCCGGAAAATGGCTGTCAAAAAATTCTTTGTTCTCAAAAGGATAGTGATTCTGCCCATAGGGCATGGCCCCGGATTCAAACCAGCAGTCCAACACTTCGGGGATCCGGGTCATGGTGCCCCCACAATCCTTGCTCCCGCCCGGCGCGGCCTTGCAGGGAATAGAAATCTTGTCAACAAAGTGCTTATGTAAATCTGTGGCTTCCACCCCGGAAAGTTCCTTGAGTTCCGCCCTACTCCCCACGCAGATAGTCTTGCCGCAGTCAGGGCACTTCCAGATGGGCAGGGGGTTCCCCCAATAGCGATTCCGGCTGATAGCCCAGTCCCGGGCGCCTTCCAGCCACTTCCCGAAACGGCCGGCCTTGATGTGCTCGGGCACCCAGTAAATCTGATTGTTGGCGTCCAGCATATCCTGCTTGATCTTTTCTACATTGACAAACCAGGAGCCCACGGCGCGATAGATCAGGGGGTGGCCGCAGCGCCAGCAGTGGGGGTAGGCGTGGAGTATCTGCTCCCGCTTTACCAGTTTCCCCTCGGCCTTGAGCCTATCCATGATGGGCTTGTCCGCATCCTTCACAAAGATTCCCTGATAGTCGCTCACCTCCGCAGTAAACCTGCACTCCGCGTCGATGGGGCAGATAACCGGGACCCCGGTGCCCTTGAGCACCCGGGCGTCGTCTTCGCCGAAACCAGGGGCGGTGTGGACTATGCCGGTACCATCACTGGTGGACACAAAGTCCCCGGGATAGGTCCGGAAGGCGTTCTGCTCCGCAGCTTCCTTAAAGTAAGGGAACAAGGGTTCGTATTTGATGCCGATAAGGTCCGCGCCTTTCTGCTTCCAAATAATCGTGTATTCATCCGGGCTTTTGTAGTAGGCCGACAAGCGAGCCTCCGCCAGGATGTAGCGCTGGGGGTGGGCGGGAAGCACATCACCGGCGTCCTGGACCAGCACATAGTCGATGTCCGGCCCCAGGGTCAGGGCCAGGTTTGAAGGCAGGGTCCAGGGGGTGGTGGTCCAGGCCAGAAGATAGGTGGCGCCATCAGCCAGGCCGTTCAGGCCTGTCTGGGCCGAGGCGGGACTCGCCGGAGTGATACCGGTCACCTTAAAGCGCACCGTGATGGCCGGATCGTGGACGTCCTTGTAGCCCCCCAGGTTGAGTTCGTGGTTGGAAAGTACCGTGGAACAGCGGGGGCAATAGGGCAGGATATAGTGGCCTTCGTAGAGGAGGCCCTTTTCCCAGAGAGACTTCATGACCCACCAGATGGTCTCCATATAGTCCGCGTCCATGGTCTTATAGTCGTGGTCAAAGTCCACCCAGCGGCCTAGGCGGGTGATCACATTCCGCCATTCATCCACATAGCGCAGCACCGAAGCTCGGCAGGCTTCGTTAAATTCCGCCACCCCGAACTTTTCGATATCAGTCTTGGAATTGAGGCCCAGCTCTTTTTCGATGAGGTTTTCTACCGGCAGCCCGTGGCAGTCCCAGCCGAAGCGGCGCTCTACCTTTTTGCCCTTCATGGCCTGGTAGCGGGGGATAATGTCTTTGATGGTACTGGGTACAAAGTGGCCGAAATGGGGCATCCCCGTGGCAAAGGGGGGGCCATCGTAGAAGACGTACTCTGTTGCCCCGTCCCGCTGGGAAACGGATTTCTTGAAAATGTCGTTTTTCTCCCAAAAAGAGAGGATTTCTTCTTCCAGTTTGGGAAAACTTACCTTAGGATCAACCGCTTGATACACCGCACCCCTCCGATGGCTTAGTATGCCATAAAAGGGGATTCTTTTTCCAGTACCGGCTTACCAGATACGGCCCTGGACGCCAACCAGCCTCCGTTCCGTTTAGTAGATCATCCCCAAAGGTTGGTCACCATGGACGCCAACCAATTGCAGCCTTTTCGGGTCCACCATAAGGTCCATGTTTTCTAGGGGGATAGCGCCCAGGAGCACCTCCGATGCGCCGGGGAGTACCCAGGGATCACAGGTCATGTAGCGATCCTTCCAGTATACCCTTACGGTCTCGGCTATTTTGCAGACCACATTTTCCCCATTTGCCAGAGTAGATTCGTGCAGGTGTTCCGTCCGCAGACCCAGTTCTTTCTGCACTGCTTCGCTGATTACCAGGGTCCCCGCGCCGGTATCAACCACACACCGGACCGTCATTTGCCGGATTTCCGTTTCCTTGATAAGCCCATCTCCACATCTCGTTATATCACCCAGATTTTTCAGGGTGATTAGTTCATACACAGTTCCCACCATTTTGCCTCGCTCCATTAAAATTATTATACCATACCGGAGAACCCCAGGCCAACGGCCGGACTTCCCCCTGCACCCGCGATGCGGCAAAATGCATTAGTCTTGGAAAAGAGTATCAGGCACCGTTTTTGCCTCCTTCTTCTGCGGCTCCTATACGCTTACCCTTTACGGGGTGGACGCCCAATCTCATGAAAGCCCGATGGCACAAATAACAGTTGAAGCGGATGCCAGCGCGCCCAGGCGGACGGTGCGGCATATACGGTTAGTGTAATTTTATCACCGCCTTTTCCCTGGGGATTGGGGCGGAGGCGGCGGAACAGGTAGACTTCATTGCCCTGGAAGGCGCCTTGCCGGGGAGCGGCTTGCGGCTGCGGAGGCGATCAGAGTAGAGCAGCTTGCCGCAGCGGAAGCGATCACCCCAGAGCAAGCTGCCGCATCAACACTGATTGCCGACAAGCCCGAACCGCCGGCTCCGAACCCGGAGGCCGGGGCAACGGAAGCCCCCACTCCGGCTGCTTCCCCGGAAGAAAACCAGTTCCCGGCCTTCTATGTAGTCAAGCGCCGGGACACCCTGGCCAACATTGCCCGCCTACCCTTTGTCTACGCCGAAGGCGCCCAATGGCCGGTTCTCTATGAAGCCAATAAAAGTACCCTTCCGGAACCGGATAACCCCAATCTCATTGTACCCGGCTTAGTGCTGCGGATTCCGCCCATCAGGGGAGAAACAAGGGAAGGAACCCGCTAGGAAAAGCATGTCGCCAGCCTTCAGGGATTGGCATTTTTACTGATCCTTGATTAGATCCAGGTATTTTTTATACGCAGTTTTACTTTCATTGTCTATTGCTATCACCACTATCGCCTTCTTCTTTCCCATCCCTTTTACTTTGGTCATATACTAAAAAGATGTCGTGACCTCATACCCTATATTCTTCAGTTCCCGCCGTATGTCCCCCACCGGATCATCGGCCATGGATATCCACTTAACATTCGGGATTGATGCAAAAAAGGTGTACTGCCGTTTGGCATAATGGCGGCTGTTCCGGGCTACCAGGGTTTCCACCACCCCAAGGTCCTTTGAAAGCTGCCAAGTCCCGGGATCATCTTTCACAAAAAATTCCTGGTACCCTATGGCCTTCATGCCGGGATCACCCGGGCCGTAGCCTGCCTCATGGAGGCGCCGAACTTCTTCCGGCAGGCCGTGCTGAAACATGAGGGCACAGCGCTCATTTATACGGCGGTAGACCTCAGCCCGGGGGCGGTCCAGGCCCAGGATGAGGAAACGGTAGGAAGGCCGGGCCGGGGCTTCACTGGCGCCGGCAAATTCCGAAACAGCACCGGATTGGGCGTAGGAGCTTAAGGGGCGGCCGGTGGTACGGAACACTTCCAGGGCCCGCAGGAGCCGGTAATGGTCGTTGATGTGGATACGGGCAGCGCTGACCGGATCACAGGCGGCTAGATCTTCCATAAGCGAGGGGGCGCCCCGGGTCTCAAGTTCTTTTGCCAGGGTTTGCCGGATCAAAAGGTCCGAAGGGGGGGCCTCGCTTAAGCCCAGGACAAAGTTGCGGAGGTAGAACCCGGTCCCCCCGGAAACCACCGGAAGCTTGCCCCGGTGGGCGATGTCTTGGCAAGCGCAGTCCGCCAAACGGACAAATTCACCAACATTGAACTGTTCATTGGGGTTGAGTATATCAATTAAGTGATGGGGCAGCCGGGCAAGCAGATCCGGAGAAGGCTTGGCAGTACCGATGTCCATGCCCCGGTAAACCTGCATGGAGTCGGCGGAAACCACTTCCCCGGAAAACCGATCCCCGGTAAAGAGTTTTTCCAGGATTTCGGTTTTACCGGAGGCGGTAGGGCCAAAAAGAAGCAAAACCGGAATGGGGGTTAGGGTCACCTAAGGTTCTCCGGCAATGCCGATGAGAGGCTCTTATTCGGATTCCAGCCGGAAATCGATCTGCTTGGTGAAGACTTGACGGGCCGCCAGGGATACGACCTTGCCTTCATTATCCTCAATTTCCGGGTCCTTCAACATGGAAAGCTGGTAGGAACGCCGGGAGGCTGCGGAGGTGATCCCGTACATATTGCCATCGTATTCAATCAGTTCTTCTAGGGGAAATATCATGATATACTATCATAGTAACTTCTGAGCACTCTGTAAAGGGGGCTAATACAGGGCGAGGGCATATAAAAAAGGAAAATTAAAGGGAATTTACCTCAAAATGTTCCAGGCCCACAGGCCCCAATGATTTTTGAACAGCTCCTGCTCCATTCCTCCTTTGCTTCCGAACCGGATTCGCTTGCGTTTTCCCCTTAATTTATATGCCCTCGCCCTGTTCTAGCTCGAATCCCACCTTTTCCTTTTGTATTAAATTATGATATAATGTCTTATTTATAAAATAAGCATTATAAATAAACATTTGGATATCTTAGAGTGTGTTTCGGCCACCTAGGCTCTGTTAAATGTTTCTAACTTTTTCTATGCGTTTTTTCCGGATATTTTCCGGAAAAGGCTTTTTTTTGTCCTAATTATCAGATCCCATCCCCGAAAGGAAGTGTTATGTCATCATCCTATGATTACCTTATTGTTGGCAGCGGCCTTTCCGGAGCCGTATTTGCCCATGAGGCAACTAAAAGAGGTAAGCGCTGTCTGGTGCTGGAAAAACGTCCACACCTCGGGGGTAATGTATACACCGAAATGAGGGAAGGCATTGCCGTCCATTGTTACGGCGCCCACATCTTCCATACCGATAATGAACGGGTCTGGGGATACGTAAACTCCCTCACGGAATTTAACCGCTATATCAACAGCCCGGTAGCAAATTTTGAAGGCGCGCTTTTTAACCTGCCCTTTAACATGAATACCTTCTACGCCCTCTGGGGAACCAAGACCCCAGCGGAGGCAAAGGCAAAACTGGAATCCCAAAGGGTACACTACGACCGGGAGCCCGCCAACCTTAAGGAGCAGGCCCTCAGCTTGGTGGGCCATGATATTTATGAGAAGTTGATCCGGGGCTATACAGAAAAGCAGTGGAACCGGCCCTGCACGGAATTGCCCGCCTTCATCATCAAACGGCTGCCCCTGCGCTTTACTTTTGATAATAACTATTTTACCAGCCGCTTCCAAGGAATCCCCTCCTTGGGCTACACCACATTGATCGCAAAGCTTTTATCCGGGACAGAGATCAGGCTTGATACTGATTTCCTTACGGATAAGCAGGGGTTTAAAGCCCTTGCAAAAAAAGCGGTGTATACCGGCATGATAGACGCCTATTTTGAGTATGCCCTTGGGCAGCTCCACTACCGGAGCCTTCGGTTTGAACACGAAGTTCTTGACGAAGAAAACCACCAGGGGGTAGGAGTGGTAAATTACACCGATGCCCAGACTCCCTATACCCGCAGCATTGAGCACAAGCATTTTGTATATGGCACACAGCCCAAGACCGTGGTAACCAAGGAATATTCCCTGGAATGGCAGCCGGGGATGGAACCCTATTACCCCGTGAATGATGCTGCAAACCAAGCCCTGTATGGCCGGTATGCCGAAGCAGCAAAGGCAGAGACCCGTGATCGGGGGACTATTTTTCTCGGCCGCCTTGCAAAATACGCTTACTACGATATGGATCAGGCTATCCTCGCGTCTTTAGAGGCGGCGGAAAAAGAACTGGACCTATGAGTGCGATTACCGCAGTTATAGTTACCTATAATCGCAAGGCAGAATTACTTCGCTGCATAAAGGCGATCTTGGCTCAGACACACAAAGTTACTTCTATACTTGTGGTTGATAACGCTTCTGCAGATACTTTTAATTTTATGTACCGGGAATTGTATCAATCCGGTGATGGTAAGATACCTACACTATTAATAGACGACTTGATGGTGCTGCCGGGCATAAATAATGCGGATATTTATTATGAATACAAGGAAACCAATACCGGTGGCTCAGGCGGATTCTACACGGGGCTAAAAATTGCGAATGAAGTATTAAATAGTGAGTATTTCTGGCTCATGGATGATGATGGGTATCCATCTGAAGATTGTTTGGAAAAACAATTATCCTTAACAGAGTCCCTGACAGAGCACTATGACTATGCCATGCCGGTTAGTATAAACATTGAAAACCACACTGAACTGTCCTGGCCAACCATAAAGCGTAACAGGGGAAAAACAATATATTATGATGAATTAAAACGATCATGGGGTGCCATTATGAACTATGTGTATCCCTTTAATGGCGCTTTGTTATCAAAATTTTGTATTGATTCCGTTGGATATGTAAACAAGGATTTTTTTATCTGGGGAGATGAATATGAGCATTATTGGAGATGCAAGAAACACCATATTGATCCGGTAACCGCAATGGATGCACTGTTTTATCACCCGGCGAAAAAACTTCCCCTGGTGCCAATTATGTGCGGTTTCTTTCATGTTCCTTATTCAGAATCAAAACTGCGAATGGTATGTTTAATACGGAACCATACCTACATTTACCTTCACTATGACAAAAAAATAAAAATTGCGTTGAAATTCTTTATGTATACATGGTTATTTTTAATTACTAAAAATTTTGATATGGATGGATATAAATTGTATCTGCAATCGGTCGCAGATGCATTTAATAATGATTTTACCCGTCATTTAAAATACCTTTAGATAATTCATTATGGTTGATAAATTAGTAAGTATAATTACTCCAATATACAATGGATCCAAATACATTGGTGAAACCATCGAATCTGTGCGTAATCAAAGGTATACAAATTGGGAGATGATCATCATCGATGACGGATCTACCGATAAAAGTATTGAAGTAATAAATAGTGTTATATCCAGTGATCCAAGGTTCCTTTTATTACAACAGGCCAATATGGGTTCCGCATCCGCACGGAATAACGGTATTCGCCATGCCAATGGACAGTATATTGCGTTATTGGATGCGGATGATTTATGGGAACCGAATTTTCTTGAAAGCCAAATTGATTTTCTAAAGAAAAATAATGCTGTGCTTGTCTATGCATCCTGTGGGAGAATAAATGAGTACTCAAAGGAATTCTTAAATCCTGTAATGGCCCGCCCGTTTATAACCTATAAAAAAATGTTATCAACCAATTATATTCAATGTTTAACCGGCTTATATGATACAACAAAATACGGAAAAGTTTATCTGCGGGAAGAATTAAAAAGTATCCGGGATGATTATGCATATTGGTTAGATATTTTAAAATTTTCCGGCATTGCCTATGGTAACCCGGAAGTGTTGGCAAAGTATCGGCTTATTGGCTCATCAACCACAGGGGTAAAAACTAAATTGATAAAAAAACAATTTAGTTTTTACCACCAATACCTGGGATTAAGTTATGTGCGTAGTATTTTTAATACATTGTATTGGGGTTTACAGGGTATTGTAAAATTAAATTGGTAAAAAATATTGAAGTTATTTAATTTTAGATGGCCAAATGAAGGAATTTGTCAAGAACAAGAATTATATTACCGTGCCTATGCAGCAGGCGGGGAGCTAGGGAGAGTAGCCTTCAGCAGCGAAGGACTGGAGATAAAAAAAGGAACGGTCCTTTCTTTTGACACCTATTTTAATTGTTTTTCCTATTCAAAATATCTGGCCTATACCACCGTAAGCACTGTTGCAGCGGTCCTGCGTTTAAAAGGTGAAGTTAGTATCCGTCTTTTGGCGGTACGCAGACAGGGCCGTAGGATACACAGGGAAGTACTGGCATCGAAGGATATCCATACAGAATCATTTGAAGAAGTTCGTCTTGGCAATGATTTTTCTATGGACAGGACCATAGGTTTTTATTATATAGAAGTAAGGGCCATATCCGACGGAGCAGTTCTTTCCGGTGCGTATTATGCATCGGAAGATATGGAGCCGCCCAATAATGTAAAAGCAGCGGTTATTATCTGCACCTATAAGCGCGAAGCCTTCCTTTACCGTAATATGGAGATGGCAGAACGGTATATATTTCAGAACGCCGATCTTTATTTTATTGCCGGCCGCATAAAATTTTTTATTATTGATAACGGAAAAACTATACCGGAAGACCGCTGGGATAAGAACCGTATTCAGGTATTTCCCAATAAAAACTATGGCGGCAGCGGAGGATTTACCCGGGGCATTATTGAAGCCCATAAACGGAAGGACGAGTTCACCCATTTTCTGCTCATGGATGATGATATTATATTTGACGCAGAAACCCTGGCAAAAACCGTATCTTTTCTCCGGGTAATCCGGCCGGAACATAAGGATTTATGTATTGGCGCCAGTATGCTGCGCTTGGATTTGCCTTTCCTTCAGCATGAAGCCGGCGGTGTTTGGCGGGGGAAATGTGTGTCTGTCAAGCATAATCTGGATTTAAGAAGCATTGATTCTGTCCTTGAAAATGAAGTTGAGGAAAAAATAGATTATCAGGGGTGGTGGTATATGTGTATGCCCCTCTCTGTGGTAGATCAGTATAAGCTGCCCCTGCCTTTGTTTATTAATAGCGATGATGTGGACTACGGTCTAAGAACTGTTAAAAGATTGGCGCTCATGAACGGCATAGGAATTTGGCATCCGGATTTTGACAGCAAATACAACAGGCCCGTAATGTCTTATTATGTCAGGCGTAATCACATGATTGTAGATGTTTTGCACTGCCCCCGTGCCGGTTTGTTTATCCACTGGTTAAAATTTGTTTATGGCACAATAAAGTTATCCCTCCGCCGGCAGTATATGGCTATTAATTTTATAAATAAAGCTTATGAAGATTTTTTGCAGGGAATAGATTTTTTTCTGACCATCGATGAAGAGCTTTTACACAGGGATTTACTGGCCATATCTTCCGGAACGGTAAAAAAGAGTATCCGTAAAACCTTTCGGGATTTGACATCCATGACGGTAAAAATGATTCAAAACTATCCTGCAGCGGCCCGTTCCTTTCGGAAACGACAGGAAGAAATTTCCAGCCTGGATTTTTGGTGCCAACACCTGGATATCCCGCGCCAACTAATGGAGGATAAATAAGCCCTAATGAATACTTTAAAAGAAATTTACAATTATCGATATATGCTTGCTGGTATTATACACCGCGAGTTACGTGGGCGGTATAAGGGGTCAGTGCTGGGGTTCCTATGGACCTTCATTAATCCGTTCTTACAGTTCGTTGTCTATACCTTCGTATTTTCCACAATCAGACGTACGAACATTCCGAATTTTAGTGTGTTTTTATTTGTTGCTTTTATCCCATGGACATTTTTTTCAATGGCACTACACAGCGGCTGTGCCGTCATCATCGCGAATGGCGGCATGGTAAAAAAAATATACTTCCCCCGGGAAGTGCTGCCCATCGCATTTGTAACTACCAATTTCATCAATATGCTATACTGTTTTGTAATTGTGTTTGCGGTGGTGTTTATTTCCGGCGTCCCCATAAATCCGGTCGCCATGCTCTATTTGCCACTCATCATGATAATTGAATACTTACTTGCCCTTGCCATAACCTTTATCACCTCCGCAATTACCGTATACTTCCGGGATGTGCAATATATTCTAAGTACAGTCTCAATGCTGTGGATGTTTCTCACGCCGCTATTCTATTCCATTGAAAATGTGCCTAAAAAATATCAAAAATGGTATATCCTGAATCCCATGACTCCCATAGTCGAAGTCTATCGGGATATTCTCTATAGAGGAAAAATTCCCGATTGGCTGACTCTCGTCCACGCTTTTGCGGTGAGTGTGGTTTGTTTATGCATCGGCATATTCGTTTTTCAAAGGCTAAAAAAATATTTTGCGGAGGAATTATAGATGGCGGACGATACAATAATAAAAGTTGACAATGTATATAAAAAATACAAAGTGTACTTCGACAAAGGCAAAACACTAAAGGAACGTCTTCTATTTAGGAACAGAAATTATTATGAGGATAGGTGGGTGTTGAAGGGTGTTTCGCTTGAAACAAAAAAAGGTGAATCTATTGGAATAATCGGGAAAAACGGCGCCGGAAAAAGCACGCTCCTTAAACTCATGACAAGAATTATGTATCCCGACCAGGGAAACATCGAAATGGTTGGCCGCATATCAAGTCTGCTCGAGATGGGCGCCGGATTCCATCCGGATATGACCGGCAGGGAGAATATCTATATAAATGCCTCAATTTTTGGACTCTCAAAACAAGAAACAGACGCACGACTACAGGATATTATCGACTTTTCCGAACTTAGCAATTATTTGGACAATCCTGTGCGGACCTATTCTTCCGGTATGTATGTTCGCCTTGCGTTTGCCATAGCTATCAATGTCGATGCGGATATTTTATTGGCAGATGAAGTTTTGGCAGTGGGGGATGCCGCGTTTTCTGCAAAATGTATCAAAAAAATGCACGAATTGCAGGAGGCAGGCATGACCATTGCAATAGTTGCACACGGTTTGGGAACCATAGAGGCATTCTGTAACCGCACCTACTGGATAAATGATGGCATTATTGCTATGCAGGGCCCACCAAAAGAAGTTCATACCGAATATCTGAAGTATATGCTAGGGACCCATCTTAAGAACATATGGAGTCGTCAAAAGTGATAAAGAAACTGTACCCGCTTTCAAATGTGGTATTACCTCCACCAAATTTTCTTCACTATAAGGGGCTTTTTTATTGGCACCATAAGGATCTTGGTAATTTGGAACAAGGCGATGTCTATCAATTTAACACATGGATGAATTTATTCGGAGCAAAGAAATGGTACGCCTACTGCGATTTGGGCGAAATTTATCTTAGACTTAACATTACCGGCGCTTATCAATTACAGATTATGGGCACAAATCAAAATCATGCTTTTGGCACATCATTGGACAGTATTTTACTCGATACATATATTGATACCGATAGTGAACAAGTATCAATTCCTGATGCAAAAAACTATGATGGTATTTGGTTCACTATTTACAAAAAATCAACTGAACCTTTTGCTATTAATTCAATACAATGGTGCACCGATAAGACGCCTGGAACTGAAAACAAACTTGCCATTGTTTCATGTACCTTCAAGCGGGAAGAATATATTTTAAATAACATCGGCAAATTTGAAAATTTTTTAACAGAAAACGAAGCACTGCGCGATAAAATACATCTATTTGTCATTGACAACGGAAGAACTTTGGATGCCGGTAAACGTTATGCTCATACAGATATTTTGCCCAATATGAATGCCGGCGGCGCCGGCGGCTTTACACGGGGAATGATGGAAGCGGTAAAATCAAATGCGGGGTATACCAGAATCCTTCTGATGGATGATGATATTGATGTTTTACCGGAATCTTATTTCCGCACATTGATTGTTTCAAATTATTTACGCGAAGAATACCGTGATGCCTTTATTAGCGGTGCCATGATGGAAATGGTTTCGAAGCATTGGTTATTTGAGGCCCTTGCATTTCAAAAGGGAGATTGGGTTAAGGGTGTGTATTCAGGGATGGATGTTCTCAGGCTGGAAAATATCCTAAAAATCAATACAGTACAAGACAAATTATTTTCTGAAAAAAAGGTGTTTTCCGGATGGTGGTATAATTGCTTCCCGGTCTCCTTTATTCATGAAAAAGGATTGCCCCTCCCATTCTTTATTAGATGCGATGATGTGGAATGGGGCTGGCGGCATCAGGGAAAGCACCATATCGCATTGAACGGTATTTGTGTTTGGCATGAGCCTTTTATGTGGAAGGTTCCTCCGCTGACAGACCGATATTATCATCACAGAAATGTTTTTATTGTTTGGTCAATTTATATTGATGATTTTAAGAACACCTATAAAAAATTCTTGACAGATGTTTTTTATTTTTTACTGAAAACATATAATTATAATGATATCGATTTATTATTTAGGGCGCTTGATGACGTTCTTGCGGGGCCGCAAATGCTCAAACAAAATCCTGAACTGCTACACAAAGAATTACAAAGCATGGTAAAAAAACCAGAATATTTTGATGCCGAAATACGTGAAATTGAATACGCTAAAACCTATTATCCACCAAGGAAAAAACGTAAGATAGTATTTAAGTTGACAAGGCATGGCAAATATTGCCCGCAATTCCTCTGGGAAAAAGAATCCAATGCCCTTGAGTGGTACCCGCCGATGGATAACTTTATGCTTGTTAAAACAGTAAAAGTATACAATTTGTTAACCGGAAAATATTGTATCAGAAAATATGACCGTAAACGCATGATAGTGTTTGAAAAAGAATTCAAAGCACGGATGAAGCAGATCAAAGCGCGTTTTGATGATTTAAAAAAAGAATATACCAAAGCGCATAAGGAATTGACCTCATTCGAGTTCTGGGAAAAGTATTTAGAGTTAAACCATGAATAAAAAGAAATATGACATTGGGGTACTTGGTCTATGGCACAGCTGTAATTATGGCGGTGTTTTGACCTATTATGGTTTGCATGAAACCTTGAAATCCCTGGGGTTTTCAGTGCTGATGATTTCAAAAATCAATGCTTCCCTAACGGATCCGGAACGTGGGGACACCTTTAGCATGCGTTTTGCACGGATGCATTATAATATAAGCAAATATTATACCTTATCAGATATTTCTGAACTCAACGATTTATGCGACGCATTTATTGTGGGTTCTGACCAACTGTGGAATTACGGGATCAGTAAAAATTTCGGCAAAGCCTATTATTTAGATTTTGCATACAATACCAAGCATAAAATTTCTTATTCCACTTCTTTTGGACATTCGGTTGATTTCGCCCCGCCGGAAGAACGTAAAAATATCAGCGGCTATATGAAATGTTTTAACGCCATTTCTGTCAGAGAAAAGAGCGGTGTTCGTTTATGCAGGGACATTTACGATGTTAAGGCAACACAGGTTTTAGACCCCATATTGTTATGCGGAAAAAAACTGTATGAAAAACTTGCTGAAAAATCTTTGTTACGCGAAAAGAAACCCTATGTTTTATCATACATTTTGGACCCCACACCCGAAAAACGCAGGGCAATGCTCTATATAGCAGAGCATTTGGGATTGAAGTTGATACATATTCTTGACGGGTTGCCATGGAAATTTGAAGGGAATAAAAAAGCGCTTGATTTAGATGGCATAGCGGAAGACGTAGAAAGTGAAGATTTTGTATATTTATACCTCAACGCAAACTTTGTTATAACCGACTCTTTTCATGGAACTGTTTTTGCCCTGCTTTTCAACAAGCCCTTTGTAACTATAGGGAACAAAATGCGGGGTATGTCACGGTTTGACTCTCTTTTTGAAATGATAGAAAACAAAGAACGATTCACAACCGACGCCGAAACTATCATAGGAAATGAAAAGCTTTTCGAAGCGCTTGACTATGAAAAAATAAATTCCGTGTTAAAAGAAGAACGTAAAAAATCTCTTGATTGGCTAAAGAATGCATTACCTCCAAAAAGATATTCCCTGAAGTGGATAAAAAAGACGCTGTTTACACCACCATCGGAGGGAGGTAAATTAAATATTACACCCAAGAAAATTGTCAAAGCTTTTATACCATACGGGATTTTAAAAATTCGGGATTTAAATAAAAATGAGCCAATACAGCCAAAACCAAATGACAAGATGCCGCCGGCCAAATCTATAGGCAAAACAGTGGACACCATAATACATCCTGATATTGAGCGTTGTCGAATTGTAGTGTCACTGTGCAAAACATACAACATAAAACATATTGTGATTTCTTCCGGCACGCGCAATGTTTCCCTTGTCCGGCTATTCGAGGCAAATAATGACTTTTTTAAAATATATCATGTGACAGATGAACGCAGCGCTGGATTCTTTGCGCTTGGGCTGTCGATCAAATTAGGAAAACAGCCGGTTGGAATGTGCTGTACTTCAGGTACCGCCGCGTCAAATTACCTAAGCGCAATAACTGAAGCGTTCTATCAGCATGTGCCACTCATTGCGATTACCGCCGATAGATACCCGTGTTTTCTCGGGCAAATGGAAGACCAAACAATCCCACAACCGGGTATGTACGGCGCGGTCTGCAAAAAAAGTGTAACCCTTCCTATTAATGGCGATTATTTTGGTAAATGGGAAACAAGGCTGCTGACATCGGAGGCAATCTTAGAGGCAACCCATCATTCCAAAGGGCCTGTTCAGATAAATGTGCCAATAAATTATATTGAACGTATGCCGCCGACTGATTTGACAACATTGAAACTTCCGCCATTACGAATTATTCAGCGGATTACGCTTGAAAGCGGCTCAAAAATATGGGACGATTATATAACGGTTTTGCACGGTAAAAAACGGGTACTGATTGTCGTTGGGCAATATCTTCCGCCTTCTCCGGAATTACGCAATAACATTGATGTGTTTGTAAAAAAATATAACTGCGTAATAACAACCGATCACCTTTCAAATTATCATTCTGAGAAAAGCCTCCATACCTATCTCCTATTCAATCATTGCACTCAAGAAGAATTCAATCAAACCATGTCACCAGATCTGGTAATATCCATAGGTGACAAGCAGGTTATGAATAATCCTACCGGTGATAGGTTACGTGGAGCGCCCCAAAATGTAGATATATGGCGTGTGTCCGAGGATGGAGCTATTGTTGATCCCTATCGTAAGCTCACCGCGGTTTTTGAGTGTTCAGATAATTATTTCTTTAAGTATTTTGCCGAACATGCGGGAAATATTAAAAATACCAATGAATATTTTTCGTTGATTAAAAAAAGCATTGATCAGCTAGATATTAAAAATCCAACAAATTACTTTACAGACTTTACACTAAACGAAACTATGAAACGTATCCCGCCAAATTCGACACTTCACCTCGCGGTTGGCAATACATTTATGATGTCCCAAAGATATGCGCTTCATCCCAGCGTTGAGGTGTTCTGCAACATGGGGACAAATGGCATAGATGGCTGTGTGTCCACTTTTATGGGACAAGCTGCGGTAACTGAGCCATCGCGTCTTTGTTTTCTGCTTGTTGGAGATTTATCATTTTTCTATGATATGAACAGTCTTTGGAATAAAAATATTACAGGAAATATCCGCATACTCCTCAACAACGATGGAGGAGCCGGATTACTCCGGCATCATCGTAGTCCCGGCGTTACCCAGGCACACGAAACGGCCGCTGAGGGTTGGGTAAAATCACTCGGTTTTAAATATCTTTCTGCCAAAACAAAGGAAGAGTTTGAAGCACAATTGTCGTTGTTTGTGTCCTCCGAGATAAATGAACCGTTGTTCTTTGAGGTATTTTTCGGCGTAGTAAAGATATAGCCGCCAAAGGAAAATTAAAAGGAGATTAAGTTGAAAATCACATTAAAGAAGATTATCAAAGCTTTTATACCATACGGAATTCTAAAAATTCGGAATATACAGAGAAAAAAGTCAATATCGGTAAATATAGACAAAAAACAACATAATTTCTCTCCAGCCCATATACCGAACTATATTATGCAAAAACGGCTTTCCCAAATCCATGAGCTATATGCGGCAGGTTATACCGCCACACAATGGTGCGTTGAAAAAGGATATAAAAATGTCGTACTTTATACAGAAAAGCAATATTGGCCTTTGATGGAACCGATTGCTTTATCGTTTCGTATTGACGAAAGGACAACAATGCGTGCCTATTCTAAAATTCCTTTTATAATCAATTATCAAAATGAGATTGATTTTGGCAGCTTTGTTTCAGATGCGCTCAGTACAATCGATCTAAAAGATGTAGACGTGGTCTTTATCATCAAACCGGATGTTGATTTGGATGTTGAGAAAGAGCTAAAAGGATCAAAGGCACGGATTGTACAGTTGCCATCATTGATACAAATCATACATTCTTATTTCTTTTCTGAAAAACCGCTCCTCCTCTTTACATCTCTCCATCCCGATGTTCACCTACTCACATTTCATGCGCCGATATTTCCACAAAAAAATAGAACAGAAAATGAAAATAATATTTTCAAGAGAAGTAAGGCAGGGTTGGAATTTACTGTAGGATTAAAAAATGGTATATTTAACACATCCACGTATGACGAGTTTTCCTATACTCCATCGGATGTGCTTGAAATGATTACGCCCCCTCCTTCTTATCTGGACAATAATAATCTCCGTATTTACAATGACAAGGAAGGGAAATATGTAAACATTAAAGATGGTCACCGGGTAACAATCGGGCAGCCTGAAAATTCAGAACGAACGGTTTATTTTATTGGACAATGTAATTTTTTTGGTCATGGTGCGCCGGACGGTGGTACGATACCTTCGCAATTGCAAACGCTGCTAAATAGCCATGCTCCCGAGCGGCATTTCATTGTACAGAATTATGGCAGCTATATACATGGGCGCCATGAGGACTATTTTCGCCAACTGTTTTTACTGCCCGTAAAACCAGGAGACATTGTTGTAATCCAGGCTACCCCATCAAAACACTATTTTTGGATAGATTTATCGCAAATCTTACAACGTCCCCATCCTTATGGTGAAGTTTTTATAGACAAAAGACATTGGAATGAAAATGGTAATCGCGCCATGGCGGATGCTCTCTATAAAACCCTCGAAGAAAACGATTTTTTCTCTGAACCTAAAGAAAATAACCTTCCTCCCGGCACACTGTTTGCGTTTCCACATTTATTCGGTATCCCGGAATCAGTATTACAGAGCAAGGCAGCATTCTCTACGAATATCCCTGTAAAACACAAATTATTCCCTGGGTATGAAAAGCAGATTGAGGAATATAAAGAAGTTTTGTATGAACACCGCAACAAAGCTTTGGGTGAAAATGGGGCTATTGTTATGACGGCAGGTCCATTCACCTATGGGCATCGATATTTAGTTGAATATGCTGCAGCACGAGCTTCAACCTTATATATTTTTGTAGTTAAAGACAACAAAACTTTTTTGGAGTATGAAGATAGGTATGCAATGGTAAAGGAGGGAACCAAAGACCTTCCAAATGTTGTTGTTTTGTCTTCCGGTATGTTCATAGGTTCACGGCTTACTTTTTCCAGTTATTATAACAGGGAAAAACTACAGGAAGTAAAAATCGACCCGTCAAGCGATGTAATTTTCTTCTCAAAAGAGATTGCCCCAATTCTTAATATTAAAACTAGATTTGTAGGGACAGAGCCATTCGATACTGTTACAAAACAGTATAACGAGACTATGCATAAGATTTTTCCTGAAAACGGTTTAAGTCTTGTTGAAATTCAGAGAAAAGAAATTGGCGATGTAGCAATCAGCGCATCAAGGGTACGGAGGCTGCTTGAAGAAAAGAACTTTGTGGAGATTTCCAAGATCGTTCCAGAGACGACGCTGTCATATTTGAAAGAAAAGTACGGCGGATAGCTGAAAGGAGACTAAATTGAAAATTACGCCGAAGAAGATTGTCAAAGCTTTTATACCGTATGGGATTTTAAAAATATTGGATGTAAAAAAATCCAAATCAATACGGGTAAACGCAGAAAAACTACAGTATAATCCCCCTTCACCCCTTGTACAGACTGATATTATGCAAAAATGGCTTTCTCAAATCCATGGGTTATGCGCGGCAGGTTATACCGCCACACAATGGTGCATTGACAAGGGGTATAAAAATGTCGTTCTCTATACAGAAAAGCAATATTGGCCTTTGATAGAACCGATTGCTTTATCATTTCGTATGGACGAAAGAATTACAACGCATGCCTGTTCAAGAATTCCTTTTATAACAAGGTATCAAGATGAAGCTATTTTTGGCTGGTTTGTTTCCAGTGCGCTCAATACAATCGATCTAAAAGATGTAGACGTGGTTTTTATCATCAAACCGTTTATTGATTCTGCCGCTGAGAAATATCTGGAGGGAACTAAAACGCGGATTGTGCAGTTGCCATCCTTGATACAGCTTTTGCGTGATTATTTCTTTCTTGAAAAACCACTGATCCTCTTTACTTCCCTCCATCCCTATGTTCACTTACTTACGTATTGCTCTCCACGATTTCCACAAAAAAATAGAACGGAAAATGAAGATAATATTTTGAGTAATCGCAGGGCAGAAAAAGAATTTTTGGATGGATTAAAAAAGGGTATATTTACCACATCCTCCTATGATGAATTTCCCTATACACCTTCGGATGTACTTGAAATGATGTGCCCTCCGCCCTCTTATTTAGATAACACCAATCTCCGTATTTACAATGATAAAGAAGGGAAATATGTAAACATTAAAGATGGTCACCGAATAACAATCGGGCAGCCTGAAAACCCGGAACATACGATTTATTTTTTTGGTGGTTGTCGAATCTTTGGCCATGGCGCACCGGACAGTGGCACGACTTCATCACATTTACAAGCGTTGCTAAATAGCCATGCTCCCGAGCGGCATTTTATCGTACAGAATTATGGCGGCCATGTATACGGACGTCATGATGACCGTTTACGCAAATTATTTTCTTTGTCTGTAAAACCAGGAGATATTGTAGTTTCCGAGGTTTGGGCTCCTCTATCAGAACACTATTGTTGGACTGATTTATCACAAATTTTGCAACGCCCCCATCCTTATGGTGAAGTATTTATAGACGGGGTACATTTTAATGAAAACGGCAATCGCGCCATAGCGGATGCTCTTTATAAAACTCTCGAAGAACATGATTTTTTTTCTGCGCCTAAAGAAAACGCCGCTCCCCCCGGTACACTGTTTGCGCTTCCGCATTTATTCGGTATCCCGGAATCAGTATTACAGAGCAAAGCAGCATTCTCTACGAATATCCCTGCAAAACACAAATTATTCCCTGGGTATGAAAAGCAGATTGAGGAATACAAAAAAGTTTTGTATGAACACCGCAACAAAACTTTGGGTGAAAATGGGGCTATTGCTATGACGGCAGGTCCATTCACCTATGGGCATCGATATTTAGTTGAATATGCTGCAGCACGAGTTTCAACCTTATATATTTTTGTAGTTAAAGACAACAAAACTTTTTTGGAGTATGAAGATAGGTATGCAATGGTAAAGGAGGGAACCAAAGACCTTCCAAATGTTGTCGTTTTGTCTTCCGGTATGTTCATAGGTTCACGGCTTACTTTTTCCAGTTATTATAACAGGGAAAAACTACAGGAGGTAAAAATCGACCCGTCAAGTGATGTAATTTTCTTCGCAGAAGAGATTGCCCCAATTCTTAATATTAAAACTAGATTTGTAGGGACAGAGCCATTCGATACTGTTACAAAACAGTATAACGAGACTATGCATAAGATTTTTCCTGAAAACGGTGTGAGTCTTGTTGAGATTCCGAGAAAAGAAATTGGCGGTGTAGCAATCAGCGCATCAACGGTACGGAGGCTGCTTGAAGAAAAAAACTTTGTGGAGATTTCCAAGATCGTTCCAGAGACGACGCTGTTATATTTGAAAGAAAAGTACAGCGGATAGCTAAAAGGAGACTAAATTGAAAATTACGCCGAAGAAGATTGTCAAAGCTTTTATACCGTATGGGATTTTAAAAATATTGGATGTAAAAAAATCCAAATCAATACGGGTAAACGCAGAAAAACTACAGCATAATTTCCCTCCACCCAATGTGCAGACTGATATTGCTCAAAAATGGCTTTTTTTTCAAATCCATGAGTTATACGCGGCAGGTTATACCGCCACACAATGGTGCATTGACAAGGGGTATAAAAACGTCGTTCTCTATACAGAAAAGCAATATTGGCCTTTGATAGAACCAATTGCTTTATCATTTCGTATGGATAAAAGAATAGCAATGCATGCCTGTTCAAGAATTCCTTTTATATCAAGGTATCAAGATGAAGTTGTTTTTGGCTGGTTTGTTTCCGGTGCGCTCAATACAATCGATCTGAACAATGTAGACGTGATCTTTATCATCAAACCGTTTATTGATTCTGCCGCTGAAAAATATCTGGAAGGAACTAAAATGCGGATTGTGCAGCTGCCGGACCTGATACAGCTTTTGCGTGCTTATTTCCTTTTCGAAAAACCACTGATCCTCTTTGCCTCCCTTCATCCCGATGTTCACTTACTTACATATCGCTATCCACGATTTCCACAAAAAAATAGAACGGAAAATGAAGATAATATTTTGAGTAATCGCAGGGCAGAAAAAGAATTTTTGGATGGATTAAAAAAGGGTATATTTATCACATCCACCTATGATGAGCTTTCCTATACGCCGTCGGATGTGCTCGAAATGTTAACAACCCCAACTTCTTATTTAGACGACAATAATCTCCGTATTTATAATGATAAAGAAGGGAAATATGTAAACATTAAAGATGGTCACCGAGTAACAATCGGGCAGCCTGAAAACCCGGAACGTACGATTTATTTTTCTGGACCTTGTGATATCTTTGGTCATGGCTCACCGGACAGTGGCACAATTCCTTCACAATTACAGGCGCTGTTAAATAGGCATATTCCAGAGCGGCATTTCATCGTACAGAATTATGGCGGTTATATATACGGACGTCATGATGACTATTTACGCCAATTATTTTCTTTATCTGTAAAACCAGGCGACATTGTAGTCTCCCATGCTCCTCCATCAGAACACTATTATTGGACTGATTTATCAGAAATTTTGCAACGCCCCCATTCTTACGGTGAAGTATTTATTGATAGGTTACATTTTAATGAAAATGGTAATCGCGCCGTGACGGATGCCCTCTATAAAGCTCTCGAAGAAAACAATTTTTTTTCTGAGCCTAAAAAAATCGACGCTCCCCCCAGTTCACTGTTTGCGCTTCCGCATTTATTCGGTATTCCGGAATCAGCTCTACAGCAAAACACGGCATCTTCTATAAATATTCCCTCCGAATACACCGCAGAATTAGAAAAATACAAAAAATCGCTGCTTGAGCATAAAACAAGAATCGGCGCTGTCGTCATGAACTGCAATCCATTTACCTTCGGTCACCGGTATCTCGCGGAGTACGCCGCACAACAGGTTGAACGGCTTTATATCTTTGCGGTGGAAGAAGACAAGTCTATATTCCCATTTGCAGACAGGTTAGAGCTTATCAAAGCCGGCGTGAAAGACTTACCGAATGTTACCGTGCTGCCAAGCGGTAAGTTTATTATTTCATCCCTCACGTTCAAAGATTATTTTAATAAATCAGAAATGCAGGATCGTGTGATTGACCCGTCAAATGATGTGACTATTTTTGCAGAGGAAATAGCTCCTACTTTAGGTATAAACGTGCGTTTTGCCGGGGAAGAGCCATTGGACAATGTAACACGCCAATATAACGATACTATGAAGCGGATATTACCGCAGCACGGTATCGAATTTGAAGTAATTCCCAGGAAAGAAGTGGATGGCACGCCAATTAGCGCATCAAAAGTACGGAAACTGCTTGAAGAAAAGAACTTCGTGAAGATTTCAAAGCTGGTGCCGGAAACAACGTTAAAGTATTTGCAAGAAAAATGTGGTAAATAGCCTCAAGGAAACTAAGTTGAAAATTACGCTGAAGGAAATTGTCAAAACCATTCTACCGTGTGAAATTTTAAAAAATCGGAGCCTACAGAAAAATAAGTCAGTACAAGTAAATGCGGACAAGGCAGAGCATAATTTCCTTCCATCCCTTGCACACGATATTATGCAAAAATGGCTTTCTCAAATCCATGAGTTGTATGCGGCAGGTTATACAGCCACACAATGGTGCGTTGACAAGGGATATAAAAACATTGTTCTCTATACAGAAAAGCAATATTGGCCTTTGATGGAACCGATCGCTTTATCATTTCGTATGGATGAAAGAATAACAATGCATGCCTGTTCAAGAATTCCTTTTATAATAAATTATCACGATGTCATTCATTTTGGCAGTTTTGTTTCCGGTACGCTCGATACAATCGATCTGAAAGATGTAGATGTGATCTTTATCATCAAACCGGTTATCGATTATGCGGCTGAGAAATATCTGAAAGGAACTAAAACGCGGATTGTGCAGCTGCCATCATTAATACAGATTCTGCATTTCTATTTCCTTTATGAAAGACCACTAATCCTCTTTACTTCCATCTATCCCTACGTTAACTTACTTACATATCACGCTCCGTTATTTCCACAAAAAAAAGGAACAGAAAACGAAACTGATATTTTGAATGGGCACAGTTCATTAGGGAAATTTATACAAGGATTAAAAAAGGGTATATTTACCACATCCACCTATAATGAGTTTTCCTATACGCCGTCGGATGTGCTCGAAATGATGACTCCTTCTTCTTCTTATTTAGATACTAATAATCTTCGTATTTACAATGACAAAGAAGGAAAATATGTAAACATTAAAGATGGTCACCGAGTAACAATCGGGCAGCCTGAAAACCCGGTGCAAACCATTTATTTCTATGGCGATTGTAGACTTTTTGGTTATGGTGCGCCGGACAGCGGCACGACTTCATCATATTTACAAGCGCTGTTAAATAGGCATGTTCCGGAGCGGCATTTCATCGTACGGAATTATGGCGGCTATATACATGGGCGCCATGAGGACTATTTACGCCAACTATTTCTTTTACCAGTAAAGCCGGGAGATATTGTGATTACCTCGGCTTCTCCATCAGAGCACTATTGTTGGACTGATTTATCCCAAATTTTACAGCGTCCTCATTCTTACGGTGAAGTGTTTATTGATCAGTTGCATTGGAATGAAAACGGCAATCGCGCCATAGCAGATGCCCTCTATAAAGTTCTCGAAAAACATGATTTTTTTTCTGCGCCTAAAGAAAACGCCGCTCCACCCTGTGCACTGTCTGCATTTCCGCATTTATTCGGTATTCCGGAATCAGCCCTACAGAAAAACACGGCATCCTCTACAAATATTCCCTCCGAATACACCGCTGAATTAGAAAAATACAAAAGATCGCTGCTTGAGCATAAAACAAGAATCGGCGCTATTGTCATGAACTGCAATCCATTTACCTTCGGTCACCGGTATCTCGCGGAGTACGCCGCACAACAGGTTGAACGGCTCTATATCTTTGCGGTGGAAGAAGACAAGTCTATATTCCCATTTGCAGACAGGTTAGAGCTTATCAAAGCCGGCGTGAAAGACTTACCGAATGTTACCGTACTGCCAAGCGGTAAGTTTATTATTTCATCCCTCACGTTCAACGACTATTTTAATAAATCGAAAATACAGGATCGGGTGATTGACCCGTCAAATGATGTTACCATTTTCGCGGAAGAAATAGCTCCTACTTTAGGTATAAACGTACGTTTTGCCGGGGAAGAGCCATTGGACAATGTAACACGCCAATATAACGATACTATGAAGCGGATATTACCGCAGCATGGCATCGAATTTGAAGTAATTCCCAGGAAAGAAGTGGATGGAACGCCAATTAGCGCATCAAAGGTACGGAAGCTGCTTGAAGAAAAGAACTTCGTAGAGATTTCCAAGCTCGTGCCGGAAACAACCTTGGAATATCTGAAAAAAATAGGAAAAGAATAAGAAAATTTTATGGCTCTATCTCGAAAGAAACGTCAATTTTTTATAGCTATTATTGATATTATATTACTCCTTATTTCGGTACACATGGCGCTTGTCATACGGTGGCGTCTCTTTCCGTCTATTCATGATTATTTTGTCCATATATGGGTGATGCTTCCGGTAATCATAGCCTGGATAATCTGTTTTTACACCCTTGGGTTTTATTCCCTGGAAATGCCCTATGCAGGCTATAAAACAATATGGACCATATTTCTTGTTGCCATTATTTGTACGTTTTTTGGTTTTTCTATTTATTATCTCAATTATGACTCACTAATTGTGCCGAAAACTATTCTGTTGTTATTTTCATCCTTCGCCTTTGCCCTTATTGGGTTTTGGCGATGGTTTCTTAGCGTAGTATTAAAAAAGTATTTTCCCGTGTCTAATATTATTTTTATTGGTATTAACAATACGGTTGCCGATTTATTACATAACACCAGCAATTTTTCGTATATGACCTATCATGTTCCCTTTATATTTGATGATACCTATGAGGGAGATGATTATTGCGGTATACCGGTGTGTAAAGAAAAAGCATCATTTATAAATGAAATCAAAAAAAATAATATCCAGGCAATAGTTTTTGCTAATGATATAAATATTTCTTACATCCTGCAAGATATCCTGTTTGAACTTTTGCATAGCCGCGTCTTTTTTTTCAATATAGCTGATTTTTATGAAACATATTTGCGGCGTATTCCCATTGATTCGGTAAATGAACTCTGGTTTTTACGAAGTATTAATCTAAACGTCAAAAACCTGTATCAATATTTTAAACGAATAGGCGATATAATAATAGCCCTATTGATCTTGATTTTAGCACTGCCTTTTTTCCCCCTTATCATCCTGATGATAAAAGCAGAAAGTCCGGGATCTGCTTTTTTCTTTCAGAAGCGGGTTGGTCTTTTTGGTAATGAATTTACTATTATAAAATTTCGTACCATGCGGATAGAAAAAAATACCGGCGGCATGGTTACTAACAATGATCCCCGTATAACGAAATTCGGTGATTTCCTGCGCAAAACCCGGATTGATGAAATTCCACAATGTATTAATATTATTAGGGGTGATATGAGTTTTATCGGACCCCGGCCGGAGCAGCCTGTTTTTGTTAGTCATCTGGAGAAGAATATTCCCTTTTACCGCCAGCGCCTATTGGTAAAACCAGGCCTTACTGGATGGGATCAGGTATCGGGGGAGTATCATTCGCCTTCCGGAGAAGATACCCGTAAAAAAATGCAGCGCGATTTGTATTATATCAAGAATATGTCCCTTTTACTGGATATTTCTATATTGTTTAAGACCGTGGTAACCGTGCTTAAGCAGGAAGGACGATGAGGTGCCGGTAAGATGATTACGCTAAGGGACATTTGGAAAAGCTACCCCATGGGAAAACTCGGCGTAGATGCCTTGAACGGGATTTCTCTGGAACTATCCAAGGGTGATTTTGTTTCCGTAGCCGGTCCTTCGGGTTCAGGAAAAACTACCCTAATGAACATTATCGGCCTCATTGATACCCCAAGCAGCGGCAGGGTACTTATCGACGGTAAAGAGACCGGGAACCTCCGCCGTAAGGAACTGACCCGCATACGGCAGGAAAGCATTGGGTTTGTATTCCAATCTTTTAATCTGCTGCCGGTTTTAACGGTTTTTGAGAATGTAGAACTTCCCCTAACAATCGCACAAAAAAAGACTGCCCGTGCTGAACGACGGGAACGGGTTGAATACCTTTTGGAGGAAGTCGGGTTAGGGGATAGGAAAACCCATAAGCCTTCAGAGCTCTCCGGCGGACAACAGCAACGTGTGGCTATCGCCCGGGCGTTGGTAACCAGACCAAAAATAGTTATTGCCGATGAACCCACGGCAAACCTGGATTCCGCCAATGGGGAGCGGGTATTGGAACTTATGAAAAAAATAAATCAGGAAGAGGGGACGACTTTTATTTTTTCAACCCATGATCCGGATATTTGGGAAATGGCTAATCACATTGTTTTTTTAAAGGATGGTCGTATAGAATCGGAGAAGCGACGATGAATTGGCAGCTTATGCTTAAAAATATAACCCGGAATAAAAAAAATAGTTTGGTAATAATCCTGCTTATCGGGGTTATTACTTTTATTCTTTTTATCGGGAACAGCATACTCGGGAAGTCCGATCAGGGCTTGCGGAACGCTTTTGTGGAAAGCCTTACCGGGGATGTGGTTATCCAGAAAACATCCGATGTAACCATGAATCTCTTTGGCGCCAATACACCCGTAATTGATGAATATTTCAATATCCCTTCTTTTCCCGCGTATGATATGGTACGGGAACTTATCCTTGAAGAACCGGGCATTAGTGTTGTTACCAGTCAGGTATCAAGTCGTGCATTTTTGGATGCCCTGGGGGTCCGGGAGGGGGTTCTGCTCTGCGGGATAGATGCGTCAACCTATTTCACTGCCTTTCCGGGAATCCTCCTTGAGGAAGGGCGCTTTCTGGAAGCAAACGAATACGGCGTCATGATAAGCGCCGATAGAGCAGAGCGTATTGAAAAACAAACCGGACAGCGTCCGGCTATTGGTGATTCTCTGTTGCTTACCGCAGGAGGGACTACAGGGTTCAAGATCAGAGATGTTCCCCTGGTGGGGATCTATCGCTACCGGAATCCCGGCACTTTTATGAACAAAATAGTCATCGCCGATCCTCAGACGGTTCGGGTGCTTGAGTCAATACAGGTTGCTGCTTCAGATATAGAGCTTGACCAGAAAGACTCCCTTTTGTTTGGGATAGATTTGGATGATTTTTTTAGCGGTGATTTTGGGAGAGAAGGCGACGAAGAAGAAAGTTTTTCTGTGGATTTCCTTAAAAATGTTTTGCAAAATTCAAAAGAAGAAGCGGATCAGCAAAATATACCGGTAGGAGGCGATTGGAATTTCATTATCCTCCGCCTTAAGAAGGGAGTGAATCCTGGGGCCGTAATTGCATCGCTCAACAAAAAACTTGCCCCCTTTGAAGTTACCGCGGTGGGCTGGCGTATAGCAGCGGGTAGTTCCGCTATTCTTATGCTGCTTATAAAAAACTTATTTAACATCGGAATGTTTCTGGTGAGTGTGGCCGGTATCATCGCCGCAGTAAATATTCTTTTAATTTCAGTATTCAGGCGAACAAAGGAAATAGGCGCCCTGAGGGCTATGGGCGCCTATGATGGATATATCCGCACCCTTATCCTGGGTGAAAACCTCATTCTCGCTTGTATTGCTGGCATCCTTGGTATTCTGGGGGGCTATTGTTTTCTCCGCATCATCAACGGCTTTGATATTATCATTTCCAATACGCTTATTGCCTCTCTCTTGGATGATCAAATGGTACAGATTTCTTTTTTACCCTCCGCGGCATTGGCATCCTTTGGTGTTTCACTGTTTCTTGGCATTGCCGCATCCCTCTATCCGGTGGAAATGGCGGTTCGTGTGAATCCTATTGTTGCGGTGCGGCAGGGATAAACATGAAATTTTTACTGGTACCGCACTTGGCCATGAAATATCTCTTTCGTTACCGCCGCCGGTATCTCTTTCTCTTTCTGGCATTGACCTTTAGCTTTGGTATTGTTACCTTTATTACTTCTATTAAAGACGGGATGTACGAAAATATCTATAATTCAGCCCAGTCTCATTATGCCGGTGATATTATTATTAATGGTTATGACAAAGGACAGATAGAGACAGACCATATAAAAATACTTGATATGATTAAAATCGGCTGGGTAATTAAAAATACAAAAATTAATCCGGCGCGTGCCGTCATGCGGACATTGTCCAGCGACGGGATTCTCTATTTTAATGGATCAGCGCTATCCCTTAAGTATACCATTGGAGTGGATTGGAATACCGAAAAAAACTATTTTGATAGCCTTGTTTACCAGGAACGTCAAAGTTTTTCAGAGGATAAAGATACCATCCTGCTCTCCGTTCCCGTAGCCAAAGAGCTGGGGGTTCGCCTTGGGGATAGTCTTGTCCTGGGGGTAAAAACCCGATTTGGTCAAAGTAATACCGGTGTATTTGTGGTTAGAGGTATTGTGGAGGATTCAACACTTTTTGGTTATTATAAGGCCTATGTTTCCCGTCCCACCCTTAACAGACTCTTTTTATTCAGAGCAGATGAATGTTCTAGTATCGGGTTGTTCTTCAATGATCGACGGGAAACAAATGTAAAAAAAAATATTTTACAGAAGGAATTAGAGAAAAATATTCCGACCGCTCCGCTGGTGCAGGATCGGGATGAACTGATACGGGAGAGAGATCAACCATGGAATGGAGTAAAAATATTTGTCCTTACTATTCCGGTATATCTTTCAGAAGTTGCGGATCTCTTGGGCGCCATAAACATCATTACCTATTTTTTGTATTTGATGATGATGGTGATTATTTTGGTAAGCGCCATGGTAACCTACAATCTCATTCTCCACGAACGATCCCGGGAAATGGGGACCATGCGGGCCATTGGCTTTCATGAAGCTGATGTACGGCACATTTTGATACTGGAGACCCTTGGGTTAGGGCTGCTTTCCCTGATCGCGGGCTTTATCTTCGCATTTATTTTGTCCCGGGCGGTACAGTTTATTCCCCTTTCCTGGTTTCCCAGTTTTGAAATCTTCATGAAGAATGGACGCTTAACACCTCTCTATCTTTCCAATACGATGCTTATCAATCTTGCCGTGTTTTTTTCTATCCTGATGGCGGCAATTTGGCTTCCGGCATTCCGCTCATCACGGAATCCATTGCCAGGGATGTTATCCGGAGGAAATGATTGATGAATACACGTTTCTGTCATACACTTTTGGTTTCTCTGCTGGTATTCTCCGCACATTTCCTTTGGGCAATTACCGATTTAGAACTGCTACGCAATGCGGATGGCCTTGCCAGTTATTATGATACGGATTTTTCTGCGGAATATACTATTGTTCAGGATAAACCCGGACAGGACCGGTCCACCACTGTGGCAGGGGTATTTCGTCGGGATTCCCGGGCAATATATGTGATAATTATTATGCAGCCCCAAATTAGCCGGGGACAGGGATATCTGAAACAGGATGACACCCTATGGTTCTACGATCCCGATAGCCGTCGTTTTAACACCACAAGCAGCAGTGAACGGTTCCAAAATACTAACGCCCGAAATTCCGATTTTACCCGCTCCACTCTGGCGGATGATTACCGGGTTGTAAACGGGGAAGATACCGTTCTGGGACGGTTCAAATGCCGTCTCCTTACCCTGGAAGAGGTAAGCGCCGGGCTTACCTATCCCCGGATGAAGCTATGGATCAGTGAGGACGGCCTGGTACGGAAAACCGAAGATTACAGCCTTTCCGGCCAGTTGATGCGGACCTCGGCTATCCTCGATTATCAGAGGACAGGGAAGCGGTTTGTTCCTACCCAGATTCTGTTTGAAGAAGCCCTGCGGGGGGCCGTGATTAACGGAAAATTGGTAAAAGAGCGGACTTTGATTACAATTAATAAACCTTCTTTTGAAAAGATTGCCGACTCAGTCTATTCAAAAACGTTTCTGGAGTCGGTGAACCGATAATGCGGCGTGCTTTTTTGTTACTATTGCTGTTTCATTCATTATTCTTTGTAGTATGGGCGGATGACACAGATTTTTCTGATTGGGATATGGACACCCTGTTTAACGAGCCGGTGGATACGGAAGAAGTGTCCCCCGGAGAGAAGGGTGATGTCAAGGAAGAAAGCGTTCCTGCAAAGAATGTGCCGGCCTTTCTGTTGCGAAAAACAGGGGCCTCCCTGGACGCTTCCTATTATTTCAATGCCGGTATTGCTCCCGGTTGGAACCAGGCTCCTTGGCACTGGGATTCGTCGAGCAAGGAAAATGAGTACACACATATTGTAGGTCTGGGAATGGCCGGTGGTATGGGGCTTGATGTCCAGATCTCCGATGTGTTTCGGGTAAAAAACAGCTTTGGCTTTTACTACCCCAATTTTTCCTTGTACGTCGACCAATTTTTCTTTGATTATACGATTAAAAATGCTGTTTTTATCCGGGCAGGAAAGTACGAACCTACCTGGGGGATTTCTTCTAATTTTCCGTTTACCAACCTGTTAGCCAGGGTGCCCAACGGGCCCTGGTGGAAAGTCGCATTGAACTCCAGCCAGAGTGCAATCGTGGCCAGGGCCGATATCCCTATCGGCATTGGGGGTCTGCAAGTCCTTGCCCTGCACCGTCGTGGTTTTATAGAAGATAACAGTATTAATCCTGGTTTACGCGAGATTGGATACGGCGCTAAATACAATCTAGCCTTTCCCTGGGCGGATATTGATGTGGGAGCCTTTTTCCTTGCAGCCATGCCCCTGAGAGCTTTTATCTCCGTTAAGAAAACGATTAAGGAAACTGAACTCTATACTGAAGGGATGACCTCAGTTCAGCATCCCTTTACTGACGATCATGATACCTGGGATAATTGGAACTTTTCCGCCAACCTTGGGGTTTTACAGGATTTCTTTACGGACAAACTGACGGTCAATGCCGAAGTATTTTATAATGGCGAAGCAGGCTCTGGTTTATTCCGCCCAAAAACTGATTTACGGGAAGAGGAGGTATCTCCTTTTATTGGCGGCTTGAATACCGCCCTTAACCTGCGTTTTAGACCCGACTGGTTCAAGGACCTCCGCTTTGTCCTTCAGTTTCTGTATGCCCCTAAAGAAAATACCGCACAGCTCGTGCCGGGGATCAGAATAAATCCACTACCCCATATGGCGGTATCCTTAGCCGTTCCCATGGCCTTAGGCAGCGAGGACGGGACCTATTATAGCTACAACGCTGACAAAAATAATCGCCCCTTCAGTATTGTTCTGTTGGTTTCCCTCACCGGAAGAAGCGTGTTTGGACTTTAGCGAAAAAGGGTTTTTTTTGCCTATGATGTTAGTTTAGTATAACATATAGATACTTTCGCCGGCATGTCGAAACAACTGGATTCGTTTCCCCGGAGAAAAACGGGAACGCCTGGCGCCCTATGTCGTCGCCTACAGAAAAGAACTCAGCCTATAGGGCCCTGCCTCAGGGCATCCATGAGCCTTTTCTCAAGCCCGCTGTGGGCGGCGGCCCCGTAGGCGCGGTCTTCCCGGGAAAAATCCACCCCTTCATCAAGGATGATCCCGGCGGGAGCGGCGCCCAGGACCAGGATGCGCCGGCCTAGGTAGATTCCCTCCCGGGGATCGTGGGTTACCAAAAGGGTGAGACGTTTTTCTTTTTCCAGCAGGGCAAGTACCGTGTCCATAAGCTGGAGCCGCAGGGGTATGTCCAGGGACTGAAAGGGTTCATCCATAAACAGTAATGGTGACGGGTAGGCAAAAGCCCGGGCAATAGCGGCTCGTTGGGCCTGGCCCCCGGAAAGTTCGGTGGGAAAAGCGTTGGCCTTATCCCCCAGGGAAACCAGTTCCAGAAACTGCCGGGCCTTTTCACGGGCTTCAGGCTTACCTAATAGTGTCTCTATGGGGAGGCTGACATTTTCCAGCACCGTGTACCAGGGGAGGAGCCGGTTTTCCTGGAACACAAAGGAAGCCCTGTCGCTGGATTCCACCGCGCCGGAGCTTGGTTTAAGGAGACCCGCCATGAGCCGCAAAAGGGTGGTCTTGCCGCAGCCTGAGGCGCCGAGTATTACTACCGGGCTTTCACCCTCCCCTATTTCCATGGAAAGGTCTTTGAAAACAGATTTTTCACCATAACTGAAAGAAATGTTTTCAACAGAAATACTCACGCTGCTAAACGCCTTTTGCCTGACCCAGTTGCGGCAAGGGTAAAGAGGGCCTCGGAAAGGGCGGCGGCGATCACCGTGGCTGCGGTCCAGGCGAAGAGTTCCGGGGTTTCAAACTGGGCCTTAGCCCGCTGCATACCGGTACCCAGGGCCAGCAAAGGCTGGACCAGCACCTCCGAAGCCACCACCACCTTCCAGCAAAGGGAAAGGGAACTCCGCATCCCCCCCAGGATGAAGGGTTTGATCGCCGGAATGTAGAGGCGCCGCACTGTTTCGCTGCGGGACAAGCCGTAAAGGGCAAAAAGTTCCCTGAGCTTGGGATCCACCGCCCGAACCCCGGCCATGGCATTGGCAGCCATCACCGGGAAGACCATGAGGAAGGCGGTAAAGACCGGGGTGCGCTCGGAGCCGAATACCAGAAAGGCGATGAGGATCACCGCCATCACCGGGGTGGCAGCGATAACTGAAAAGAAGGGCGACAAAAAGGCGCTGAACCGCTTGTCCAGCCCGGCAGCTATACCCAGGACCATACCCAGGGGCGCAGAGAGGAGTATCCCCAAAAGCACCCGGAGGAAGCTTCCCCCCAGGGCGCGGAGGAAACGGGGGCTTTGCAGCAGTTCAACAAAGCGCCGAGCCGCCGGCAGAGGGCCGGGAAAGATAAGATCACTCCCAGCCGCCAAAGCTCCGATTTCCCATAAGGCGATGAAGCTTACAATACCTGCAAGGCTCCACCACCAGTTCTTAGAGATCAAGGTAGAAGCTGTTCGCCGGAAGGGCGCCCCCGATTGAGACAGGAGAAAATTCCAAGAAAGTTCTATAAAGCGCTTCCAGGGAAGGCCGGGCCTCTTTTACGGGGATAAAAATATAATTGCTCCGGGGAATAGCCGCAGTTACCACCGGCGCCCGGAGTCCCAAGTCGTACTTTTCCACAAGCGCCCCAGCCTCGGCGGGATGGGCAACTACCCATTCGATAGAATCCTTGAGGGCGCTCAGCACAGTCCTGATAACAGCGGGCTGGGCCTTAGCATAGTCGGCGTCCACCACAAGGACTGTCATGGGGTAATTGCCCCTGCCCCCGGCGCTTACCCACTCAGCCTGGATATCCCCCACCACCCTGAGTTCCGGCTTACCGGTACGGGCCATGGTGGCAAAAGGTTCAGGAAGCAGGGCCGTAGAAACCCGGCCGGCGATAAGGGACTGGGCTATTTCAGGATAGGCCAGGGCATAGCCCAGCTGGATATCCTTGTCAGGGTTGATCCCCTTGGAAAGGAGTATGCGCCTGAAAACATAATCTGGGGTGGCGCCCTGCCCTGCCACCTCCACAGACTTTCCCTTAAGGTCCGCAATACTGCGGACAGCGCTGTCACTGGTCAAAAGGCTCAGCATACCCGTACCGGTCACCGCCGCAATCTGGATGGGCTTGCCGGTAGAAGCGATTTTGGCCGCCACATTGGCGGGGAGTATGCCGATTTTGGCTTCCCCTGAAATGAATTTCGCCGCCATCAGGTCCGCCTGGGCTAGGGCTTCCAGTTTCGCCGGACCGCCGGGCAGGGCCGGGGGCCGGTCAAAGAGCCGGATCATGCCGACCCCTGAGGGCCCCTTGATAGCATAAATAGTCAGCGGCGTTTGGGCCGCCAAAGCTCCACAGAGACCCGCAAAGAGGGCCGTAAATAATGTTAGTCTTAGCATATAATTTTTCATATTTGAATTATAGCAGAACAAAAGGGGGATGAAAAGGCGTATATTTGTAGAATTTATGGGCATCCTTTTACTATTTAACAGGATGCCGGGCCAGCTTACCCTTCCCGGTCCCTCATGCGCGGGGAACTGCGTTGCAAGAGGCGCCCTGCCACTTCATCCAGTTCCTTGTTCTCCTCAGCCAGGGCTTCCTTGCGGTACTCCCCGGTGCGGCGTTCCTTGACCTTGTCCAGGACCTTGCGGTCCCTGGCGGCTTCCAGGTAGATGTCCCGCTTTTCCGCCACATCCAGTTCCGCCAGGGAGGCGTCCTTGAGGAGCTTTTCCTTAGTCTGGTCGAGCCTGACTATGTACCGTTCGTAGTTCTGCATTTCCGAAAAATCCCTGCCCGGGGCGAAGCGTTCCGCCACAGCATTATTGCGCTGCTCTGCCACAGTTTTTATGCGCTGTTCTATGAGGTTGAGGGCGCCCATGGCCCGGCCCAGTTCTATTTTTGCTTCAGCTTCAACATGTTCTCTCAGTTCAAGAACTTTTTGCAGGGCAAATCTGAAACGCCTCATGCGCGGTACCGGGACAGCTCTTCATCGGGGATCTGCATGTCCGCTATGGCGGCCAGGGTCTTTAGGGTTTCGCTCATGGTGGATTTTTCATCCACATTCTGGACGAGGAAATTCTCAATGGCCTCCCGCTTGGCGATGGCCTGATCAATAGCTGGATTGGAGCCTGTGCGGTAGGCTCCCACGTTGATAAGGTCCTCAGCCGCCGCATAGTCCGCCATGAGCCGGCGTATGTAGCCCACAGCTTTGTTGGTCACCGGGCCGGATACGGCGGGGGCCAGCCGGGATATGCTGGTGAGCACGTCGATGGCGGGGTAATGGTAACGCTGAGCCAGGTCCCGTGAAAGGATGATGTGGCCGTCCAGGATACCCCGGACTGTGTCCGCCACAGGCTCGTCCATGTCGTCCCCGTCAACCAGGATGGTGTAGAAGCCGGTGATGGATCCCCGGTCGGAAGTGCCGCTGCGTTCCAGGAGCTTGGGCATGGAGTCAAACATGCTGGGGGTATAGCCCCGGGTGGCCGGGGGTTCCCCGATTGCCAGGCCTATTTCGCGCTGGGCCCGGGCGAAACGGGTGACCGAGTCAAAGAGGAGCATCACGTCCAGGCCCTGGTCGCGGAAGTATTCTGCCACCGCAGTGGCAGTGTAGGCGCCCCGAAGCCGGGCCAGGGGGGGGGAATTAGAAGGGGTTACAATAATTACGCTCCGGGCCAGGCCTTCGGGGCCCAGATCATTTTCAATAAAATCGTTGACTTCCCGGCCCCGCTCTCCGATGAGGGCAACAACATTAACATCAGCATTGGTGTTCCGGGCTATCATGCCCAGGAGGGTGGACTTCCCCACCCCGGAACCGGCGAAGATCCCCAGACGCTGCCCACGGCCTGCGGCTAACATGCCGTCTATGGCCCGCACCCCGGTTGCAATACGCTCTTTAATACGTCTGCGGCTCAGGGGGGGCGGGGGGCTGGCGATGGCAGGATACTGCAGGGGGGAATCTATCTCGCCCTTCCCATCACTGGGGCGGCCCATGGCGTCCAGGACCCTGCCCAATAGTTTGTTGGAAACTGCAACCCCTAATGCAGCGCCTGAGGCCACTACCCTATTGCCTATCTCAATGCCTTCAATATCCTCGTAGGCCATGAGCTGCACTATGCCATTGGAGAGGCCCACCACTTCTGCCTGGATGACCCCTTTACCCCGGGGTACTTCTATGCGGCACACTTCTCCTATCACGGCGGAAGGGCCGAGACTTTCTATGAGTATACCCTGGACCTTTATCACATGGCCCACGTATTTTATGGTTTCAACTTCTTCCGCAGTTTCAATATACTTGTCTAATAAGGTTTCCATACACTCCCCTATTCAGCCGCTTCGCTGTCCGCTGTTTCAGCTTGCTCGCTGAGGGCGCCAAGCCCCCTGCCGGAGGTCTGTCCTCCGGAGACCGAGGGCCCCGCAGGGGACTTTGGTTTCGTCTTTATGGGGGTCATATTCAGTATTTTCGATTCAAGCTCAGAAAGCTGGCTGCTGATCCGGGCGTCAATTTCCCCAAAATCGGTTTCTATGATGCAGCCCCCGGGACCAACCGTGGAATCCTCCGCCACCTGTATGCCCTTGACACCTTCCATCTTCGTAATAAAACTGTTGATGTGTTCGGTGGTGAGTTTTACATCCGTCATGTTCACCCGGATAATAATATCTCCCCGGCCCTTAACTTTACTCAGGGCTTCGCTTACATTGGCTTTGACCACATCCTTTTGGGTCTCCGAAAGGATCTTGATAACCTTCCGGGTCAAAATGAGCACCAGATCGATGATCTGCTGTTCCGTCTCTTCCAGGATTTCTTCCCGCCGGCCCTGGGCCCGTTCCAGCACGGTTTGGACCCGCTCAATCAGGCGATCCGCTTCGGCTTTTCCTTCGGCGTATCCTGCTTCCCGACCTTCCTTGGTTCCCGCATCGACTGCCTCTTTGCGATCCTTCTCAAAGGTGGTTTGGGCGGAGTTTTCAAGCTCTTCCGCCTTTTGTTTTGCCTCAGCCAGGAGGGTCTCCGCCTCCGCTTCCGCCCGGGTTTTTAGTTCCTGGGCTTCCTCGGCGGCCCGGAGGGTCTCTTCGCCGGCATTGGCCTGGGCGTCGGCGACAATGGCTTCCGCCTTGTCCTTAGCTTCGGCGATCATGGCTTCCCGTTCTGCGTCCCAATTACTTTTGAACAGTTCCGCTTCCCGCCTGAGATCGTCTGCAGTGGGGCCGAGAAATTCCGGCATCTCTTCAAGTTCATCCAGGGGCTCCAGGGCGGGGCTCGAAAAGGAGGGCAGCTCCGCATAAGCCTGGGGGGGCTCCAGAAAAACTTTTTGATCCACCATGACCAGTTCCCCTGGCCTGAAAACAGCTTTAGTAATCATACGACTAACTCATCCTCACCGGCCCGGGCAACCACAATGTCCCCGGTCTCTTCCAGGTGCCTGATTATGGATACGATCTTCTGCTGGGCTTCCTCAACGTCCTTAAGCCGTACAGGGCCCATAAATTCCATATCTTCCTTCAGCATCTGAGCGGCGCGTTTTGACATGTTCCGGAATATCTTATCCTGCACTTCCGTATCCACCGATTTGAGGGCCTTGGAAAGTTCCTGGGAATCCACTTCCCGCATAACCCGCTGTATGGCCCGGTCGTCCAGCATGACAATGTCTTCGAACACGAACATCCGTTTCTTGATCTCTTCAGCCAGTTCCGGGTCCTCGTCTTCCAGGGCTTCTATGATCTGCTTCTCTGATGAACGGTCAACCATGTTCAGTATTTCTACGATGCTTTCCACACCACCTGCGGCGGTGTAGTCTTCGCTGGACAGGGTGGAGAGTTTTTTCTCCAGAACTCGTTCCACTTCCCGGAGCACCTCAGGGCTGGTCCGGTCCATGGTGGCGATACGCTTAGCCACATCGCTCTGTACCTCATGGGGGAGGTTTTGCAAGATCAGTGACGCCTTTTGGGGCTCCAGGTATGCCAGAATAAGTGCGATGGTCTGGGGGTGTTCCTGCTGGATAAAGTTTAAGAGGTGCGCAGGATCAGTGCGTCGTATAAAGTCAAAGGGCCGTACCTGGAGACTGGAAGTGAGGCGGTTGATAATATCAATGGCTTTCTGGCTTCCCAGGGATTTTTCCAGAAGTTCCCGGGCATAGTCGATACCCCCTGTGGTGATGAACTCATTGGCCATCATGAGTTCCTGGAACTCTATGAGGACCGCCTCTTTCTGATCCGGCTCTATGGTTTCAAGCCGGGCTATCTCAAAGGTGAGGGTTTCTATTTCATCTTCCCGGAGGTACTTAAAAATCTCCGCAGATATTTCCGATCCTATACTGACCAGGAAAACTGCGGCTTTCTGGCGCCCGGTAAAATCCTTGACACCTTTTTTCTTTCCTCCCGCGGCGGCGCCGCCGCCTGGAGCTGCTGCTTTTGCCATATACTATTCCTCCAAAAGCCAGGTTCTGATAAGCTGGGCTACATCCCCGGGATGTTCCTTCGCCATATTGATGGCGTTCTCCTGGAGTTCCATGCGCTTCCGCTCTTCCACGGACATGGATACCTCCACCCCTTCTTCCTCCGCTTCCTGGAAGGCCCGTTCCCGCATCTCCTGATGCTGCCGGGCAAGTTCCTCTTCCCGAAGCCGCCGACGCCGTTCCATCTCCCGGGTGATCATCCGGAAGGCGATAAAGGCGACCAGGAGCAGGGCCACCCCTGAAAGGAGCACCAGGATAGTGGTCTGCATCTGCTTCTGCCGGTGGTAGTCGGCGTCCTCGTCGAAAAACTGCTTGGTCCGGTCAAAGCGGATGTTCTGCACCGTTACTGAGTCCCCCCGGCCGGCGCTGAACCCAATGGCGTCCTGGATCAAGGCCTGGGCGGCCTTAAGATCCTCCGGCGCAACCGGGGTATATTCCCGTTCCCGGGAACCATCCACCAGTATCACCGGGTTCTTCTTTTCATCATACTTCAATTTCCAGGTTCCGTCGATATTCACCGATACGGTTACCCGGTCAATACTGGGACTTTTTTCTTCCTGTATATGCCGGCTGTTGATTTCTTCGTTCTGGGTTCTGGTTTCCTGGTTCACCTTTCCGTAGAGGTTGGACATGTCCCGGAAAGCCGGGGCGGTCTGGCCCTCTACCCCCGCAGGGCCTTCGGGGTTAAAGCCCGTGCCTTCCCAGGCGGTGCTAGAGTTGGAAAAGGACCGGGTAATGGATTTGGCGCTTTCCGAATCGTCGTAGGAAAGGCCCGGGGTCCGGGGCTTTATGGTGATGGGGAAGTATTCCTCGGTACTTACCGCCTTCTTGGACATATCCATATCGATCTTGATATTGAGTTCCCGGACCCGGTCGGAGCTGAAGGTCCCCTGGAGGGACTTGAGCGCCATGGCCCGGTACTTGGCTTCCAGGCCCTGGACCAGTTTGGTTTCCCGCTCTATCACCGCCAGGCGGTCAAATTCCGCCATGCCCGCAAAATCGTTGAGCATCATGCCGTTCTGATCCGCGATAACGATGTTCTCGTCCTTGAGGCCCTCGATGGCAAATTTGAGGAGCTTCTGGATGCCTTCGATTTTTTTGCGGTTCGCCGTAATATCGCTGCCCGGCCGGGGGGTGATAATAACGCTGGCGGTAACCGGGTTCTGGTCTGCGGAAAAAAGCTCCCGGGCCGGAAACACGATAGTAACGTTAGCGTCGTCTACATCATCAATAGATTTAATATGGTCCGTAACCATCTGGGTTTGGGCCCGCTGGAAGTTGACGTTCCGCTCAAAGTCGGTAATGGACCAGCGATCCTTGTCGAAGATGGCCCAGGGGTCGGTTCCCGAGGGGATAAGGTCCTCCCGGATAAGGATGGACCGCAAACGCTGGGCAGTCTTGGCATCCTCCACCATGATAACCCCGGAAGCGTTGATTGAGGTTTTAACCCCCTCCTCGTTGATCCGGGTGATGATCCGGTCCCGGCTAATCTCGTCCTTGATAGACACATCGATGACCGGCACCAGGGTGGGTGCAGAAGAAACCGTCACCAGGGCGATAAGCCCGGCGATGACCGCCACGGTTATACCGATGAGTATGCCCCTTTGCAGCCAGCTCCACTTGCCCCAAAGTCCTGAGATCTGTCCAAAGATTTTTTTGAAAAATTCGTTCATAGTTCCCCTCCCCAGAAGAACGGGAAACCCGGCAACGCCGGATTTCTCCTTTAATTTATAACTATGTTAAGCTGCTTTAGCAGCCCTGCTAATGGCCCTTATCTTGTATTGATTATGTCCTTCCAACCCTGGACCACACGGCTCAGTACGGTCCGGGCTATGTTCAATGACATATTGGCCTTGGCCTGGGCGGTGGTTATGTCATGGACATCCACGGAACCAGGCTCAATGATGGCCCTTTGGGTTAAATCCGCTGAAAACTGCTGCTCCCCGCTGACCCTGTCCAGGGCCCGGAGCATCACATCCTCAAAGCTGCCGGTGCCGAGAACCGCCTCGGCGCCAATGGTGTTTCCCATTTCGGAAATCAGGGAGCCCTGGCCGGCCGCAAGTTTGCCGCCGATTGAGAAGGGCCCGCCCTGGGGTACCAGGTGCTTGGGATTTGTTATCGCCATGGGGACCTTGTCCCCGCTTACCAGTTCAGGTTTGTAAATTGTCATCTATCCCCTCCCCCTTAATTTATCTGCTGCCTATATCCAGGGCCCGCAGAAACATTGTCTTGGAACCTTCTATAATAGAAGCGTTTGCTTCATAAGCCCGGGTCGCCGCGATCATATCCACCATTTCGGTGACCACATCAACGTTGGGCATCTCCACGTACCCAGCCTGGGGTCCGGCTTTAATTGCATCCGGGTGGGTGGGATCGTAGACCAGACGGTTCGGGGTGGTGTCCTTTTGTATCTCCGCCACCCGGACCCCCTGTCCTGGGCCGTTGTCCATCATGTCCGGCAGAAAAGGCGAACGCCAGTAGGGCTGTTCAACCCGGGGCCGCAGCACCACCCGGCTCCGGCGGAAGGGTCCCCCCTCGGCGGTACGGGTGGTGGAGGCATTGGCCATGTTGTCGGCGATCACATCCGAGCGGAGCCGTTCGGCACTCATCCCCGTGGCAGCTATGTTAATCGAACTGAAAAGTCCCATATTCTATCTCCTTATCTCAAGACCATATTGATCTGGCTGAATTCAAAAGTCTGGGCCTGGGCCAGAAGGGTATACATCATCTGGTTTTCCAGGGCCAGCATCACTTCCTGCTCGGCGTCCACATTGTTCCCGTTGTTTTTGGACGTACTGGTATAGTCCAGTACCCGCCGGGGTTCCACGTCCCGGTAATCCCGCTCACGCCAGTTGGGGATGTGCTTGGGATTAGTCAGGGTCAGGTCCAGGGCGGGCCGCTGTTTTTCTGTTTCCAGGGCTCGCTTAAGCTCGCTCTCAAAGTTCACATTGGACCGCTTAAAATTGGGAACTTCCGAGTTAGCAAGGTTATTGGCTATCACATCCCGGCGGATCAGGGCTGCATCCATGGAGCGGTGCAGGAGATCCACAGTTTTTTCAAAGTTATTCGATATCATTACATTCTCCCATTCTTATCATCGGCACTTACTAAACGTCTTTTAACCCCAATCACAGGATATATCTCCCCAGGTCGTTGTCCACCACCAGGTCGTTGAGCCGCTCGTTCACATAGGCTTCGGTGATGGAAATTTTTGTGGGTGCAATATCCGGAGCCTCAAAGGAAAGTTCCTCCAGAAGGGCCTCCATGATGGTATGAAGCCGGCGGGCGCCTATGTTTTCCAGCCGGGAATTCACGTCCGCAGCCAGGGCTGCCAGGCGTTCAATGGCTTCAGGGACAAAGTCGATTGTCACATCCTCGGTACCCAGCAGGTCGATGTACTGCTTGGTCAGGGCGTTTTTCGGCTCCGTGAGGATACGGAGGAATTCATCCTTGCCCAGGGATTCCAGTTCCACCCGCAAGGGGAAGCGGCCTTGGAGTTCCGGGATCAGGTCCGAGGGCTTGCTGACATTGAAGGCCCCGGCTGCAATGAAGAGGATGTGACTGGTGTCCACGGGGCCCCACTTGGTGTTCACCGTGGCGCCTTCGACTATGGGCAGTATGTCCCGCTGTACCCCTTCCCGAGAAACATCGGGCCCCCCTCCCCGGTCGCCCTTTACGGCGATCTTGTCGATCTCATCAATAAATACGATGCCGGTTTCGCAGACCCGCTGCCGGGCTTCGTCGCTTACCCGGTCACGGTCTATGAGTTTTTCCGATTCCTCGGCTTTTAGGATTTCCCTGGCCCGGCTGACCGGAAGCAGCTTCTTTTTCTTGCCGCCGCCGAAAAATCCGGCGATACCCGAAAGGCTGTTTTCCAGGTCTTCCATGCCGCCGCCGCCCATCATTTCAATGGGAAACTGGGGGTTCTGGCTTATGGTGATCTCAACCAGCCGGTCCTCAAGTTTTCCATCCCGGAGCATGGCCCGGAATTTTTCACGGGTAGAGTCTTTTTGATTTCTTGAATCATTAGTGTTCCCGAAGTCTTTTTGGTTTCCGGTACTTCCCGCAGAATCATTCAGGGTTTCTGTTTGTTCCGAATCTGCCGTAAGCTCAGGGGTGTCACCGCTTTGCTTCCGGGATACCGGTATCCCCACTTGGATGGCGGCGCCCATAAAGGAAGCTCCGTTTCCGCCGCCGTTATTGGGGTTGATGGAAAAGGCTCCCATGGGCCGTACCACCGGGCCGTCCGGGGTCTTTGGCTCCTTGGGTTTTTTTCCGGTACCCGGGAGGAGGAGATCCAACAGCGCTTCTTCGGCCCGTTTTTCCGCTTCCGCGGTGACCGTTTCCTGCATCTCCTGTTTTACCATCTGCACCCCTGCGGCCATGAGGTCCCGGATCATGGATTCCACGTCCCGGCCCACATAGCCTACCTCGGTGTACTTGGTGGCCTCCACTTTTATGAAAGGGGAACCCGCCAGTTTTGCTAAGCGCCGGGCAATTTCGGTTTTCCCCACCCCCGTAGGGCCTATCATGAGTATGTTCTTGGGGGCAATGTCCTCCCGCACTTCCGGGTCCAGCTTGAGCCGCCGGATACGGTTCCGCAGGGCTACTGCCACCGCCCGCTTGGCTTTTTTCTGGCCCACAATATACTTGTCCAGTTCCGCAACGATTTCCCGGGGGGTAAGCCGGTCCAGGTTTTTTTCGCTCATCAGTCCAGCTCCTCCAGGGTAATATTCCCATTGGTATAGATACAGATGCTTCCTGCTATTCTAAGGCTCTTCTCGGCGATTTCTGCCGCAGAATAACTGCTGCCTTCCAGAAAGGCCAGGGCCGCAGCATAGGCGTAATTGCCCCCGGAGCCTATGGCCAGGGCGTTTTCCGCAGGCTCCACCACATCCCCGGTGCCGGAGATGAGCAGGGTCTTGGCTTTGTCCGCCACCAGGAGCATGGCTTCCAACTTCCTGAGGGCCCGGTCGGTGCGCCAGGCCTGGGCAAGCTCCACCGCCGCCCGGGCAAGGTCACCGGAATACTCCTTGAGTTTTTCCTCAAACCGGTCAAAGAGGGTAAAGGCGTCGGCAGTGGCCCCGGCAAAGCCGCAGAGGACCTTGCCGTCCAGAAGACGCCTGACCTTGCGGGCATTGTTCTTCATCACCGTCTCCCCCAGAGTTACCTGGCCATCCCCGGCCATGGCAACCTTGCCGTCCCGGCGTACTGCCAATACTGTGGTTGAGCGAAATTTTCCGGTACCATTCCCTTGTAGTTCATTACTTTTATTCTTCATTGGGTTTTCCTTTTCCCGTGGGGATGCGCTTTGACATATACTTTTTTTAACCGTTCCATATCCACATGGGTATAGCGCTGGGTTGTGGACAGGCTTGCATGGCCTAAAAGTTCCTGGACTATACGCACATCACAGCCTGCGTTAACCAGGTGGGTAGCAAAACTGTGCCTGAGCGCATGGGGGTGCACGTTCTTCTGCAGACCCGAGCGTTCGGCGTATTTAGCGATAATCCACCGTACCCCTGCCACAGAGATAGGGCCGCCCCGGCGGTTGACAAAAAGCCGGTCCGTGGGATGCTCCGCCTTGATCCGGTTCTGCCGGGCAGGCAGGTATTCTGCGATAGCTTCCTTTGCCTCATCGGAAAAAAACACGATCCGTTCCTTGTCTCCCTTTCCGATAACCCTGCCCCCGCTGAGATCCCGTTCCAGGGCTTTCAGGGACAGACTCACCAGCTCGGAAATACGGAGCCCCGCAGAATACATGGTCAGAATCAGGGCCTTATCCCGCAAAGGCCAGAGTATGCCCGCCGTATCAGGCAGATCAGCGAAGTCCGCCATCTCCCCTTCCCAGAGAAATACCGGGAGGGTTTTAGGGGTTTTGATGTTTCTGAGGTTTCCTGCGGGGTTATCCTTGCGGAGGCCGAAGCGTATGAGCCAGCGGTAAAATCCTCTGACCGAGGAAAGTGCCCGGTTCACGCTCACCGAAGCCATACCCTCAGCGCTGAGATCCCCGATAAAGCCCTGAACTTCGTAGGGAACTGCGGTTTCCGCCGTGGTTTCCCGGTTTTCACAGTACGCGGCAAACCGGAGCAGATCCCCCTCGTAGGCATGGCGGGTCCGCTCGGATATCCCCCGGACCGCAGAAAGGTAGCTCAGGTATTCGCGGATATAATTTTCAGTATTTGTGTTCACAGTAACGGTGCCTGTTTTGGCCGCCGCCGGAAGCACACCCGCCCTATTCGGCATCAGCAGTCTCCTCATCATCATCGGAATGGAGATAGTCGCATTCAGGATTGATACACGCCTTATGGTTCCCGTTTTTCTTGTCGTATTTTTCCACCAGGAAATGCCCGCACTTGGGGCAGTCCTGATTCAGGGGCTTAAAGTGGCTGATAAAATCACAGTCCGGGTAATTGGTGCAGCCGTAAAATTCCTTGCCCCGGCCCCGGGTTTTCCGGGCTACGATGTCCCCCCCGCATTTGGGGCACTTGGCCAGGGGTATGGACTTAGTATTTCTGCACTCCGGGAAGCCTGAGCATGCAAGGAAAAATCCGAAACGGCCCAGTTTTTTTATCATGGGCTTACCGCATTTTTCACAGACATAATCGGTCGCTTCGTCCAGGGAACCCTTGAAGGATTCCAGGGATTTGTCCACCAGGTCCACCTGGTCCTTAAAGGGCTGATAGAAGCCGCGGATCATGTCGGGCCAGAGGATGTGGCTTTCTTCCACCTCGTCCAGCTTATTTTCCATATCCGCAGTAAAGGCAACGTCCACCACAGTGGAAAAATTTTCCACCAGCATATCGCAGATCATCCTTCCTACCAGGGTGGGAACCAGCTGTTTATTGGGCCGGGTTACATAATACCTGTCAATGAGCACCGAGATAATAGGCGCATAGGTTGAAGGCCGCCCAATGCCCTTATCCTCCAGGGTCTTTATGATGGTCGCATCGGTGTACCGGGGCGGCCCTTGGGTAAAGTGCTGTTCGGGGGAGAATTTATCCGCCGTCACTATATCCCCAATCTTCAGGACCGGGTAGGAGCTCCCCTTTTCTTCTTTAGTATTGAGAAGCTTCAAAACCCTATAGAAACCTTTTTCCACAATTTTAGTACCTGCGATCCGGAAGATCCCCTCCCCGGCTTTTATGTCCGTACTGACAGTTTTAGTTTTGGCAGGATTCATCTGGCTGGAAACAAAACGCTCCCAGATGATTGTATAAAGCCTGAGTTGATCCCGGGTCAGATGATCCTTCATATCATCCGGGAGATAGCTTACGTATGTGGGCCGTATCGCTTCATGGGCATCCTGGGCTTTTTTGCCCATTACATATTCCACCACTTTTTCCGGCAGATCCTTGGGGTACTTCTCCCCAATCCAGGTGCGGACCTCATCCAGGGCTGTTTGAGAAATACGCACAGAATCGGTGCGCATATAGGTGATAAGCCCTATCCGAGAACTGCCGATATTCACCCCTTCGTAAAGCTGCTGGGCTATCTGCATAGTTTTCTTGCTGGTGAAGCCCAGACGGTTTGCCGCAGTCTGCTGAAGCTGGGATGTGGTAAAGGGGGGCTTGGGCTTCACGGTCTTATCGGTTTCCCGTATATCCAGGACCGAGCAGTCCAGTCCGGTAATCTGATCAACAATGCTCTTCACGTCCCCTTCGTTTTTAAGATCCGGCTTGGCCCCCTTCCAGGAAACCAGCTGGGCGGTAAACACTGTTTTACTGGTTTTGAAATCCGCCTCCAGGGTCCAGTACTCTTCGGGGATGAAGGTCTCTACTTCTTTCTCCCGTTCACAGATAAGCCTGAGGGCCACCGATTGGACCCGGCCCGCAGAAAGGCCGTTTTTCACCTTTTTCCAGAGCAGGGGGGAAAGGTTGTACCCCACCAGGCGGTCCAGTACCCGCCGGGCTTTCTGGGCATTCACCTTGGATTCGTCTATGTCAGTGGGATTGGCAACTGCAGCCTTGATCGCCACCGGGGTTATCTCATTAAAACTGATACGCCGGATAGGAACCTTGTCGGTCTTTGCAATAATCGCATTCCGCAAATGCCAGGCTATGGCCTCCCCTTCCCGGTCATTATCACTTGCCAGGAGCACGGTGTCAGCTTTTTTGGCGTCCCCCTGGAGTTCCTTCAGCAGCTTTGCCCGGCCGCGGACGGTGATGTATTCAGGCTCAAAGTTATTTTCCACATCAATGGCTATTCTTGACTTGGGAAGATCGATGAGGTGGCCCATGGAAGCTTTCACGGTGTAGCTGGGGCCGAGATATTTTTCGATAGTTTTAGCTTTGGCCGGGGATTCCACAATGACCAGAATTTTCCGTTCCTTCCCAGCTTTTTTGCCCTTTACTTTCTTTTCGGCCTTCTTGGTCGTTTCGATCTTTTCGGTCTTTACAGCCATGGTATCCTATTCCTCGCAAACAATATTAAGGGATCGGGCAAGGCTCAAGGCCAGTCCGACTCCATTTTCGTACATCCTTTCTACGGACCCGGGCATTGCCCCAGTCCTTGGCCCAGGAACCATTCCCCATTCCTCAAAAATCTCTTCGGCGCCGCTTATTACCTTGGCGCCCTCTTCGGCCAGCTTTCTGGTCCCCACCCCCAGAGAGGAGGAAACCCCCGCGGAGGCTGTCATCAGGTCCCTGCCCTGTTCCAGGGCAAACCGGGCAGTTATCAGTGCCCCGGATCGCTGGGGCGCCTCCACTATCAGCACGCTCCGGGCAAGGCCGGAAATGATCCGGTTCCGGGCGGGAAAAGTCCAGCTCCGGGGCCCCATTTCCGGGGAAAATTCACTCACCAGGGAGCCCCCAGCTTCAAGGATACGCCCTGCCAGAGGCCGGTTCGAAGCGGGGTAGATCTGGTCCAGCCCGGAACCCAGCACTGCCACCGTAGGCGCCCCGCCGTCCAGGTTACCCCGGTGGGCCAGGGCGTCGATACCCAGGGCCAGGCCGGAAACCACCACGGCACCTCCCCGGGCAAGGTCCCGGGATATATCGTAGGCCTGGGCCGCAGCCTGCCCGGAAGGCCGCCGGGTTCCCACCACTGCGATCAGGGGCTTTTCCGGGTCCGGCAGTATCCCCCGGAAAAAGAGCAGAGCCGGGGGATCCCAAAGCTCCCGGAGCAAAGGCGGGTACCGGGGATCCCCATGGGATACCCAGGCAATGCCCCGCAGCCGCCCCAGGGAAGCGTCCCGTTCAGCCAGACCCCGGAGGGTGCCCATATCCCAGGGAGCTTGCAAGGGCCGGTTTATAAGGGCTTCAACATCCTTCTTTGAAAGTATGGTAAAATCCCCCTCCCGGTCAAATTTTTCACCCAGGAATATTTTTTCCCGGCTGCCCAGGCCAGGAATACGGTTAATGATCAGATCCAGCAAACCCCTTTTATTCATATAACCTGTCCAATACCAACTGCCGGTTTACCTGGGCCTCGTTCCGTTTATCAGGATCCTTGGTAAAGGAAACAATGTCTTCGTAGACCTTCACCGCCTCGGTGAAGGATTCGGTCATGACATAGGCCCTGGCCAGGACAAACATGGCGTCCGTATCGGGGCTGATTGCCAAATTTTTCTGCAAATAGGGTATGGCCTCCCTGGGCCGGTTCAGTTCAAAGACATAGAGCACTGCCAAGCCGTACATGGGCTTCACATAACGCTCGTCCAGGGATAGTGCCCTAAGGTGGCCCTCTTCGGCAAGGGCATAGTAGCGCTCCCGGGCCTCTCCGGGCGCCCCGTTAAAATCCAGGGCGGACTTGGCCATTACCCCGGCGGAAATTCCCACCTGGTAAAACAGGGAGGCATCTGTGGGCTTATAATAGATGGCCCGCTCCAGGGCGTCCAGGGCCTCACCATGGAGCCCCTTGTCCTGGAGCCGGTTAGCCAGTATCTTCCAGTAAACCCCGGTCTGGGCGGCGTCTTTAACATGCTGCTGGATCTTGGTTTCATAGGCCCGTATGGCGGTCCGCAGGCCCTCAATGGTTTCCGGGGGACCGTTCTGGGGATTAAAGGAAATTATCTCCCTGGCCAGGGCGTCCCGGCCCTTGCTCCGCTGGCGTCCGATATAGGTAAACAATCCTGTAGCAATGAGGATAATTACAATAATGCCAACGACCATTTCCTTTTTGACTTTCATAAAACCCCTATGCTTTATCAGAACTCCTTAAAGCTTTCAATTTCGGCCGGTACCGTTTCAAACTATCCTTAAGCAAGGACATATCAACATGGGTGTAAATCTGGGTGGTCGCCAGATCCACGTGCCCCAAAAGTTCCTGAACTGAACGGAGATCCGCCCCCCCGGCCAGGAGTTCCGTGGCAAAACTATGCCGCAGGGTATGGACCCTGGAACTGGTCCCCGCAAGACCCGCCAGGGCTGCGTAGTTCCTCCATATCCCCTTTCGGGAAAACCGTTTGCCGGTCCTTCCCAGGAAAAGCGCCGGGCTCCGGCTGCTTTTCGCCAACTTGGGCCGACCGTCCTCCAGATAGCGCTTAAGCCACCGGGCAGCTTCCCCGCCAAAGGGGACCAGCCGCTCCCTATTGCCCTTTCCCCGAACCCGGGCAATGCCCTCGGGAAAGTACAGATCCCTGATATTCAGGGAAACCGCTTCGGAAATCCGCAGGCCCGAAGAATAGATAAGCTCAAAGATCGCCCTGTCCCTTAAGCCCCGGGGATTTTCGGGATCCGCCATGGCAAGAACGTTTTCAACCCCCTCCTGGGAGAGCAGTTCCGGCAGGCGCTTGCTCCTCCGGGGAGGCTCCAGGATGGATGCAGGGTTATCATCCCGTAATCCTTCATCCCCAATATACCGGAAGAAGGATCGAAGAGCGGAAATTGCTTTAGCGGTGGAACGGGAATCTATGCCGTCCCGTTCCCGCCGCTCCTCAAGGTACCGGGAAATCGAAAGGGAATCCACGGTTTCCACCTTAAGACCCGCGGTTTCCAGCCATTCCAGAAAACGCTTCGCCTCAAAGCAATAGGTCTGGGCGGTCAGAAGGGAACGGTGTTCCAGAGCAAGGAGCCTGGATTTGAAATGCCCCAACAAATCAGGCCGCGGCACCTAGAGTTCCCTGTTATCTGAACCGGTTTTCTCGCTTTTCCCCTTCTCAAATTGAAGCAAATACTCTCTGTCCCGGTAAATCGCCGGCACATTGTAATAGTCTTCATGATTGCTCTTCCGGGAAGAATCAAAAAAATCATCCTGCCCGTTACGGGGCTTAGATGCCTGCTTGGAATGGTTGGTCACCTTTTCCCATTCGGAAAAATGGAGAAAGTCTTCATCCTTAGGCTTGGTCCCTTCCTGGGCGTTTGGGAGTTCCGCTTCCTTGATATTATCTCCCCGGAAGCCTGTGGCAATAACCGTTACCTGGATCTTATCCTCATGGGTAGCAGTGAAGGCGGTTCCGTATTTGATCAACACATCGGGGTCAGCTTTTTCTCTAACATAATTAACGATATCCTGAACTTCAAACACCGAGATATCAGCACCTCCGGAAATATTAACCAGGATGTGATGGGCTCCGGCAATGGTAGTATCCTTGAGCATGGGATTATCAATAGCCTTGGAAGCCGCATCCAGAGCACGGTTGTCCCCGGTCCCGGTCCCTATACCCATAAGGGCATCCCCCTGGCCGAGCATGGCGGTTTTAACATCCGCAAAGTCAACATTAACATCCCCGGGAGTGGTGATAAGGTCTGCAATGCCCTGTACTCCCTGACGGAGTACATCATCGGCCTTGAGGAAGGCTTCCTTCATCGTAGTTTTCTTGTCGATTATTCCCATGAGATGCTCATTAGGGATAATGATGAGGGTATCCACCGCTTCCCGCATCTTGTTGATCCCCTCTTCGGCAAGCTGCATCTTTTTTTGACCCTCAAAAGTGAAGGGTGTGGTTACCACACCAACCGTGAGCGCCCCGTTTTCCCGGGCAACCTGGGCGATTACCGGGGCTGATCCGGTACCGGTGCCCCCACCCATGCCGGCGGTAACAAAAACCATGTCCGCCCCTTTCAGGACATTGGCCACAGAATCCCTGTCCTCCATGGCGGCTTTTTCCCCCACATCAGGGTTGCCCCCCGCTCCCAGGCCGGAGGTGAGCTTGGACCCAATGGGCAATTTTGTCTCGGCCTTATTCAGGTTCAGCGCCTGCTGATCCGTATTGGCCGCGATAAAATGTACCTGCTGCAAACCGTGTTCGATCATACGGTTCACCGCATTGCACCCGCCACCTCCGGCACCGATAACCTTGATAATCGTCGGCCTCGGCCCCATCACTGTCTCTTCATGTACCTCAAGATTCAACATTTCGTTCCCCCCCGCATCATTTTTTGATGTATTTTTTTAAGGCGTTCCCTGCGCCTTTTATAGACCTTTAGAACAATTCTTTTTTCAACCATTCACCTATTTTATTAAAAATAGATTTCCCCCCTTTCCGGGGAATCTTAGGATCAAGTCCCCGTTCAGGAACTTTAATGCCCTCCCGGATATTCCCTTCCAGAACCAGTCCCACTGCGGTAGCGTAAATCGGACTTTGGTACTTTTCATGAAGCCCCCCAAGGGACAGGGGGTTACCGATCCGTACAGGCAACTTGAATATCCGGGTTGCCAGTTCAACGGCCCCCAAAAATTCTGCGCCCCCCCCGGTAAGCACAATCCCGCCGCCCAGCGGCCGGGGCAGAGAAAGACTGTCTAACTTATCCTGGACCAAACGGAATATTTCCGCCAGCCGAGGCCGCACTATTATTGCGATTTGAGATTTTGGAATAGGCATCGGAGGCCGTCCGCCCATACCCTCAATGATAATATCCTCATCCCTTTCCAGCATTTCTGCAATACAACATCCGGTGTCGATCTTAGCCTTCTCGGCATTTTCAAAAGAAATATTCTTCACTGCTGAAATATCACGGGTAATTTCTGATCCCCCAAGGGGGATGGAAATGGTTGAATAGGGAGCACCCTGGCAGTAAACCATCACGTCCGTGGTGCCTCCCCCAAGATCAACCAGTGCTACACCCAATTCTTTTTCTTCTTCGGTCAAAACCGCCCGGCCCGCTGCCAGGGTTTGCAGCACCAGATCGTTAACCCGGAATCCTGCACGGTTAACGCACTTAATCAGGTTCTGGGCGCTGTTGGCGGAACAGGTAATGATATGCACTTCTGCTTCCAGGCCTACCCCGATAAAATTCATAGGATCCTTGATACCCCGCTGCTTATCCACAATAAAAGTTTGGGGTATCACTTCCAGTATTTGCCGATCCATGGGGAAAACCATAGCCCGGGCAACTTCAAGCACCCGGTTTATATCCTCAGGCCCTATTTCCCGGTTTTGCTTTTCGTCCCGGCTCCTGCCTGTCACCGCCACCACACCCCGGGAATTTACCCCGTCGATATGGTTCCCCCCAATGCCGGCCCAGCAGGAATGTACTTCCCGGCCGCTCATCATCTCAGCCGCATCAATAGCTGCGGACACCGACTGAAGGGTTGCCTCAATATTTACCACCACACCTTTTTTCAATCCCGTGGAAGGGCTGATCCCAACACCGGTAATTTCAATAGTTCCCTTTTCGGTCCGCTCGCCTATCACGGCGCGGGTGCTGGTGGTTCCTATATCAAGGCCCACAACTAATCCATCATTAGCCAAGGGATGCCTCCTTCCTGATATACGAGGCGGTACCGGTTCTGAAATCAATTTCATCCACCGCCACCCCCTGTTTTATAAATACATCGATAAGCAGAAGCATATACCGAAGCGTTTCCTGGGTTAATTCATTACCCACCCGAATCTTTACCGGATAATGTACCGGATACAGGACCAGATCAAACCCGTCATAGGGCCTTCGATTCACCTGGATTTCTGAAAGGGTTCCCAAAAGTTCCGGATCGGAATTGTTTAACCGGGCCAGGTCGGAAAGAAATTTCTGAAACACTGAAGGCAGCTTCATTCCCAGGGAGGGATTCTCAAACACCAGCCCTGAAATAATCGGCAGTCTTTCTAACGGTTTATCTCCATCAATTCCGATTTTAAAAACCACACCAAACCTGTCAAAAAACACCGGCTCTATCAAGCCATTTACCGGCGCCAACGCCATGGCCACTGCCTTACGGGGCTCCAGGGCTATTTTAACCGTATCGGGAAACTGCCTGGTTACCCGGGCTGACTCCACTTGGTATAGGGCGCCCAGGGAAAGCTCGGCGCCACGGATATCCACGGTCATGTAGGAACTGTGTATCCCGATTCCCGCCTGGGCCAGCACCGTCCCTCGATCCAGTTCAGGAATTCCGGATATATCAATTACCGCCAAGGGCATACAGGGAGTTATCCCTAAAACCCAGATAAGTTCACCTGCCAGAATTATTGCAAGGACTACCAATGCCCCCTTGAGCCGTTTGTTCATCTTTGCATGAACAGGGTGATCCTCCGGCAGGGCGCTGTCAAAAATATACCCATCAGACATGGCTGGCCTCCCTTTTTCGGGAAATATTGACAATGATCCCTGCAATCAGCAAGGTTACTATCAGCGAAGAACCGCCTGCTGAAAAGAACGGCAGGGGAACCCCTGTGGCGGGCACAGCCCCGGAAACCACAGCAATATTGAGCAGCGCCTGGGAACTGATAACGGTAACCAGGCCGCAGCCCAAAAGGCGTCGGAACATATCATCGGCCTTCAAAGCCGCCCGGTAGCCCTGGACGGTAAATACAATAAACAGGGCATAAAACAGGATAACCCCGACCAAGCCCGCCTCTTCCGAAAATGAAGAGAAAATAAAATCCGACTGTATTTCAGGGACACTGGCAATTTTTCTGGTGCCTTGCCCCAAGCCCTTGCCTAAAACCCCTCCTGAGCCTATGGAAAGCAGGGAAGAGTGAACCTGGTACCCTGCGCCCTGGGGTTCCCAGTCGGGGATAAAATAACTTATCACCCGGCTGATCCGGTGCGCCTTAGAAAGTATCAGATAAGCTGACAAGGGCGTCAAAATTACTGCGGCGGCAATAAAATAGCGATACCATATCCCGGAAAGATAAAATATAACCAGCGCATTAATAGCAAGAAATAAGGCAGTTGAAAAATTATTCTGAAGATAAATTAAAATGAAAAACAGTACCGTTATCAAAATAGGAGGTAATATTCCTGAAACCAGAGAATTTATGCGATCCTGTTTCTTACTGAAAATATGGGCCAGATAGAATGGCAGGGTCAGTTTAACCAGCTCAGAGGGCTGGAAGGTACCGGAAGCCCCAATTTTTATCCACCGGGCGGCGCCGTTCTTTTTTGCCCCGATTCCGGGCAGCAGCGCAAAGAGGCAGAGCAGGGCGGTGATCGCCACTATGGGAACCACCAGTTTTCGCACAGAATCCAGGTTTACCCAGGATGCGACAAAGAAAGCCACTACACCCACAAGGGCGTACAAAAGCTGCCGGTTGACAAAGTACATACCTTGCTTAAAGAAGCGTTCCCCGTAGGCATAGGACGCAGAATAGAGAGTCACCAGGCCTACCCCGGTCAAGAGAAAGATGGTGGCGATTAAAATGTGGTCTGAACGGGGCCGGAATCCCGTCTTTTCGGCGTTAAAGGTTTGCATCATTGTATCTTCAGTGTTGACAGGGCTATTATGATAAACAGGCCCCCGAGGATCCAGAACCGGATGACCACCTTGGTCTCCGCCCATCCTGATTTCTCGAAATGGTGATGAAGGGGCGCCATTTTAAAGACCCGCTTCTTCCGCAATTTAAAAATGAGCACCTGGATAATCACCGATGCCGCTTCCAGCACAAATACTCCGCCTATAATCAGAACAAGTATCTCTTTTTTAATAATCAGGGAAATTGTGGCAATAACCCCTCCCATGGAGAGGCTTCCCACATCGCCCATAAAAACTTCCGCCGGGTGGGCATTATGCCACAGAAAACCTATGCAGGACCCTACCAGGGCAAAGCAGAACACCGTAAGCTCACCGCCCCCGAGAATATAGGGTATCCCCAGGTAGGAGGAATAATCCGACCGACCGGAAATGTAGGTCAGGATAGCCAAAGCAATACACACTAAAATTAACAGCCCCGAAGCAAGTCCATCTAGGCCGTCAGATAGGTTTACTGCGTTAGATTCTCCTACCAGCAGCAATACTGCGAATGGTATCCACCAAACTCCCATATCCACCACCGGGTTTTTAAAGAAGGGCACGTACAGATCCGTGATACCCTCTTCTCCTGAATTGTACAGTATCAGTGTAACCGTTATGGCTACCGCGAACTGGCCTACCAGCTTTGCCCAGACAGGAAGCCCGTCGGAGTTATGTCGCCGTACCTTGATGATATCATCCGCAAACCCGATTATCCCGAAGGCGATAAAGGCGCCCAGGGTAAGCCAAACCTTTCCGTTATCCAGATCCATCCACAGCAAAACTGAAATGAGCGTAGAAAAGATGATGATCACCCCGCCCATGGTGGGGGTCCCGTCCTTCTTCAAATGGGTAGCCGGGCCATCATCCCGTATGGGCTGGCCTATCTTAAGTTTCTTCAGGGCCAGAATAAGATGAGGCCCGAACACAAAGGACAGAAGCAGGGTAGTCAGGGCGGCATAGGCGCCCCGGAAGGTGAGGTACTGAAACACGTTAAGGGGGGTAAAGTATTTAACCAAGGGATAGATAAATTCCAAAAACATTTATGCTCCTCCCCTCATGCTCTCAAGTTCCGTACCATTTCTGCCGATAGATACGATATGGGTAAAACCGGATACCTGATATACCGAAGCCCCAGAGTGAAACCGGACGGCCCCTTTACCAACAACCCTGCGTTGTAAGTAGCGCTCAGCCATCGGTCCTCCCGCGGCCGGCCTCAATCCGGACCTGTAATACATCTTCGGGCTGCTTTTTCATAAGCCCCAGTTCTTCAATGGCGATATGTTCTATCCGCTCCGCAGAGGACAGCAATCCTATTCCTGCAATAAGCCGCTTATTGCTCTCAATCCATTCTTCCTGTACCACCTCAAGCCGGCGCACATCCCGCTGAAGAGCTGTGTAACGGCGGGCTTGCCAAACTGATCCTGCCAGGAACAGGGGAAGGGTCAGGACAAATACATACAGTGATACAAACCGCCTCATGGCTGTCCATCCTCATTAAATATTTTTTCCACAACCCGCAGCTTGGCGCTCCGGGAAGCTGGATTTTTTCGGGCTTCTTCCTGATCCGGGGCAACAGCCTTCCGGGTCAGAAGATTGACAAAGCGGTGTCCCGTACATCTACATATCGGCGTTTCAGGAGGGCAGGTACACTCCTTGTTCTTTTCCCGGAAGAAATTTTTTACCTTCCGGTCCTCCAGGGAGTGGAAACTGATAACTCCCATTCGCCCCCCTACTTTCAGGGAATTCAGGGCGGACTCCAGCAATTCCAGCAGCCGACCCAATTCCCCGTTCACCGCGATCCTCAGGGCCTGGAAGGTCTTGGTAGCCGGATGAGCCCTCCCCCGGCGGTATTCCGCCGGGACAGCCCGGCTTACAATCTCCGCCAGTGCCGCGGAACCTGTGATGGCTCCTTGGGACCGGGTTTCCACGATTGCCCGGGCTATACGCCGGGAATACCGTTCTTCCGCATTATTGTAGATCAGGTCCGCCAGTTCCTTTTCAGGAAGCCGGGCAATCAGGTCCGCAGCGGTATCCCCGCTACTGATATCGATACGCATATCCAGGGGTTCATCTTTCCTGAAACTGAAGCCCCGGCCGGATTCCTCGTAATGGTACATACTCACCCCAAGATCAATGAGGATGGTATCGGGCTTTTCAACAGCCCCCAGGGCGGCGAAATAATCATGGGACCAGCCGTTATAGAAAGTAATTCGATCCTCGAATTCCTGAAGTCGCTCCCGGGCTTTTTCCTGAATAGCCTTATCCGCGTCTATCCCCACAACCCTGAGGGTGGGGAACCGGGACAGGAAGGCATAGCTATGCCCGCCTTCACCCTGGGTGGCATCCACCATCAGTTCCCCATCGGAACGGGGGGCGAGGTATAAGATTGTCTCTTCCAGTAAAACCGGAACATGGACCGCAGTCATTTTCAGGTTATTCCTTTTCATCCGTTTTAAAGAGCCTTAGGGCTCCCATCTGCCGCATAGCTTCCTGGGTTCTCGCACGATTCTCCTTCAAGTATGCATAAAAGAATTCGGCGTCCCATATTTCAAGATGGTTCTCCGCATTCATCACCAGACAGTCCCTGGTCAAACCAGCATACTTCCTGATGGCCGGCGGTATGGCGACACGACCGGACTTATCTATTTCTCCCACCTGGGCGGGAAGAATGTACTGATACTGGATCAGGTTGTACTCTTCCTCATTCAGGGTTTCAGAATCCATCAACTTCCCGGAAAACAGCTCCCAGGCAGTGGGGGTCATGATATAGACACTGGGCTGCATACCCTGGGTAATGACAAGCTGGCCCCGGGCATATTTCTCCCGTATCTGCGCAGGAATGCTCACCCGGCCTTTGTCATCTAAAGTGCTTTCAAATGTCCCGGTTTCTATTACCATACCACATTTTCCTATTAATTTCCACGATTACCCACTATATGCCATTATTTATACTTCAAATGAAAAGGTCAATAAGGTTTTTTGGAAAAAACGTTATAAATAGTAAAATAAAATTCTTTCTACTAAACGTACGTATGGTACAGGGTAAAGCTTGCCCTGGATCCGGCCGCCTGCTATGATTTGCCCATGGGAATTGGAACTGAACGGGAGGGAAATATTCACCGGGCCTTGAAATTCCGCTACACCGGGATTGAAGGGGAAACCGAGGTCCCCCGGGGAGGCTATGTCTGTGATGGAATAAGCTCCTATGGGGAAATGATCGAAGTCCAGACCGGAAGTTTCGGCCCTTTAAAGGAAAAAATCCCCGAACTGCTCCGCTTGGGGCCGGTACGGCTCATCCACCCGGTCATTATCAGCAAAATAATTGAAACCAGGGACAGCCGGAAAAAACTCATCCGCCGTCGGAAAAGCCCCCGCAAGGGCACAGCCTGGGACCTTTTCAAGGCCCTGGTCTATGCCCCGGAACTGCCCCGCCTGAAGGGGCTCACTTTGGAAATTGCCCCGGTGGATGTGCTGGAAAAGCGTATTTTAGACGGAAAGGGTTCCTGGCGGCGCAAGGGGGCGAGCATTACCGATAAGAGCATAGCCGAATACCATGAGTCCATTGTGCTTTCAGGATTAAAAGAATACCGCCAGTTTGTACCTTTTAAGAAAACTGAAATCTTTACGGTCCGTGGTTTGGCAGAAAAGACAAGTATAACACCGGAAATAGCAGGAAAAACCCTCTATGTCCTAACCAAGCTCAATATTACAGAGCGGGTCGGAAAAGAGGGCAATGCCTGGGTATACCGAAAAAAATGAGCAACTTCGCCCTAAGGCGAATGAGCCGCCCTACTCTTTGATGTTGTACTTCTTGCGGAACCGCTCGATACGGCCTGCAGTGTCCACCAGCTTCTGCTTGCCCGTAAAGAAGGGGTGGCAGGAAGAGCAGATTTCAACCTTAAGGTCCTTGGCGGTAGAACGGGTTTCAATCACGTTCCCGCAGGCGCAGGTGATTTTTGTCAGCTCATACTTGGGATGTATCTTCTCTTTCATCTATATCAATCCTCCAGTGCGATCTTTTCTTTGTTCAGAATGATACATTCTGACCCTTAATCCATGCCGGCTGAGCCGGTGTTCATTGACCTAAGGAATGCTTCATTATTCTTGCTTTTCTTCATTCTGTCAACCAGGAGTTCCATGATCTCGATATCGTCCATGGGGTTAATAACCTTCCTGAGTATCCATATTTTCTGGAGCTGTTCCTCTGCCAGGAGCAGTTCCTCCTTCCGGGTGCCGGATTTCTTGATATTGATCGCCGGGAAGAGCCTACGGTCGGAAATGCGCCGGTCCAGGTTGATTTCCAGATTGCCGGTGCCCTTGAATTCTTCAAAGATAACTTCGTCCATGCGGCTGCCGGTCTCTATCAGGGCGGTGGAGATGATGGTCAGACTGCCCCCTTCCTCAATGTTCCGGGCGGCCCCGAAAAAGCGCTTGGGCTTGTGGAGGGCGTTGGAGTCCACGCCCCCTGAGAGTATCTTTCCCGACATGGGCACGGTCTGGTTATAGGCCCGTGCCAGCCGGGTAATTGAGTCCAGAAGTATGACCACGTCCTTTTTATGCTCCACCAGGCGCTTGGCCTTTTCCAGGACCATTTCGGTTACCTGGACATGGCGGCTGGCCTGTTCGTCAAAGGTGGAGGAGATAACCTCAGCCCGGACCGTACGTTCCATGTCGGTCACTTCCTCGGGACGCTCGTCAATGAGGAGCACGATGAGGTAGACCTCGGGGTGGTTTTTAGTGATGGCATTGGCGATCTTCTGCATCATGATGGTCTTCCCGGTCCGGGGAGGGGCCACGATCAGGGCCCGCTGGCCTTTCCCAATGGGGCAGAAGAGGTTGATCACCCGCTCGCTGATGCCTTCGGTGGTGGTCTCCAGGTCCAGTATCTTATTGGGGTACAGGGGGGTCAGGTTGTCAAAGGGGATGCGGTTCTGGGCCACCGTGGGGTCGTCGTAGTTCACGGTCTCCACCCTGAGCATGGCAAAGAAGCGTTCGCTTTCCTTGGGGCTGCGGATCTGACCGTAGACCGTGTCCCCGGTTTTCAGGGCAAAGAGCCGTATCTGACTGGGGCTGATGTAGATGTCGTCCGGCCCGGGAAGGTAAGAGTTCTGGGGGCTGCGGAGGAAGCCGTAACCGTCGGGGAGTATTTCCAGGGAGCCGTAGGCGTAGATGATGCCCCCCCGCTCGGTGTGGGCCTTGAGAATGATAAAGATGACTTCCTGCTTTTTCAGGGCCACCATGTCCTCGTGGGAGATATTGTAGCAGGCTGCCAGCTCCCGCAGGTCTATCATGTTGAGCCGGATAAGCTCGTTGATGGAAAGCCGGGGCTTGCCGTTATCCTGATCCAGCCGGGGTTCCGGTTTGCCGTAGATATCCGGCATGGAGGGCAGCTTGGGTATGGCCGGCAGGGGAAGCCCAGGCGCCGTACCTTGAGGGGCGCCCTGGGGCGAAGCATCCTGGGACGCAGAAACCTGGTCTTCAGTACCGTTCTCCCGGGACCCCATGCTCTGCATGGGTTGGGCCCCGGAGGAGTTAAAATTCCCCTGATTAGCCCCCCCATAGGGCCGCCGTCCCCGGGGTCTGCCCTGGCCCGGTGAGGCATAGGCGCTCTCATTCCAGGCATTGCCATTTTCAGAAAACCTTCCCGGGTTTTCCCGGGAAGAGGGGGTCCGACGGGGCTTGGTACGGACCACAATGGTCTTGCCATTTCCCCGTTCAGATCCATAATCATCCTGGCCTAATTGGGTTGACTGGGCATATCCGGACTCTGTATCCCCCTCACCGGGATTTTGCAGCACCCTATCCGGCTCTGAACCTTCAAAGGAATGAAGATCACCTTGGGAGTCATAGGACTGATCGGCGGAAAAATCCCCCTGGGCTGATTCGTCCTTATCAAAACCCGGTAGTTCATCGTGATTCGCTGTTTTGGAATTTCGACTCTTTCGTATAATTGCCATGGAAAAACTCCGTCTCTCCGCTTCACGTTCATAACTGAACGGAACAAGAATTGATGTGATAAATGCGGTAACCGCAGGTGGATAATTTATTCTTACGCGCTTTCAAACGTGCTCGTTTCCTGTTAGATTTTTTCTTTGAAAGGAATACACCATAGAAAAGTTTCAATACCTAATTATTAATAATAGTCTACCCCCTGGCCTCATTTATGTCAAGCGTTTCAAGCCCTAATCTTATTTAAATTCAAAATCGTCCTTGTTATAGAGAATTTCGGTTTTTATTTCACTAATAGGCAGCCACTGAACCACAAAGGAGAGTTCGGTATTGAATTTGTAATTCTGCTTATCCCCGGGAGGCAAATAGGGGGACAGGGTGACATCCAGCTTAGCATTCCAGTCTCCCAGATAGTGCAGAAGGGCTAAATGAAAGGATTTTAGCTTAAATCCAGAGCTGCGCCGCAGTTCCTCATCGTCAAATCTGAAGGAATTTATGAGATCCGTAAATATATTTGCCTCCCCGTTCCTGGGAAGATCCTCCGGGACATCAAAAATAGGCCAATCCCGGAAATACCGGAATATCACCGAATTAGCCGATGTGGTTCCCAGGGTGATATCGATAAATTTGCCGATTCCCAGGGTAAAATTCAGGCCAAAATTGAAACTGGAGTTGGTATACTGCTGTAAATTGAAATTTAAGGCAGAATTAAGGTTAAGCGAAAAAGCAAGCCGCTGGCGCCAGAGATTTTCCTTTTTAAAAGTTTGGTTATACCCCAACCTGAATTCTCGGGGATTAAAAGACGGGTCTTTTGAGGCAACCCACTGGTATCCGCTGGTCGAGCCTGACCTGGGCTCAAGGGTATAGGTGTTTGAATTGGTCATTGTATAGGAGGCAGTCAGGCCGTAGAAGCTTAAATTCGAGGTCATACTGTCAAATTCATCCTTTTCCGGATCGTAGACCACATTCTGAGAAACATAAAAGGAAGTGTTAAACCGCAGGGTTTCGGTGAACCGCAGGGGATCAAAGACCGGATCATCAAAAGGCTCCTTAACCTTCCCGTTAAAATTGGTTTCGCTGACCCAAATCCGGGCGGTGGCGTCTCCGGTCATGAGGCCGTCCTCCGGGGGCAGATCCGCAGTTACCGTAAGGGTCTGCACCTTGTTCATCACCGAAGCCTGAATATTAGCCGCAGCCCGGTGGGTTTCCAGATCGTCCTTATTATACCAGTCACCGTAGACAACATCCCAAGAGGCTTCCTTGGGGTCATTTTTTTCGGTACCCTCAAGGACAGATTTGGCAATAAGCCCCTTTAGGGTATATTGAAAATTTGTATTACCCCAAACAGTACTCTGGTAGAAAGGCCGTATAGTTTCGGTAAATTCCGAGCTGGTGGTAAACGAGCTCTGGCCCATGGCCCGTATTTTGGCGGAATTGATCCTGCTCTGGTCAGGCTCCCGGATTCCCCCTACAACTTTGGTGTACTCCCCCGCTTCTTCATTAATATACCCATATTCCTGCCAGGAGCCGCTTCCGGAAATCCGGATGGTGGTGGTAACGATATTGTTCAGATCCGCCAGGGTAAAGGTGGTACTGCTGTCCATTCTGGAACTGGTCAGAATAGAAGCAATATCGTCCCACTCTATATCCTCAGGCTCGACCCAGTTACTCGAATCGGAGTTAAACTTAAGCTCCGTTGCACTGGTGGGGGTAAGCTGATAGGCGATGGAAAAACGCAGCCCCGAAGCTGATGGAAGATCAAAACGCTGATTTAAGACCGGGGGAGTTAAAGTTGTAGCCCGCGTTTCCGCCTTGGCTTCCTCGGCCCCGGAGCCCCAAGGCGAAACGGGGATGCCCAGACCCATGAAGGGATCCGGCGCCTCAGCAGGCAGCACTCCTTCAAGGGCGGGAGTTCCCTGCGAGGCGGTTTGCCGACCCTGGCCGCTGGTGAGGGTCAGGGGGGTTCCCTGTATTGAGGCGCTTAGGGAATAGATAGTAAATTTATCGGGGAAGAAAAAGGTTCGGTTCGGAGAAACGCTTTCCTGGTACTTCGTAGAATTCCGGTAATTAAAGGAAACAAAACTGGAAAGGCTGGAGATCGAGATATTGGAGACATAAGGGGACAGTATCGGCAGGGAAAGCGAGGAGGAACCGCTCAAGCGCCATTCATAGGAACCCAATACATTTTTGGTAAGCTCCTCTTCGACATTCTGTTCCGTTGAGTTGCCTTCTTTTAACATATTGATATAGTCCATCTCTTCACTGCGGTTTAAGAAATCCCGGTCCACAAAAGGGTCGGAATAATGGGGCAGATTCCAGTTAAAGGAACCGTATTTCCCCGACAGAGAACCATTGTTAATCATCCTGAACCGGAAGGGCGCCTCCCAATCGCCGATATGGGAGCTATTCCAGTCACTGGTTCCGTCATACCGGGGAAAGGGGGTATAGATATCGTTATCTCCTATTTTATAAATATCCCGGGTACGGCCCACCCCCAGGGAGAAATTGTATTCACCGAAAACTCCCTTTTTGGGGAGCGCAAGGTTGGTTCCCATGTACATCCCCAGGTTCGTATAGAAGTCCATGAGAACTGAAAGTCTGGTGGTATTGGGGTCCCGGGATTTTTTCCCCGTACTCCGCAGAAAGATTCCGTGCTGGGTCTTTTCCATGTCCGAAGAATTGCCAAGAATTTTACTGATAGAGCTACTTTCCGAGGAGGAGGAAGCCTGGGGCCGGCCCAGTATGTAGGTGGTGGTTTGGAGAAAGGTCCCTTCCCGGGTCCGGTAGCCCAGGACCGGATGGAAAATAACTTCATCTGCGGGAAAAAAGAAAAAGGGGATGTACAACACGGGTATTTCACCTACCTTGAGAAACCCGTTGAGGATTGCCCAGTCGGAGCCCGGGAGCAGCCAGAGTTTTGAAGCGGAAATAGACCAGTAGGCTTCCTCTTTACCGGCATTGGATATTTCCGCACGGCTCAGCACCGTTGCTTCCTCGGCGCTTCGGGAAATAACATTCCCTTCAAAACGATAGGTAGTTTCTTCATCAGAAAGGGATCGTTCCGAAACGCCGTCCATGAAGATACTGGACCAGTTGTCCAGATCCACCGTGATGGATTCCCCCCGGAAGGTTTCGATGGTATCCCCGGACTCTTTCACATACTCCACACCGCCAGTGGCAGAGAGCAGGTTCCGGCTCCGGTTGTAGAGAAGTTCCCAGGCTTTAATCCGGTGAACCGCGTCCCCATCCTTGAGGCTGATCACCACATTTCCCCGCAGCCGGGCGTATTCTTCGTCCACCACTTCCAGGGTAAAATACTCGGTACTCCTGGCTGCTTCAATGGTTATAACCTTGGGAGGTTTTGGCCCCCCTTCGGGCCCCTCACCGGGGGTTTCTACCAGCGCCGCAAGAAGGAAGTGCTCCCGAAGCCGGGCAGCCAAAACCTCCCGGGTCCCCCCCTCGCTCAAGCCCAGGATACGGCACCAAGCGGCCAGTTCCGACAGGGTGGATGTTTTGATATCCAGTTCCAGAATCTCCGCATCCCTGGAAGGCTTTACCGGCTCAGCCGCCGGTTCTGTCGCTGCTTCAGCCTCCGCCCCTGGCTCCCCGGTAGACGCCTCTTCAGTCAGCTCCTCCAGGGGGGATTCCAAGGAAGGTTCTACCGGAGCTTCCTGGGAATTTATAAACGATAGTGCGAGGAAGAAAAACGCTGAAATTAGAAAAATCCGGCGAGAAATACGGAGAAAGGGTATATTCATGTACGCCGGGAGGAACGGCGATGTGAACGCCGGTCCAGGATTTCCTTGATATACACCCCCGTATAGGAACGGGGATAGGCTGCAACCTCTTCGGGGGTACCAGTAACCACCAGTTCCCCTCCCCTGTCGCCCCCCTCGGGCCCCAAATCGATGAGCTGATCCGCCTGGAGCAGCACATCCAGGTTATGTTCGATCATCACCACCGTATTTCCCTGATCCACCAGGCGCTGGATCACCTCCATGAGCTGCTTCACATCCGCAAAGTGGAGCCCTGTGGTGGGTTCGTCCAGGATATAGAGGGTCCTGCCGGTGGAGCGCTTGGACAGTTCCAGGGCAAGCTTCACCCGCTGGGCCTCCCCCCCGGACAGGGTCAGGGCGGACTGGCCCAGCTTGACATAGCCCAGGCCAACCGAAAGGAGGGTATCCATCTTCCGGGCTATGTGGGGTATATATTCAAAAAATTTCGCCGCTTCCTCTATGGTCATGTCCAGCACATCGGCGATATTTTTGCCCTTGTACCGTATTTCCAGGGTTTCCTTGTTAAAGCGCTGTCCGTGGCACACATCGCAGGTGATATACACATCCGGCAGAAAGTTCATCTCGATCTTGATTGTTCCGTCCCCTGAACAGTTTTCGCAGCGCCCCCCCCGGACATTGAAGGAAAAGCGCCCGGGCTTATAACCCCGCATCTTGGCCTCAGGCAGGCTGGCGAAAAGGTCCCGGATCCCTGAAAAGACCCCAACGTATGTGGCGGGGTTGGACCGGGGGGTCCGGCCTATGGGGCTCTGATCGATATCGATCACCTTGTCGATGAACTCCGCCCCGGTAAGTTTTTTATAGGCCCCTTCGGGGTGGTTGGAGCCGTAGACCTGGTTGGATAGGGCCGGGTAGAGCACATCCGAAAGGAGGGTGGATTTTCCTGACCCGGAAACCCCGGTGATACAGGTAAACAGCCCCAGGGGTATCTCCACATCGATGTTTTTAAGGTTATGCTCCGTAACCCCCGTGAGGCGCAGGAAGTTCCCGTTCCCCTGGCGCCGCTTTTTGGGGATTTCCATGGTGAGGGTCCCTGCCAGGTATTGGCCGGTAAGGCTCTCCCCCACTTTCATCACCTCCGCAGGGGTACCCTGGGCCACCACCTTGCCCCCGTGAACCCCTGCCCCAGGCCCCAGGTCCACGATATGGTCCGCAGTACGCAGGGTCTGCTCGTCGTGTTCCACCACGATCAGGGTGTTCCCCAAATTGCGGAGATAGAGCAGGGTATCGATGAGCCGCTGGTTGTCCCGCTGATGGAGCCCGATGGAGGGCTCGTCCAGGATGTAAAGCACCCCGACAAGGCTTGACCCAATCTGTGTGGCCAGGCGTATGCGCTGGGCCTCCCCCCCGGAAAGGGTGGCGGACTTCCGTTCCAGGGTCAGGTATTCCAAGCCCACGTTTTTCATAAACCCCAGCCGGGCATTAATTTCCTTGAGTATCTGGGAGGCAATCTTCTTTTCGTTTTTGGTAAATTTCAGGGTATCGAAAAATTTCAGAGTATCGGTGACCGAAAGATTGGTAAGGTCCCAGATATTCCGCCCACCCACGGTAACCCCCAGGGCTTCAGGCTTGAGCCGCTTGCCCCCGCAGTCCTCGCAGGGCTTCTGGCTCATGAATTTTTCAAACCACTCCTTCATGTTCTCCGACTGGGTTTCCAGGTAGCGCCGTTTCAGGTCTTCCAGCACCCCGGGAAATTTCGACTGGTACTCAAAGTGGCCGGTCCGGTCCCGGTTTTCGTAGCGGACCTTTATCTCGTCCTTGCTGCCGTAGAGTATGGCATCCAGCACCTTCTTGGGCAGTTCCTTCAGGGGGGTATCCAGCTTGAACTTGTAATGCTTGGCCAGGCTTTCAAAGCGGCTGCGGTGCCAGGCACTGTCCGGGTTATAGGGGACTACCCCTCCTTCGTTAAAGGACAGGCGCCTGTCGGGGATCACCAAGGCAGGGTCGAATTCCAGCTTTGCCCCCAGGCCGGAACAGGAGGGGCAGGCGCCGTAGGGGTTGTTAAAGGAAAAAAGCCGGGGCTGAAGCTCCGGTATGGAAATCCCGCAGTCCGGGCAGGCGTTTTTCTGGCTGAAAAAAAGTTCGGAGATTCCGCCGGCGGCGGAATCTCTTGCAGAACCTCCGGTTCTGCCACCCGTTTGATCGGGGGAGCTTCCCGTTTTACCGGCCCCCTGCTGGAGCACCAGCATGATCCCGTCCGCCGCATTGAGGGCGGCTTCCACAGACTCCGCAAGCCGGGACCTGATCTCCGGGCCTATGACCAGCCGGTCCACCACGATTTCGATGGAGTGTTTCTTCTGTTTGTCCAGTTTAATAGTACTTTCTTCATCCAGGTTCACCAAAATCCCGTCTACCCGGGCCCGGGCAAACCCCGCTTTCCGGGCGTCCTCCAGTACCTTCTGGTGTTCCCCCTTTTTGCCCCGGATCACCGGGGCCAGAAGTTGGACCCGGGTCCCCTCCCCCATCTGCATGATCGTATCAATGATCTGGTCCACCGGCTGTTCCCGGATTTCCCTGCCGCACTGGGGGCAATGGGGCAGCCCTATCCGGGCAAAGAGGAGCCGGTAATAGTCGTAGATTTCCGTAACCGTGCCCACGGTAGACCGGGGATTCCGGTGGGTAGTTTTTTGTTCTATAGAAATAGCCGGGGAAAGGCCCTCGATATAGTCCAGATCGGGCTTGTCCATGCGGCCCAGAAACTGCCGGGCATAGGCGGAAAGGCTCTCCACATAACGCCGCTGCCCCTCGGCGAAGATGGTGTCAAAGGCCAGGGAGCTCTTCCCGGATCCGGAAAGGCCTGAAATAACGATTAACTTGTCCCGGGGAAGCTCCAGGTCGATGTTTTTTAAATTGTGCTCCCGGGCTCCTTTTATGATGAGCTTGTCCATGTTATAGAAGGATACTCCGGGTGGGGGGGGATTATCAAGTGCGACTTTTGACTAAACTTGACCCCAATTTAATCACCACAAAGGACACGAAGAAGAGGGGGGGCTATGATCTTTTCCTATTCACCTTTGTGTCCCTTCGTGGTAAAATTCTTCTTACTGCTTGTGCCGGGTCAAGTTTAGGCCTTTTGGAGGGGATGCCTATGACTGGCCCCGGCTAACACCGGGCTATTTTTTGCGAAAAATAGTGACTGGAATCACGATCAGCTACGATCCAGCTTCTCTTTTTGCCCTTTTTATGCGATATTATATACCGGGGGCTTGGCATGGGAACAGTATACGCAGAAATCACCCTGAAAAACGCCGGCGATGTAATTAATGTTCGACGCGGGTATATCAAGGAAGAGGAAGTCCGGGAAACGACGGTACGGGCGCTAGTTGATACCGGTGCGGGGACCCTCATTATCAACGAAGAGATCCGGCAAAAATTGGGGCTAGCTATCCAGGGCTTGCGTAGCGCCAGCCTCGCCAATGAGGTAAAGGAGATATGCAAAGTTACCGAGCCGGTAGAAATTCACTGGAAGAACCGGGAAACAGCCTGTACATCTCTGATGATTTCAGGCGCCGGCCCTGTCCTGCTGGGCGCTATCCCCCTTGAAGACATGGATTTAATCGTGAATCCCGCAAAACAAGAATTGGTCGGCGCCCACGGCGACGAAGTAGTAGCCCTTCTCTGTTAAAGGCTTGATGGCGCTATTCACCCTTTGATGATATGCGACACCATAAGCCTTGATAAAATCGTATAACCTGATATAATCATCTTATTAACAGTATTATATGCTGGATTCTGGCTGCTGATACGCTGTCACAGCCAGTTATGCGTTCGTAGCTCACGTGGATAGAGCGACGGACTTCGAATCCGTAGGTAGCAGGTTCGAGTCCTGCCGGACGCATTAGGGCAGGACTCGAAGGGTTGAACCCGCCGACCAAAGGGAGGAAAAGGCGCCATGGATGGCGCCGTCAGGGTTCAACCCCGGCCCGGAGGCCTGAGACAGGATGTCGAAGGCCGGAGGGCGAGTCCTGCCGGACGCATTAGGGCAGGACTCGAAGGGTTGAACCCGCCGACCAAAGGGAGGAAAAGGCGCCATGGATGGCGCCGTCAGGGTTCAACCCCGGCCCGGAGGCCTGAGACAGGACGTCGAAGGCCGGAGGGCGAGTCCTGCCGGACGCAGAATAGGGAAATAGAACTTGTTTTAATATAGCCCTATCATTTGAAAAGGGGGCTTGACGACTTTCGCCCTTTCCTATAAATTAGAAAAACATCTTTCAGGCGGCATAACAGGCTCCTTGTGGGTGTTTTTGTATTTTTGGGCCGCTAGCTCAGCTGGTAGAGCAGCAGACTCTTAATCTGCGGGTCCTGAGTTCGATCCTCGGGCGGCTCATTAGCGAAAAATCTCCGATTTTTCGCTATCTATATGCGGGAATAGCTCAGTGGTAGAGCGCGACCTTGCCAAGGTCGATGTCGCGGGTCCGACTCCCGTTTCCCGCTTTTATAAATAAAAAGCCTGGAAATGTTAAATTTCCAGGCTTATTTTTCATACCGCCGTCAATGGCGGGAGTCGGACCTTCAATCCATTCCTATCGACACGCGGAGCACAGCGACGCATGGCGCGGGTCCGACTCCCGTTTCCCGCTCATAGGTGTATGAAAAGCCTGGAAATGTTAAATTTCCGGGCTGTTTTTTTATACCACCATCAATAGCGGGAGTCGGACATACAATCCATTCCTATCGACACGCGGAGCGCAGCGACGCATGGCGCGGGTCCGACTCCCGTTTCCCGCTTTTATGAAAAATAAGCCTGGAAATGTTAAATTTCCAGGCTTATTTTTCATACCGCCATTAATAGCGGGAGTCGGACATACAATCCATTCCTATCGACACGCGGAGCGCAGCGACGCATGGCGCGGGTCCAACTCCCGTTTCCCGCTCATAAGTGTATGAAAAGCCTGGAAATTCGACATTTCCGGGCTAGTTTTTTATACCGCCGTCAATGGCGGGAGTCGGACCATTCAATCCATTCCTATCGACACGCGGAGCACAGCGACGTGTTTAATTGACACCCTCCCCTGTTTCCGGTAAAATTCACAAAACAATGCGAGAGTGGTGAAATTGGTAGACACGCCAGACTTAGGATCTGGTGCCTTTGGCTTAAGGGTTCAAGTCCCTTCTCTCGTATACCATATATAGTGTAGTTTTACTGAAATAGAGAGTTACCTACACCATATATAGTGTATATGAAAGGGAAAAAACAAACTATGTATTGATCTATGTATTTTTGTGTAATAATGTTACACTTAGATGATGAAAGACTAGTCAAACTGTCTGGAATACTTTCTAGCCAAGAAAAGGACTTAGAACATAGCCTAGATATTATTAGAAAGGAATTGATGATCTTGAGTGGAAAAGAGCTCTTTAGATTATATATCAATGACTACACTAAAACACCTATATACTATGCCCACCTTTATGATGATGATGGAAGACAGACAGACGCTAGAATGTCTTGTAGGACTACAGATAAAGAAAAAGCTAAACTATACGCTACTGAAAACAGAAAAACTTTTTTAGAAAATTATTACAAGAAAAAAGATAAAGAGAGCTTTTACAATCTTCTAACAAATTACTACACTGAAAATAGTCCCCTGCTTATTAAAGCTATGAAAAAAAGAGATATAGGGGATCAACAGATTAGACAGTATAAAGCTTTTATTGATAATTATTATATTCCTTTCCTTAAAAAAAATAATATTACTACTCTTGAAAAAGCTAATACTTTGGAAGTTGTTGAAAGGTTTCAAGAATACTGTCAAGATGATAAACAGAATGACTTACAACATTCAATTACTGGAAAAACACTAAACAACAATCTTACTTCAATAGCTAAAATATTTAATCAAGTATTAGTAACCAATTCTGTATTTTTATTAGACTACAGAGTGAGAGAAAAACCGGGGGAAAGAAAGGAAATAGGTATTATTCCTATTTCAACAACATTAAATGTCTTGTTTGATGATCATTTATGGTCAAAGAATAATGAAAAAACTACTATTCCTTTCTTAATAAATAAAACTAGACATATTGAAACTTTTAGACTTCTCTGTCTCATAGGTAATTTGTGCGGCCTTAGAGTAGCTGAAATATATATGTTAAGAAAATCCTATATTAAAAAAATAGGTGATACATATTTTTTTGACATAGTGAATAGTAGAATTAATCAATCCGGGACTAAGACACCTGCCGGGAAAAGATTAGTCCCAATTCATCCTATAGTGTACAAACATTTAATAAAATACATTAAAGATAATGATAGGACAGATTATTTATTTTGGAATGGGGGAAAAGGTATTTCATACTCTCAGTTTGACAGATCATCAAAGATATTTTCTTTTTTGAGTGGGTATGATATAAATACTATTAAAAAACATAATATAGTGTTCAATTCTTTTAGACATTTTTTTAAAACAATGTTACAAAATAAAATACCTGAATATAAAGATTATATTGAAATGATTATGGGACACGGAAAAAACAAAAAAGGGGATATGTCAAAAAATTACCTACACTTAGAAAAAATAGGTAATGAATTATTAGAAAAGAATGGTCAAATGATCATCAAGGTTATTGATGATTATAGGAAAGATATAGAAAAAGAGAATATTTTGAATTGGGATTATTCATCAATAAAAGACATTCTAAGTAATAAAGAGATTATACCAAAAAAAGAATATGTTAAAAATGAGATTATGTATAAAGATGTTTCCAGTACTATAGAGAAAAAATATCTCATTTATTGTTTAAAGAATACCGAAACTGTTATTGACATTTTAGATGATGATGATTATTTTAGAGATGATCTAATACAACTTTAAAGGGGAAAGAATTATGATAGATGAAAAGACTTGGAAGTTATTTTTAAAACTAAAATATATAAATGGTTCATCTTTTTCAAGTGTTCAATTAAAAGAATATAAAGAATATGATAAAGAAAAGCTAGAAAAATTGATAGAAAAATTGTATGTTATAAAACTTTCACTATTAAAAGATTATGAAAGATATATAACAGAAAAAGGAATTGATAAACGGAGATTAAAAAAAATATTAAGTTTTCTAGAAATTTGGGCAGAAAGTTTAAGTCTTATTGATAATAAAAAATATAGTATTAGATTAAACAGATTAAATACTCTAGTTGAAAATTATAAAAACGAATTAAAAATAATAAGAAAAGGAGAGGAAAGAATTATGATAGATGAAAAGACCTGGGAGTTATTTTTAAAACTGGAAAAGATTAATGGTTCAATTAATTCCAAAAGTTATTTAAAAAAAATAAAAGAATGGGACAAGGAAAAGTTAGAACATTTAATAGAAGCAAAATATATTATAAGTCTTTTCCAATTAAAATATTATGAAGAGGAAAGAATAGTTGAATTATTAAAAAAGAATAATAAAAAGGAATTAAATGATTTTATAAAAGACTTAGAAAGAGATATCAATAATTTAAATATTGTTGATGATAAAAAATACAATAGAAGACTTAAAAGATTAAACAAATTACTTGAAACAATTAATGAAGCTATTAAAAAAATTAAAGAAAAAAAAGCTTTTAAGAAAGACTTAAAAAATAATGATGAATATGTGTTAAAATAAAAGGAGGGGGGAAAGAATTATGAAAAAACCTTTTAGTAAGTTAGAAAAGCTTTTAATAGCTAATGTTCTTTTAGGTGTTTTTAATTTAACTTTAGTTGTAATAAGACTAATTGAAGCAATTAAAAAATAGGTATAAATAATTAGAATAATTAAGCTCTAGGTTAATTCCTAGAGCTTTTTGTTTGCGTTTTAATGTTATACAAGTATAACTCTTAGACTCTAATATGTTAGAAATATATAACTTTTTCGGTTTGAATAAAAATTATTTTCTAGTCTTTTTATAATCCTTTAGAGCTTGTTTTTCATTTTCCGTTGGCTCTCTATTCTTTAATTCATTTTCTAACAATATCTTAGCTACTACATTCCCCTCAGATATAGCTTTTAATCTTTCATCATCTTCATTCTTTTCAATGAATGTTACTCCATTTTCTTTGACCAACATATTATAACTCTTAATTACTGAAAGATATGTACTCATAAGTCCTTTATAAGTGTCAATATCTTTAATCATATCAATTGTTTCTAATTCTGTCTTAATTTTACTAATTTTATTATTTAGATCAGTTTCAATATCTTTTAAGGTTTTATTTTGATCTTCACCTATTTTTATTCCCTGTCTGTCTGCTCTATATGTCCCATTTTTAATATGTTCCTCAATACTCTTTTTGTTATGTCCACCTCTAGGCATTTTGATCATCCTCTCTTAATTGTTTTTCAATATATAATAATAATTCTAATAATTCTATATATCCTCTGTCTCTTGGTTCTAACTCATTCAGGGCCAATTTAATTCTTTCAAACTGAAATAATATTTCATCTTCCAATTCTATTTTTTTTTCAATTATATATATTGGCTCTTCATATCCAAAATATATTTTGTCTAATCTTTTAATCTTTTCTTTCAATTCATCTTTCATTTTTTATATCTCCTATTACTTATATAGTCTGCCTTTTTGACACCTATATCTGGAAATATACTGTGTAGTGTGAAATACTCTAAGTTACTCATTTTAAAATACCCCCCTATAGGTCTAATCATAAACATACTCTTTCAACTTCTCTATATCATCTTTTAGACTTTTAATTTCTTTGAAGAGAGCTTTACTAATTCTCTTTTGTTCTTTCAATTCATCTTCAATTATTTTGAAGGGATCATCATCTTGCTTTTTATTCATTCCTGTACTCTCTCATTGTTATTATAAAAAGATATTCTCTAACAGATATTTTTTTATTTTGTTTCTACTCCAATTCATATATCTTTATTAGTTATATATTATTCCCCCTGAAATAATTCCTGTCTTTCATCTTGCCCCCCGTGCGGGGGAAGGTTTACAACTCTTTCATAATTCAGGGGGGGATTTGTAACTCTCTCCTATTCAAAATAATTCCAAAGCTTTTCAAAATAAGCTTTAATGTTTGGTTCTTTGATCTTAGTGGCCTTTACAAGATTAAAGACTGTCTCTTTGTCTACTCCTAACCTTTTGAGACTGGCTACACCTCCCGGGATTTCAATATGTTTTTCACCATCAATAAAAGAATTGTCTATTAGTTTTTTGGCTTTATTACTTATACTTTTCCTAGACAATTCATTTAAAGATACTACACCACTGGAAGCAACAATCTTTTTTCCTTTCTTAATGTATGAAAGACAGGCTCTGTCTAGCTCAATACCCCTTTTCTCTCTCTCATAGTCTCCCCTCCATTCAATATCTAATATACTGTTATTCTCAAAGAGTAATTCTTGTATATTCCCATTGTCTCTCATAGCTCCGGGACACCTTGTTTTCCTTGAGGGGTTTTTACAGGCTCTGTCTGCTTGCCCTTCAAAATACTTTATATTCAGAATATCCCATACATAGTGATATTCATCTTTATTTTTTGGCTCATCTTTTACAGTTATTCTACAATGTATAGACTTTCCCCCGGAATGTACAGATCTGTTGACTATTCCTTTTGATCCTAGCTTGTAGGCCATTTCAATTTGTTTTTCTATTGATATGTTGTCACTTTCAAATACAAAATTACTATATGAAGCTGCGTGATCATCATCCCAATTTGTCTTTTTCCCTTCACTAATATCTGTCAAGTATATAGGATTTATTGAAACAAATTGGGTGGTTTCATCTGGTTTATTCTTAATTGTCCCATTGTCATAGTTTGCAAACTTGTCTACACCATAGAGATATGAATAAGGGGCTTTAGTAATTGTTTCAATCTCTTTTAAATATTTTCTGATTGTTTTTGGAGATACTTCTAAGAGTGAAGACATTTCCCTTGTTGTATAAGGATCTTTATAATTTTTTAAATATTCTAAACATAGAGCTTTCCTTTCAATTATTTCCTTCTCGGTTTTTGGTTTTATGTCTTTTATAACCTTCAGGGGGTCCCCACTTCCCCTGTCTATACTACAGAGTAAGCTCTTACGGACATACCCCCATTCCGGGATTTTAAGAATATCATCCTGACTAACTTCTAGTGCTTTTAATTCTTTGATCATTGATCCCCCACTAAGTGGCCCCCCTGAAAAACTATACATATATTTTAACTCCTCTTTCCTTATATTCTCTAAGTCATCATAAGAGAAATATAAGTCATTTATATTCTTAACTCTGCTTGACGCTACATAGAGGGCCCTCATTCTTTTGTCCGGGTCCTGGTATTTTTTAGTTAAACTGTCAAGATGAATGATTGTTCGCCCTTCCCTTGTTTGCCCCTGTACACTATGAAAGGTAGATGAAAAATTGACTTGAAAATAATCATCAAAGATATCTCTTGCTAGGGTTTTAATTCCTAGTCTCTCATTAAATAATACAATATCTAAGTTTGTTAATTCATAAATAGTGAATAATTCATTATTAAACCAAAAAGGGTGTTTAAACCTTGTCTCCCTACTGTCTCTATAGGAAACGGGGAGACCGTCAATAATCCTATGTGTTCTTGCTTTTACTGGACTATTTCTTTTTAGTGAAAATAATTTGTTGTACTCTTCCCTAGAGCTATTTTCATAAGTAATAAATAATGTTTTTTCATCGGTATGATTAGATTTTCTGTCTTCAATCAGATCCCAATCAATTTTATTATTTAATAAACCATTCAGAAAACGGTCAAGAATAATATCCTTGCTTCTATACTGTTTAGTGAGTATATACATTTCATCAATACTTTCTGGTTTTATTGGAGTGCCTTTCACTGGTAATAATTGATTGAAGTCTCCTATTAATACTATATTTTGAAAGGGTCTAGCTCTATTCATCATTTCCAGTTGTTCCTGACTTAACATTGATGCTTCGTCAATAACAATAGTGGCTTTTTTATTATGTGGTATAGTTAATTCATCAAACCAATTTGTAGTGAAACCAAAATGACTATGAATAGTTTTTCCATTGATTAGTGACGCTGATTGATTAGTCATTCCGGTGAAACACCAATTCTTATGAATTGTTTGAAGTCTTTTTATTAAAAATGTTTTCCCTGTCCCGGCTGCCCCAGTTATTAAAATGTTCATTGTTACTCCTATAATTTTTAATTCTCTTATGTCCAATAAAAAAGAGTGAGAATTAATAATCTCTCTTTATTGGAAAGACCATTTAATTCTCACTCTAAAATTATAGGGCTAGATTAAAATAAACCTTTCACTAAACCAAAAACTAAAAGAAGCTTCATTTTCAGTTTAGTTTTAAGGTTTCTATATACTTAGTTAGTCATTGGAAGACGCTAACTTTCTTTCCTATACATATTAACGCTTTAAAATATATTTTATTTTAGGTGGGTCAAAATGATACATATCTTTAAATTAAGTGCTGGGGCTCAAGATGACCCCGAGAAGATTTTAAGCTACTTTGAAGCTCCGGTTATACTCCAATGTCTCAACTATGAGCTCTCTCAGCTCTCCAATTATATAATCATCATCATATTTACTTAGAAGGGCCCTATATTCATTGACCACCATTGAATAGAGCTCCCTTTCCTCTGCCGGGGAAAGAGAATACAGAATTGAATACCTATGAATGAGCTTGTCAATTTTTAGATGATGAAAGCTACAGAGTACAGAAACATTCCTTTCCTCTAAGTCTTCTAAGTATTCATCTTCATTCTTTGAATGATATTGATGACTTATTGTTAGTAATTCAGGATCGCTACAAATATCACATTGATAGTGGTGTTCTCTCAAAATATTCTTTCTAAGTTGTTTGTAATAACTGGATTGTCTAACTTTCCAGATTGAAAGCTGATCTGGATGCCCTTCTGTATACTTTTTGAAATAAATAGTTTTCATAATTTTAATACCTCTATTGATATAGTCTGTCATAATCAATGATATAGAAAGAATTATAAACTTTATTTATGACTAACTGGACTATATATAAAAGAAAGAAAATAATTTTTTCATAATAATAATACTTTCTATATTAAGAGCTCCTGAAAAGGGGCTTTTAGTATTATATTTTATTCCTCTAAGAATACTAATAATATAAAATTATTCATAATAACCACCCCTGCCCCCTCTTGTCCTTGCCTTTAGAAAGTACAATAATATAGAAGATAATATTTGAGAGAAAGGGGGAAAAAAATACATTATTTTATACATAGGTAATTTCAGTGGCTTTAATTCTTTATAATATAAAGACTTAAATTATACGAGAAACCTTCAAGTCCCTTCTCTCGTAAAGCCCGCCTTTATAAACCACACTTGACGCTGATTTGCCTAATATATTAAACTATATCCTAGTTTGTGCGGGAATAGCTCAGTGGTAGAGCGCGACCTTGCCAAGGTCGATGTCGCGGGTCCGACTCCCGTTTCCCGCTAGAAAGCTTTAGGGCGGTATAGGCGGGAGTCGGACCTTTAATCCATTCCTATCGACACGCGGAGCGTAGCGACGCATGGCGCGGGTCCGACTCCCGTTTCCCGCTCAAAGTGTTTTAAGCGGTTTAGAGGCGGGAGTCGGACTTTCAATCCATTCCTATCGACACGCGGAGCGTAGCGACGCATGGCGCGGGTCCGACTCCCGTTTCCCGCTCAAAGTGTTCTTAAGCGGTATAGGCGGGAGTCGGACCTTCAATCCATTCCTATCGACACGCGGAGCGTAGCGACGCATGGCGCGGGTCCGACTCCCGTTTCCCGCTAGAAGGCTTTAGAGCGGTTTAGAGGCGGGAGTCGGACCTTCAATCCATTCCTATCGACACGCGGAGCGTTAGCGACGCATGGCGCGGGTCCGACTCCCGTTTCCCGCTGTAGAACAAAAAAATAATGCTTTTTTTCACCGAATAATGGTATATTAATAAGAGGAAGAGGATTAAAGTGGCTATAACTAAAGAAATTACCCGGCTTGAACATTCCAACGTAAAGCTGACTGTAACAGTCGGAAAAGAGGATGTCCGCACCCAGTACGATGAATTGCTCTCCGGCTACAGTAAAAACCTGCAAATCCCGGGATTTCGCAAGGGAAAGGCCCCAAAGGATGTACTGGAACGGAAATTCGGTTCCGGGCTTAAAGAAGAAGCCCTGGGCCGCATTATCGAAAAGTCTATCACCGACATTTTCGAGGACGAAGGCTTCCCCAAGGGGGATAGGCCCCTCCCCTATTCCACCCCCCAGGTCGAGGAAGAGCCTGTCCTGGCCCTGGATTCGGACCTGAGTTTTTCTGTGGTCTACGACGTGATGCCCGCGGTAAACGTGGCAACCTGGAAGGGGCTTGAGGTGGAGGCCCCGGATGTTTCTGTAAGCGAAGAGGACATCAGCCGGGAACTGGAAACCGTCCGAGACCGGAACGCCATAGTCCAGGACAAGGAAGATGGCGAAGAGGCGCTCAAGGACGACGTGGTTACCGTGGATTACCTGGAACTTTCCGAAGCTGGGGAGCCCCTGGATGATACCAAACGGGAGGATTTTGTCTTTACCCTGGGTTCGGGGTATAACCTCTATAAATTCGATGATGAAGTGGTGGGGATGAAGAAGGGAGAATCCAAGGATATCACCAAAACCTATGCCGAGGACTTTACCGATAAGGACCTGGCGGGGAAAACCATCAAGCTCAGAATTACCCTGTCGGCCCTGAAGAAAAAGATACTCCCGGCCCTGGATGACGATCTTGCCCAGGATGTGGATGAAAAATTCAAAACCCTGGATGACCTTAAGGCGGATATCAGGGGGCGGCTTACCAAAAATCTGGACAAACGGCTGCGGGATATCAGCCTGAATAATCTTTTGGAAAAAATAAGCGCCGAGACTCCGGTTGAAATCCCCGAATCCATGATTCGCATAGAACTGGACTCCCGTTGGCGGAACCTGGCCCGGCGTTTCAACACCTCAGCGGAGGAGCTCCTGAAAATTATGGGAACATCCGGTAAGGGGTATGAACAAATTATCGAGGAATGGCGGCCCGATGTTATCAAGGCCCTCCACTCAAGGATCATCGTAGAAAAATTGATGGAGGAGCAAAAACTTGAAGCTTCCGACGATGAGTTTGAAAAAGAAATAGTAAATCTGTCTGCGGAGACCGGATCGAGCGTGGAGGATATAAAAAAATACTATGAACAGGAGAATATGAAGGAATACCTGAAAGAAGAGATCAAAGAACGTAAACTCTTTGATATCATGCTTGCGGAAAATACCATTAAAAAGGGCAAGCAGGAAAAATACACGGACATAGTCCAGCAATAGGCGTACCAAACAATGAATGAATATATGAATAACCTGGTCCCCGTAGTGGTCGAACAGACCGGCATGGGTGAACGTTCCTACGATATCTATTCCCGGCTGCTCAAGGACCGGATAGTATTTCTGGACGGGGAGATCAACGATCTTACCGCGGACCTGGTGGTAGCCCAGCTCCTCTTCCTGGACGGCCAGGATACTGCCAAGGACATCAACCTGTATATCAACTCCCCCGGTGGTTCGGTAACCGCAGGGTTGGCGATCTACGATACTATGCAGTATGTGAAGGCGGATGTGCAAACCATCTGCCTGGGCCAGGCCGCCAGCATGGCCGCACTTATCCTCACCGCAGGGGCCGCGGGGAAACGCTTTGTGCTTCCCTCTTCACGGGTGTTGATGCACCAGCCCTGGGGGGGCGCCCAGGGGCAGGCCCGGGATATCGGTATCCAGGCCCAGGAAATTATCCGGTTAAAAAAACTAACCATAGAGTATTTTGCAAAGCACACTGGCAAGGATCAGGGGCAGATTGCCCTTGATATGGAACGGGATTTTTACATGCCTGCCCTGGACGCCGTAAGCTACGGCGTTGTGGACCGGGTCTTAACAAGGGAAAAAAATGGCGCGGCTTCGTAACGGTTCAGGGAGTTATGAGCGATCCTGCTCATTTTGCGGGAAGAGCGCCGATATGGCCCGGCGCCTGATTGCGGGTCCTAACGATGTGTTTATCTGCGACGAGTGCGTGGAGGTTTGCCGAAAGATCCTTACCGACGAGGACCACGAACTTTCCACCCAGTTTAACGGTGAAATACCCACCCCCAAGGAGATCAAGAGCTACCTGGATCTCTTTATCATAGGCCAGGAGCCTGCCAAAAAGGCCCTGTCTGTGGCGGTGTACAACCACTACAAACGCATAGCCAACCCGTCAAAGGAGCCTGAGGAAGTGGAGATTGAAAAATCCAATGTCCTCCTGATCGGCCCCACGGGAACAGGAAAAACCCTGCTGGCAAAAACCCTGGCGAAGAAACTCAAGGTTCCCTTTGCCATTGTGGACGCCACCACCCTTACCGAGGCGGGCTATGTGGGCGAGGATGTGGAGAACATACTCCTCAAACTGATCCAGAGCGCCGGGGGAAATATCGCCTCCGCAGAACGGGGCATCGTCTATATCGACGAGATCGACAAGATAGCCCGGAAGGGCGAGAACGTTTCTATCACCCGGGATGTGTCCGGGGAAGGGGTGCAGCAGGCGCTGCTCAAAATTATCGAAGGAACCATAGCATCCGTGCCCCCCCAGGGCGGCAGGAAGCATCCCAACCAGGAAATGATCCGCATTGATACCACAAATATACTGTTCATCTGCGGCGGCGCCTTTGTAGGGCTGGACAAATACATTGAGCAGCGGGTGGTCCAGCATCCCATGGGCTTTGGCGCAGATGTGAAAGAACGGACCGGCCGGAACCTCAAGGAACTGTACGACGCCCTCCATCCGGATGACCTGATCCACTTCGGCATGATCCCCGAATTTATCGGGCGGCTCCCCATCACGGTGAGCCTGGAAGAACTGAAACGGGAGGATCTCAGGCGCATCATCACCGAGCCCCGGAACGCCATTGTTAAACAGTACCAGGCTTCCATGGCTATCGATGACGTTAAGCTGGAATTTACCGAAGGGGCCATCGACGCCATTGCGGATACGGCGATCAAACAGAAAACCGGCGCCCGGGGATTACGGGCCATCGTAGAAAAAATGATGACCGATATTATGTTTGAACTTCCTTCAATGGAGGGGAGCAAACGGGTGGAGATCACCCAGGATGTGGTTGAAAAATCCGAACCCCCTGAAGTTCACATAATTCAGAAATCCGCATGAGGATCCCATGAAATTCCTTTCACCACCGAAAGGAAAAAACACTGCCGAAGAATTCCCCCTGCTCCCCATGCGGGAGCTGGTTTTATTTCCCCACACCATTGTGCCTGTTTATATAACTTACAAATCCGGCATTACTGCCCTGGAAGAGGCGCTAAAACTGGACAGCCGCCTCTTTGCCGCCTGCCTCAAAGAAAGCCAGCCTGAGAAGCAGGAAAATTCCGGCCAGAGCGAAGGGGAAGCCAAGGCCGCCTACCCCAGGGGATTCGACGGGGAAACCTATTCTGCCGGCACGGTGGTCCGGGTATTACAGCATATCAAGCTTCCGGACCACACTTTTCGTGTGGTCCTTCAGGGGGAATACCGGGGAATCATCACAGGCACACGGAAAAAAGGCGGTCATGCCATGGCTATGGTGGAGCCCGTGGGCGGAGGGGACCCTTCCGATTTGGGTGAGAGCGGGATCCAGGCTTTGACCCGGGCGGTACAGCGGTCCTTTGCCCAATATGCGGAATTTTCCAAAAAAATAAGCACCGAAACCATTACTTCCGTTGAAAAGTCCGAAAGCCCGGAACGTATGGGCAACCTTATCGCCAATGCCCTGGCTATCAAACCGGATAGAAAGGTAGAATTACTGCGGATTGAGGGAATCACGGAACGCCTGGAGGCTATTCTGGAAACCCTTGAAACAGAGAATGAAATTTACGGTATCCAGAAAAATATCAGCGGAAAAGTTAAAAACCGTATGGAGAAAAACCAGCGGGAATATATTCTCTACGAGCAGCTTAAGGAAATTAACAAGGAACTGGGAAAGGACGGCGGGGAGGATGAATTTGCCGAACTGGAACGGGTGATTCTGGAAAAAAACCCCGGGGACGAAGTACTGTTAAAGGCCCGCAAAGAAATTGCGCGGCTCAAAAAACTACAGGCCCTTTCCCCCGAAGCAGGGGTTCTGCGAGGCTACCTGGAATGGATAGGGGACCTCCCCTGGAGCGACGCCACCATTGATTCCGGGGACCTGGGAGAAGCGGAGCGTATCCTCAACGAAGATCACTTCGACATGAAGAAGGCCAAGGAACGGATCCTGGAATTTATCGCGGTCCGCCAGTTAGTTTTACTGGGGGAAAAACGGGCAGCGGAAACACCGGAACTGCTCAGCGGGGTTAATGAGCGGATTAAGGGGCCCATACTCTGCTTTGTGGGGCCCCCGGGAACGGGAAAAACCAGCCTGGGCAAATCCGTAGCCCGGGCCCTGGGCCGCAGCTTTGTGCGGATTTCCCTGGGGGGCGTCCGGGATGAGGCGGAGATCCGGGGGCACCGGAAAACCTATGTGGGGGCCCTGCCGGGGAAGATCATCCAGTCCATGCGGAAAGCGGGCACCGTAAACCCAGTGTTCCTGCTTGACGAAATCGACAAACTCTCCAGCGACTTCCGGGGGGACCCCGCATCGGCCTTGCTTGAGGTGCTTGATCCGGAACAGAATTCCAGCTTTACGGATCACTACATGGAAGTGCCCTACGATCTTTCCAGGGTCCTGTTTATTGCCACCGCCAATTCCCTGCACACCATCCCCTATGCGCTTCTGGACCGAATGGAGATCATCGAAGTGCCCGGTTACGGGGAAATGGAAAAGCTGGCCATCGCAAAACAGTTTCTGGTACCCAAGGAACTGACAGAGAACAGTCTTGCTGAGGCTAAAATACAGTTTAAGGATGAGGCCATACTGGAACTCATACGGCACTGGACCATGGAGTCCGGGGTGCGGAGCCTTGAACGGGAGATAGCCCATTGTATACGCCGTATCGCCCGGTATGCGGTGGAAAAGGGATACGGAAAGACCGATGGAAAGCCCATTACATCCTTTAGAAAAACTGTGCGCCCCGCGGATTTAGAAAAACTCCTGGGCCGGCGGAAGTATAAAAACGATGTAGTTTTTAAAGAAGCCAGAATCGGTGTTTCCTACGGCCTGGCCTGGACCGAAACCGGGGGCGCCATGCTGCCCGTGGAAACCATCAGCTATGAGGGCAAGGGTGACCTGATCATCACAGGCAACCTGGGGGACGTGATGAAAGAAAGCGCCCGGATCGCCCTGTCCTATCTGCGCAGCGCCCAGGGCCGCTACAATTTCAAGGTCGATATAGGAAAAGCGGATTTCCACGTCCATGTCCCGGAAGGGGCCATCCCCAAGGACGGCCCCTCGGCGGGTATCACCCTGGCAGCATCATTACTGTCAACCCTCTGCGCAGTCCCCCCGAAGAGCGCAGTTGCCATGACCGGTGAACTCACCCTCACAGGCCGCATACTCCCCATCGGGGGGCTCAAAGAAAAACTGCTGGCCGCTATCCGTAACGGCATGGAGCGGGTTCTGCTGCCCACAGAAAACCGTGACAACTGGGAGGAGCTGGATAAGGAAGTCCGGGACTCCCTGAAAGTAGACTTTGTGGAAACTGCGGATGAGGCTTTTGCCATTCTGTTTACTGATATTAAAAAACTCCCCTGATCCTTAAAGCCCTGAAGTCTCCCGAATAATCCGCAGGGTCTGCTCTGTGCAGCGATCCCAGGAAAAGGACTCTACCCGTTTAAGGCCCTCTCTACGGCATTCCAGATAGGTTTCCCGGTTGGTGGACATGGTAACCATGCGATCCGCCATGTCTTCGGGCCTGAGGGGGTCAAAGTACAGGGCCGCGTGTTCCGCTATTTCGGGAAGGGCGGCGGAGCGGGAACAGGCAACGGGAACCCCAGAAGCCATGGCTTCCAGAACCCCCATACCGCCCCCTTCGTACAGCGAGGGAACTACCACCATATCTGCGCCGGCGTAGAGTTCCGGGAGATTTTTTGCCGGAAAATGGCCGGTAAAGAAGATGTCGTTCCGGAATTTACTGATAGAAGCGGCGTTTTTGATCACATCCGCACGGTGGCTATCCGAGCCGGCCAGGACAAGGCGGTGGGGGAACCGGGTCCGTTCCTTAAAGATACCAAAGGCCTGGATGAGCCGGACATGGTTTTTAACCGGATGGTCCAGCCGGGACACGTTGAGTATATAGGGGCGGCGGAAGCTGAAGGGCTGTATCAAAATGACACTTTCCTCGTTCTGGGGCCGTGGGTAGAAAACCGAGCTGTCAATGCCGTTGGGCACCACATCGATCTGGGATTCCCTGATACCCATACGCTCCACCAGTTCCTGCTTGACCCACTGGCTCACCGCGATAATACGGTCCAACTGGCGCAGCGCCCGGGGGAGGCCCATGCGGATTACCACTCCCAAATGTTCCCGAACCCCCCGTTTGCCCCAGTAGGCTGCCATATCATGCACCACCCCCACGGATGGGCAGGGGGAACTTTGGGGCAGCTGTTTGTGGGCTGCAGGGAAAAAACAGGCGTCAAATTTGCGGTGTTCCGCGAATTGGGGGTACCTGTAAATATGCCAAAGGGCGCTGGCGCTATCGCCGCTATAACGGCATCTGGAGATAAATTCCAGGTTCGGGGCAGTTTCGTTGTAGGCAAAACGGTCAAAATCCCATCCAAAAAGTTCATACCGGTCCCCCGATGGGGGGATTCGTTTCAACAATTGGGAAATATATACACCGACACCGGATGCCCCAACATTGCAGGCAAAGGTATCGATACCAACCTTCATTATATATACCTCGCTTATCTATAGCATAGCGGTCATTACTATAAAGGAAAAGAGAATTTTAAGATATTCCCCTTTTTCCCGCCCATCCCCCTTGCGACACAAGCTATAGCGTGATATCCTTGGAACAAAGAAAATTGACGCTACAGGTGTAACGCTATATATTGTGTATTGAGGTAAAGGGTGCGCTGTCCCCATTGCGGGAATTTTGATGACAAGGTAATAGAATCCCGAACTCTGGCCAACGGCGACGCCATACGGCGGCGGCGGGAGTGTAATGGCTGCGGGTACCGGTTTACCAGCTATGAGCGGATCGAAGACAAGCAGTTCATGGTGATAAAGCGGGACGGCCGCAGGGAGCCCTTTGACCGGTCAAAGATAGAGCGGGGGGTTCAGCGGGCCCTGGAAAAACGGCCGGTTTCCCAGATGAGCATAGAGAACCTGATCAACGAGATCGAGGACGCCTCGGCCATTCTGGGGAAGGTGAACCACGAAATCGCCGCCTCCGCCATCGGGGAACTGACTCTGGAAAAACTGGGCAGCCTGGACAAGGTTGCCTGTGTCAGGTTCGCCTCGGTGTACCGGCATTTTGAAAATGTTGAAGAATTTGTAAGGGAAATCCAAAAACTGGGAGATGTCCCTAAACCTTGAGGTACTATAACACGGAGAACTTCTTGCTGCCGGCGGGGGGACGTTGGCAGCGCTTGTTCTTAATCCGCCCCTTGAACTCTCCCGGCTCTTAGGGTTCAATAGGGACATGACCGCCGAAGAAAAATTGAGCCTTGCCCTGTTCCTTGACACTGCGGGGGATTTTTTCCGGGATGGCTACCATAAGCCCCGGGAACCCAGTGCCTTCACCGATGACCCGGAAAAGGCATCAGCCGCCGAAAAGGTGACTGACACCGTTACGAGGCCCTCACCGGAGGCGCTGGGCGTCGAAAAGGTGACTGTCACCGTTTCAGACACCCTGGAAGCGGTGGCGGCGGATATTGTCCGCTGTGTTGCTTGCCCCTTGCACGGCGGGCGGAGCCAGGCGGTCCCCGGCGAGGGGGTGGAGCGGCCCTTGGTCATGGTTATTGGGGAAGGCCCCGGGGCGGATGAAGATGCCTCGGGGCGGCCTTTTGTGGGTAAGGCGGGACAGCTCCTGGACAAGATGCTTGGTTCGGTGGGGCTTTCCCGGGAGAAAAACTGCTTTATCGCCAATGTGGTAAAATGCCGGCCTCCGGATAACCGGGACCCCCTGGTTGAGGAAACCGAATCATGCGCCCCCTTCCTTGCCCGGCAGATACGCCTCCTGGAACCCCGGATTATTCTCTGTGCGGGACGAGTCGCCGCCCAGACCCTGCTTAAAACCGGGTCTCCCATCGGAAGCCTCCGGGGGCAGTTCACCCCTTACCATGTACATGAAACCCTGAGTATCCCCGTTTTAGCCACCTACCATCCCAGTGCCCTGCTCCGGGATGATACCTACAAACGCCCCGCCTGGGAGGACCTGAAACTGCTCAGGCAGCGTCTCATAGAAATTGATGAAAGCTACGCCCGGGAGGCCGGGGAAGGCGGCGTTTAGCCATGGCCGATTCTGCCCAGTACCTGGATATCGTCTTTGATGTGCCCATCCGGGACAATCCTGTTTTTACCTACCGTATGGACCCCAAAGGCGAAGCGGCCCTGGGAAAACGGGTCATGGCCCCCTTTGGGCGCCGGGAAATGACGGGGTACATAATCGGCCAGCGGGACGAGGCCCCCGCCGCCCTTAGCGCCGGCAGTATAAAGGCGGTACGCCGGGTGGTGGATGGGGAGCCTGTTTTTGACAGCGGCGACGTAGAGCTTGCCAAATGGATGGCCGGCTATTACCTCTGCGGCCTGGGGGAAGCCCTGGCAGCCATGATCCCCTCGGGCCGGCGGGTGGGGGGCTATTCGTCCTTTGATGATGATGAAGATATTGCCCAGGCTGCACTATCACTGTCGGAGGAACAGGAAAAGGCCTTGGCAGCGATTACCGCCCCCGCCGAAAAGCCCCCGCCCTTCTACCTGTACGGCATCACTGGGTCAGGAAAAACCGAGGTGTTCCTCCGCGCCGCAGAGTCGGCGATCCGGGAGGGGAAATCGGTAATTTACCTGGTCCCTGAAATTTCCCTGACCCACCAAACCGCCGAGGCTATCGGAAAACGATTCGGCCCGGTGGCAGCCACCATCCATTCCGGGATGAGCCCCAGCAAGCGGCTTACCGAGTGGGTGCGTATACGAGCCGGGGAAGTACATATCGTGGTGGGCCCCCGGAGCGCGGTTTTTGCGCCGGTGAAGAACCTGGGGCTGATCATCATTGATGAGGAACACGACGGCTCCTACAAGTCCGGAAACACCCCCCGCTACCATGCCCGGCAGGTGGCCATGCGCAGGGTTGCGACCAGCGGGGCCCGGCTGGTCATGGGGTCAGCCACACCCTCGGCGGAGGCCTGGAAGCTCATGAAGGACGGGGGCATCAAGCGGCTGGACCTGACCCGGCGGCTTTCCGGTGGCAGCCCCCCGGAGATCATCCCCGTAAGCCTGGAACATACCGAAGGCTGCCTCACCGGGGAATTAAAAGACGAAATTCGCAAAACCGCCCAACTGGGCAGACAAAGCATACTCTTTCTCAACCGCCGGGGATTCGCCTATTTTTACCATTGCAAACAGTGCGGCTTTGAACTGAGCTGCAAACACTGCTCGGTATCCCTGACCTACCACAAGAGCAAGGGCCGGGCAGTATGCCACTATTGCGGCTATTCGGTGGTTCCCCCCAAGGCTTGCCCGGAATGTGGCTCCCTGGAGGCGGGTTTTGCTGGGTTCGGCACCGAGATGATCGAGGAGGAGGTGGCCCGGACTTTCCCGGAATTGAGGCTGCGCCGGGCGGATGCGGATACCACGGGGCGCAAGGGCAGCCTGGCGGAAACCCTGGACATTTTCAAAGCTGGGGGCATGGACATACTCCTGGGAACCCAAATGGTTGCCAAGGGGCTCAACTTCCCGGGGGTGCGCCTGGTGGGGGTGGTTCTGGCGGATACGGGGCTCCACATGCCGGATTTCCGGGCGGCGGAACGGACCTTCTCCCTGATCGTCCAAGTGGCAGGCCGGGCAGGCCGCTACTTTCCGGACGGCAAGGTGATAGTCCAAACCCTGCGCCCCCATGATCCCGCCATCACCCGGGCCTGCGCCCTGGATGTGGAGGGCTTTTTCACCGCCGAGCTGGCCCAGCGGGAAATGCTGGGCTTCCCCCCCTATACCCGGCTCATACGCTTTACCCTCCGGTCCAAGGAAGCGGAACGGGCGGACGGGGCCATTGCCCGGCTTGCCTCAATTGCCACGCCCCTGATCCCCAGGGACGCGGATGTACTGGGCCCCGCAGAATGCCCCATAGGCATCATGAGCGGAAACCACCGGCGGCAGCTTATACTCCGGGGAAAGACCATGGGCACCCTCCATACCGCAGCCCGGGCCATCCTGGACCGCTATGACAAGGGCCGGGATGCCAAGGCTTACCTTGAGGTGGATGTGGATCCCGTGAGCCTCCTGTAACACCGGTTCTTCATTTTACAAAAATTTACCTCGTTTTTTATCTATTTTTAAGGTTTTTTGGAAAAATTTGTTTTACATTTATACAAATATTCATTATTATGATAGTCAGATACAGTCATGTTTAATAGATACATTATCGATGCTTTAAGGTTTTAGAGCGTTCAAATTTCGAAAGGGGGGCTGATTCCTATGAGAATTACCACAAGAGGTCGTTACGCACTCAGGGCATCCTTGGCATTAGCAAAAATCGGAAAAGAGGGAGTCCCTGTATCCATTAATAGCCTGTCGGAAGAGGAAAATATCTCATCGGTCTTTCTGGAGCAGATTTTTTTTAAGCTCAGGAAAGCGGGGATAGTCTCTTCGGTCCGAGGCCCCGGTGGCGGATTTTGCTTTGCCCAGCCCCTGGATCAGCTCACCATCAAAAAAATTCTGGACGCCGCAGGGGAGGAGCTAAACCTTACCGCCTGCGATAAACATTCCGAGGACTGTGCCCGGCTGGGCGCCTGTCTGACCCACTCGGTATGGGCGGATGTAACCGAGCTGATCAACAATTTCTTCAATAGTATAACCTTGGCCTCTATCCTGGAAAAGGAAACCCTTGAGAAATAGCTGTACCTGTTTCTCCTTGTTAAGATAGCCCTTTTTCTGTAGTATCCAGATAGGTGGATCAATATGGGGCAGAAAATTAAGGACAAGGAAGCGTATCAAAAGGTAGTAACGGCCTTTATGCGTCAGCAAAAGGGCGCTACGGTTGCCGATATTGTGGCAAAAACGGCGCTTCCCCTGAATACGGTGCGGGAACTGGTTCCCCAGGCGGCGGATGAATACTCAGGGCGCCTGGAAGTGACCGAATCCGGGGAGATACTCTACTCGTTTCCCCGGGGATTTATTAGTAAATACCGGGGTTTTAAGGCTTCCCTGAACAGGTTCCTGGAAAAATTCGGCAAAGCCTTGAAAATTTTCAGCGTTGGGGCCTTTAAGGTATGGATCATGGTGATGCTGGTGGGCTATTTTGCCCTGTTCATGCTCATCGCCCTGGCTTCCCTGATGCTTTCCGTGGCCGCTTCCTCCTCTTCCCGGTCCGATAACCGTTCTTCCAGCCGGGGGGGCGGGGGCCTCTTCTTTGCCTCGGGTATTTTTAACATGATCATCCGCATCTGGTTCTATTCGGAATTAACCAAATCCATAGACCGCAGCTATGGCTACGGCCGGGGAAGCTCGCAGCCGCGTCCCAAGGGCCGCCCCCTGTACAAGGCGATCTTTTCTTTTGTATTCGGCGACGGGGACCCCAACGCCGACTGGATCTCCCGTGAAAAGCAGGGGGTGATCGCCTATATACAGGCCAATGCGGGGGTCATCTCCCTGCCGGAATTTATGGCCCTCACGGGGAAGGAAAGCACTGAGGCCGAGGAAGGGATCACCGGCTACTGCGCGGAATTCGGCGGCCTCCCTGAGGCGACCGATGATGGGACTGTGGTGTATCGCTTTGACGAACTGCTGCTCCGGGCGGATAAAAAAAGCCGTTCCTTTGCGGGTTTTAGCGCCCCCTTGAAGCGGCTCTTAAGCTTTTCCTCAAACAAGCAAAAAATGAACGGCTGGTTCAGTGTGATCAACGGGGCTAACCTGGCTTTCGGCAGCTACTTCCTTTTTAACGCCTTCACCACCGGGGCCATCACCACCCAGGCCCAGTTTGATGCCGCTTCCTACCTCTATAAAGTAAGTTACCTCCTCTTCTCATCAATAAGCAGCGGCGATATCCTGCCCTTTATCACCATCGGCCTCGGGGTGGTGCCCCTGGTATTCTCCCTCCTCTTCTGGCTCATCCCCCTGCTCAGAAACGTAAATCTGAAGAAGGCCAACGAAACGGTCAAACTGGAAAATCTGCGGAAGGACGGCTTTCACCGGATCTGGGAGGCCCCGCTTTCGGTTAAGCCCGCTGAAATCGATCCCAAGCCGGCGGAATGCCGCCCCAAAAACATGGCCGCCGCCCGGGACCGGGTGATCAAAGAAATCGGCGCCTACTCGGTGCCCGAGGTCGCCCTGGATGCGTCCGGGGAAGCGGTTTATTCCTTTAATGAACTGGAACGGGAAAAGGCCGCACTGGAGAAATACCGCAGGGGGATCGATCCCAATGCTTCAGGGCTGGGGAAGGTTGTGTTTGACAGCGAGGGGTAAAAAGTAGTATAAGTAACTATTGATTATAATGCCCGGAAAATAAAAACCGCTCCATCTCCTGCAATAAACTGTTAAACTCCCCGAAGCTCCGCCTGGTTTCAGGCAGGGAGCGGAGAAAGTGCTCACCGTAGCGTTTGTGAAGGAGCCGCCCGTCCAGGACTGCCACTACCCCGTGGTCGCTGGAACGGCGCATCAGCCGGCCGAAGCCCTGCTTGAATTTCATCACCGCCTCCGGGAGGGACAGTTCCATGAAGGAGCTGCCGCCCTTCCGTTCCAGGGCTTCACAGCGGGCCTGAAAAACCGGCTCGTTGGGGGTGCGGAAGGGGAGCCGGCAGAGTATCACCAGCCGGAGGGTGTCCCCCGGGGCGTCCACCCCTTCCCAGAAGGAGTCGGTGGCAAAGAGCACGCTGGATCTGTCATCCAGGAAAGTCCGCAGGAGCCGGCCCCGGTCATCATCTCCCTGTTTGAGGCAGCGTATGCCCAGCTCTTCCAGCCTGGGGGCCGCAGCGGCAAAGGCGCTTTTCAGGGATTCGTAGGAGGTGAACAGTATCAGTGCGGATCCCCCTGCGGCTTCCGCCAGTTTTGCTGCGGCCATGTCCACGAAGGAGCGGTAACTGGGGTCGTTGGGCAGGGGCGCATCCGAGGGGGTGCCCAGAAGCACCGCCCGGGCATAGGGGAAGGGGCTGGGAAACTGCCCGGTAAGGACTTCCTTGTCAGTCAGGTTGAGGCCTGAACGGTTCATCCAGTAGTTGAAAGAGTCAGTGATGGTGAGGGTGGCGGAAACGCAGACCACAGTTTTATTGGGTGCAAAAAGCGCTTCCTGCAAAGATGGGGCCACATCGATGGGGGTGACCGTTAATACCGCCCAGTTCTGGGCTTCAGCCCCGGCGCGGCCAAATCCTCCCCGGCCCCAGTGCCGTTCTATCCACAGTACTTCTGTGGGCCGCTCCCGGTATTCAATAAAGGATGTGCAAACAGAAGCGATGGACTCAAGCCGCCGGGCGATGGACTTTATTTCCCAGACCGCAGGATCATCGGCGCTGTCTTCGGGCACGGTTTCCAGCATATCCCGGATGAGCAGGGCCAGGGAGGAAAGCTTTTTCCGCAGATCCTGCAAGGGGGGGAACAGGGCGGAGGCGATGATCTTCCCGTCCGCGGGGGTAAGCCGGAAGCTGCCTTCTTTAGAACAGAGCCCCAGGGCGGCTTCATCCAGGGCATCTGCGGCATCCCGGACAAACTGCACCATTTCTGCGCCATCGTCGAGCTTGTCCTCCTGGCGGGACAGGACCGCCAGGCGCAGCAGGAGCCCCAAGGTCCGGGCCCTGCGGCGGCGGTAAAGCCGGTTGAGCTGCCGGTACACCCCCAGGCGGCTGAAGTCCTCGGAAAAGAAAGAAGTGGCGGCCCCTTCCATGGTATGGGCCTCGTCCATGATCACCCGGGTATAGGGGGGGAGCACCACGGTGGAATCGTAACCCGCCCCTTCGGACCGGGCTGCCAGGTCCGCAAAGAGGAGATGGTGGTTCACCACCAGTATGCGGGCGTCTGCGGCTTCCTTGCGGAGGGCGAGGACAAAGCAGCGTTCCCGCTCGGGGCAGCGCAGGCCCATGCAGAGATCCGCCTCGGAGCAGACCCGGGACCAGAGTGTATCCAGGGGCAGGAAGGAAAGGTCCGAGCGGCTCCCTGAGGCAGTGGTTTCCCCCCAGGCGGCGATGGCTTCAAGGTTTTCCTTTTCATCATCAAAAAGTTCCATTTCCCTGAGAGCATCATCCAGGCGGCGGCGGCAGAGGTAATTCCCCCGGCCCTTGATCAGCACCGCCTTGATCTTTTTGTTCATTGCCCCAGAAACCAGGGGTATGTCCTTTTCGTAGAGCTGCTGCTGGAGGTTGATGGTGGCAGTAGAGATAACGATCCGTTCTTCGTTAGCCAGGGCGTAGTCCATGGCCGGGAGCAGGTAGGCAAAGGACTTCCCCACCCCGGTCCCTGCTTCGGCGGCTATGATGGCATCCTCGTTAAAACCCCGGGTGATGAGCCGCATCAGGCCAAGCTGGGATGGCCGGCTTTCGTAGGATTCCAGCCGCCGGGCAATGGCGCCACCGGGTTCTAGGGAAGCGCAGATGGCATCCCCGTCCAGGAGCACCCGCTTGCGCCGCCGGGTAGGCTCCGCCACCACATAGACCTTGGACACCCGGTTGTCCACGATATAGCAGCCGGTCCCCGCCTCTGCCGCCCGGCCTGCTATGGTCATGTCCTCGTCGCTGGGGGTCAGTAAACCGTTGGGGTGGTTGTGGATCAGCACATCCGCAGGGTGAGACAGGTCCTCAGCATCCGGCAGCTCCGGAGTATCTACCTCGGACCAGTCCTGCAAGGCCAGGACCGAGCCCTCATTGCCCCGGGCCCGGATATCAAGCCGGGTCACCAGGCCCTGATCGTCCAGGTAGCCCAGGGCAAAAACCTCATTACCCCGGGAGTCCTCTATTTCGGAACGTAGCTGTTCAATACATTGAGCGGAAAACCGTTTTGACGCCTGCACTATCCCAGTATCTGTAAGCCACCTGAAAATGGCAAGGGGGAGAATAGGGTGCTGGAAAGGTGACAGTCACCTTTTTCACCCGGCACCATCGCTTTTTTCCGATACTGTATATATGAAAACAAAAATCCCGGCGTTTCTGTTCTGTGTTTTCTGTATCACAACCCTCCATGCCCAACAGGCACCCTACTGGCGCCATGCTCTGGGCGGGGCGGTGATCGGCGCCCCGGCTGCCCAGGTGGAATCCGTGGCGGCGGTCTGTGACGGGGGGAATGTCCAGGCATATTCCCGGGAAGGCCGGGAACTGTGGAACTTCAACGCCCAGGGCCGGCTGACCCCCTTTATCACCCGCTCCCGAGAAGGGACCAGTTATATTTGCCGGACCAATGGGCTTTTAATTGCCCTGAATCGGGTTGGCCAGGAACTATGGCGGGTCAATCTGGGGGCGCCCATCACCAGCCCGGTACAGGTGGGCTTTGACGGCCGGATTTTTGTCCCTACTGCCTCACGTATCGCCTGCTATACCGCCTCGGGGTTCCCCCTCTGGTCGAAGCCCCTGACCCAGCCCCTGGGCCTCCCCCTCCAGTTGGACAAACAGGGGGGATTGTTGGCTATCCAAAACGACGGGGAACTCCTGGTCCTGAACGCCTTTGGAAAGGCCCTGTCCCGGCGGCTTTCGGAAACCCCGGCGCTTTTCATTGCCCTGGATACCCCGGCGGCGGAATCACTGGCCCCTGAAGCCACGGAAGCTGCAGCGGAAGCCTTCAAGGCTGCGGTGGCTGAGGCCGCAAAAACTGCGGAGGAGGCTGCCAAAGCCGCCGCCGTGGCCCGGGAAGCCGCCGAAAAAGCCGCTGCTGCCGCAAAGGCCGCCCCGGATAACCAGGCCGCCCAAAACACCGCAGCCCAGGCACGGGGAGCCGCGGAAGCCGCAGCCCGGCTTGCGGGGGAAAAGGCCACTGCTGCCGCTGATATCGCCTCAAAATTCCCCCCGGTCTTCACCGGCGCCGAGACAACCCTGCTGGTGGTTTACAAAACCGGAAAAGCCGAAACCATACGCTGGACCAGGTCCGAGCAAAGCTTCGCCCTAGCCTTCCCCGCCCTGGCTGCGGCGCCCCTGGCAGTAGCCAGTCGGGGGGACAAACTGGGCATGGCCCTGGCAAACGGGAAGGTCTCCCTCTATTCGGTGGGAGAAAAACGCAGCCTCTGGTCCGGGGACAGCCATATCGCCAACTCGGATACCCCGGCAGAGTCCTCCCTGATCTACGATGAACGGGGCCTCTATGCCCTGAGCAAATCCGGGGCCACCGGGTATTTCGAGGATGGCAAACAGCACTGGCTCCAGCGTATCCAGGACGCAAAGTCCCCCCCGGCCTTTTCCGACGAGGGCATACTCTACTCCGGGGGCAATGACTGGGTACTCTACGCCTACCACCTGGAAGACACCATTAAAACCCAACGGCAGTCCATCTACGGGCCCGCCCCTGAGGGCAGCTACGGTACCGGGAACCCCCGGCCTTCGCCCTGGGCGGAGGACTTCAACCGCTATGAGGAGAGGGAAATCAGGGACCGGCTGGAACGAATCTCCACCGCCGCCCGGGAAGGCAGGCTGGGGGAAAACGAGCGGAGCTACGCAGCCTACCTCATGGAAATCGCCGGAAGCATTGCGGACGCGCCGATGAACCAGTCCCCCCTGCACCCCCTGATCCATGTGAATTACCGGGTCGAAGCAGCCCGGCTCCTGGCCTACATGGGTTCCCGGGAAACCATACCCTTCCTGGCCGGCCTCTGCCGCAGCGATCCGGACCCCCTGGTCAAGGCCGCCGCCGCAGAGGCCATAGGCTACATTGGGGTTGATCCCGACGGCATAGCCTTGGCCGCATTCAGATCCATGATCTTCCCCCTGATCCCGAACCGAGATGAACGGGTCCTGGCCGCAGTAGCCGCCGCAACCGGCTCACTCTGCCGCTTCTCAGGCCCCCCCTTGAGTGAAGCAGGCATACGGCTCCTCTCCGCAGTGGCGGACATCGGCCCCGCCTTTGCACAGGCTGTGGCACGGAAGGAATTACAATCATTGCGCTGATGGCACATGTCTGTGGTATCGGTAAGTAACCGGGCCTAATACAAGCTTACCGACCGGTTATTTTTCCTTGGGGCGCAATTCCGCCGGCCTGCCTGTGCAGGGAGATACGGTTTCCCGCATCCCGCCCTTTATCATAATTTGACTGATCAATAGAGAACTTAACATTTCTTCTGGCGGGAACTACAAGGGCCAGGGTGTTTTCCACATAATCACAGGCTTGCAGATATCGACGTTTTCTTTGGCTGATCCATGATTCATCGGTACCCATATTATTGAGCTTCTCAATCACCGTCCGAGAAGCGCCTTTACAGAAAGCGTCCCGGCTGCTTCGTCCCCCTACCGCCATGGACAGCCGCTGTATTGCTTCTTTGAGATACACAAACATTTCTTTTGCAACCGTTGCATACACTTCGTCGCCGATGAATTGAAGGGAATACGTATAATAACCGGAGGCATCATCTTCATAAATTAAGTTTTGATCCCGCCTCATGACTACGCCGTATAAATCTGCAATGGTTAACCCAAGGCTTTGCTGCCACAGGGGAATATTTCTTTTAGTGGGGATATTGAAGGATGCCATAAAATCACCGGCGGATATGCTGTATTCGCTCATCAGGAGCTGCGCTTTTTCCGCCGCTATGGCAGCTTCGTTAATCGAGGTGGATTCGGACATGGCAAAGAGTTTGCGTATCTTTTCTATCACTTTTTCTTTTTCAGATGAATCAGACATCGGCATAATCTTCCTTTTTTCCTACGGCTTGTCTCTGCCAACAAAATTTCCATTGCCCAATAAAAAATCTATTGCCTTATCTATATTTTTGTCAATGCTCTTTTCTGTTTTTAGGAATGAAATGTACCGGATAATTTCATGTTTTTTAGAGGGGGATAATCCGTCAAAGACTGTTTTTGCTTCACTATTTTCTTCCAGGGCTTTTATAAATTTCGGGTTCGGAGTTATTGTCCGTTCAACCGGGTCAAAACTTATGGTTACTTCTATTATTTCGCCAATTCTGTTCGGCGAATCTTTTAGCATTGTTGTATTAATATACAATCGCCAATAGCCCCTGTATTTTACCAGGGTCTGTTTATACAGATTATTGTTCACAGTTCCTTTAACAGGGATAGGGCCTTTTTCTTTACCCGCTTGTTTAAACAGATCAGTCAAAATATTTTCGGGGAGAAATACAAAGGGGTTTATTCCGATTAGGTCAATGGGGGCTTTGAATTTGTGTGGTGGTGATGACATGTTTGCCAGCCTACCTCTGTTTTAAACCCTGACAATTTCTTCGTGAAATAGTTCCTCAAGTTTTTTTAATGTTTTCAGTGTAGGATTGGCAGTGCGGGGATTTTCCAGTTTTTGGTAAACCTGGTATTTTACCTTCAATTTTTCCGCCGTCTCTGCAAGGGTCATATTACGCGATAACCGGGCATTCCGGAGCCAAAGCGCAAAAGACAGGGCCGGCGCTATTTCTATACCATACCAGCCTGAAGAAGTTCTTCCCTTGGGGATGATAAATTTGTCCCCATGTTCAAGGTATGACTCAAGAAGTCCCGACGCGGCTTCTCCGGCCATACGTTTGGCCTCCTCCAGAGTACTGCCGTAAGTCATGATGCCATCGTAGAACCCGGGAGATTCAACATACCAGCAATCATCTTTTTTTGAATAGCTTATTTTACAGGGAATCATCGTTTTCATTTATAACCCGCCTTTTTCATTAATGTATTGAGAATACCCGGTTTCAAGTCCCCATTCCCATGTACCGGCACGGATAAATTGATGCTGTTTTTTCGCATAATATGATGGGAACCATTTACCCGATCTAAAATCCAGCCATCTTTCATCAATTTCTTGACAAATTCCTTGCCGCTCATGATTAAATATACACCATATAAGGTGTGTTTGTCAAGGCATCACGGGCATTACGTAAAGCGTAAGACACCTCCTTTCTGGGCGCTTGGTCAAAAAGGCAAGTTAAAAAAAACTTGACAGGGGTAATCCAATGGCTTACACTTACCATATGATCACATCAGGGCCTGTCACCGTTATTGAAACACCATCGTTTCTACGGGATAGAAAGAAGCTTCTTGAGGGTGATGAACGGGTCTTGTTAGAAAATTATAGAGCAGGGAGATTAAAATAATGAGCGGAAGCCGGATTGTTGAGAGTATGAAAGAGGCGCTTGCCATTTCCCGGGATGAACTGGCCCAGGATACCTACCGAATTCATATACCGGAGCAGATTAATGTTAAGGCCATACGGCAGCAAATGGGACTTTCACAACCTGCATTTGCCAAGCGCTTTGGATTGTCGCTTTATACGTTGCGGAATTGGGAACAGGGGAAGCGGCAGCCGGACCCGGCGGCCAGGGCGTATCTTAAAGTTATTGAGCAAGTTCCGGATGTGGTTTCCAAGGTTTTGGCAGGGTGAAGAACTGTTCAAACACGGACATAAGGGAATGTCAGGACAAGATAAAAAAGAGGTGACTGTCACCTTTTTCCAAAACCGGTGACAGGCACTTTTTCTATCTTTCCGGACTACTCTTCCGTATATGTCAGGGTATACGCACCATCCCCGGTAACCATGACAATAACATCCCCGGTTCTGTTGGCAATAAAACTGCCTGCAGCGATTCCCGTACCATCGGGGTAGGCCTTAGACACGGAAGGGCCCATGCCCATGCCAGTAGTGGTAATGCGGTAAGTCCGGTTGATAGTTGCGGCAATCTTGTAGTAATGGGCATCCCCCGGGGCAAGCCATGCGCCGCTGGTGGCCCCCAAAGAAAGGGGCGCTGGATTGACAATGCTAACCACACCCGAACTATTCACCATATTGCTGTTGGGGTAGCTAAAGCGGCTAACCGGCAGTGTGCCGCTCTGGCTGGGTGCCCATTTGATAAGGGCCTTCCCTATCCACCCAATATTGGTTTCCAATTCCAGGGCTGCAACCGGATCGGAGCCGCTCAAGGCGCCGCCGATGAGTAGTTCCTTACCAAGAGAAATAAACACCGGGTTATTTAAGGCAACCCTGGATGCACCGCTCATGGTAAATGCCCCCTCGGAATACACGCCGCCACCATAGGAGGAGGGGGAGGTATTACCAGATATGGTCCCACTGCTCATGGTAAAAGTTCCGGAGGAGCCGACATACACGCCGCCGCCGCCGCCGGACGAGGAGGAGATGGTGGTGGTGGTAGTGGTAGTATTACCGGATATAGCCCCGCCGCTCATGGTAAAGGTCCCGGAAGAGACATACACACCGCCGCCACCGTAGTAGTAGCCGGTGGAGGTATTACCGGATATAGCCCCACCGCTCATGGTAAAAGTTCCGGAAGAGACATACACACCGCCGCCGTAGGAGTAGTAGGAGGAGGAGGAGGTATTATCGGATATGGTCCCGCCGCTCATGGTAAAAGTCCCGGAAGAGACATACACACCGCCGCCGCCGGAGTAGTAGGAGGAGGTGGTGGTGGTGGTATTACCGGATATAGTCCCACCGCTCATGGTAAAAGTTCCGGAAGAGACATACACACCGCCACCGCCGTAGGAGGAGGAGGAGGTATTACCAGATATGGTCCCGCCGCTCATGGTAAAAGTCCCGGAAGAGACATACACACCGCCACCGCCGTAGGAGGAGGAGGAGGTATTGGTATTGTCTGTGATTTTAGACCCCGCCTTCATCTCAAGTTTTGCATTATTACCAGAGATAAATACCAACGAAGTGTTGTTAGCGGAGATACCCTTGAGGGTGATATTTTCATCCAAAACAAGAGTTACTCCCCCATAAACGGTAAACAGGCTCCCCTGTCCGCTAAGCTGCACGATCCGTTCGGCGCTTTTTCCCTTCAGGGTAAGGGTAACGCCGGTCTTGCCGTCGAATGCAATAGCGGTCCCGCCTGAAGAGCCCCCCAGGGTCCAGGGGGTCAGAGTTTCATCATTGCCCAGCAATATGGTGTATGCAGTATCATCAAGTCCGTGGATCTGCAGCCAAGCCAGGGCCGATGCCAGGGTCTTCCCGGCGGCATCCTCCGGGGAGGAATCATCATCAATATAAAGGCCGATATCCGCATCCGAACCGGGAATATAGGTGCCGGATGTCCGGGTAAAGGCATTTACCGCATTGTTCAGGGTTGTTGTTGCGGCGCTGATTGCGCTCAGGGTATAGCCCGTTCCACGCAGGGCGACAATGGCCTGGGCTTCCGTTATGGCGGCGTTCAGGGTACCCATGTTTTCCTGGGTAGCCCAAAAGAAGCCTGAGGGGATCCACGTTCCGTTGGGGCTGATCTTTACCCCATCCTTTTTGATGTTGGCAAGGCTTATGGCGTAGTTCAGGGCGGTCATATCCGCATTTTCAGCGAGGTCCGCGGCAGTAAAGCTAAAGGCTGCCGGGGTTTCCAAGTCATCATGTATATGGGCCACATCCCTGGTCAGGATGTTTTTTCCATTAAACAGATATACTGAAACATGGTAATACCCTGCTTCAAGGGTAAATCGCCGGGTAAACCCAGTACCCGGGCCGGGGTTTATGTCAATCTTATTGGTATAGGCGCCGCCTATCTGTTCCACCTTGATCCAGCCATCGATTATCTGGGGTTCACTGGGATAGCTTACGGACAGGGCCAGTTTTCCTATGCCTGTTTGAGGGGCAGTCAGCACCACCGGCGCCGGGGTCATCTCCCCCGAACTTACGATAATTTCGGAGACACTGCCGCTTGCAGTTGGTGTAAGCGGCGTATCCGCAAGGGCATCCGACGGGTTCCGGTACCCCTGTACCACCAGGCTCCAGGTTCCTTCAGACAGGACTACTGTTTTTTTGCTGATGCCGCCGAAGCTTTCCGTTACCGTATTTGTCCCGCTGGTAAAAGTGGCGATACAGTAAAGCTGTTCCGCAGAGGGCAGCAGGGTACGGGCCGAAAGGGATTGGATATTCAGCAATACTGCGCCCTGGCCTTCCGGAATCGCCGTTTCTCCGGTGTATTCCGGCGCATCGGAATTTCCTTCAAGAATGTTTGAACATCCCATGGATAAGACGCCGCACAAGATCAGAGCGGTCCAAAAAGCCGGAAATAGTACACTCTTTTTCATAGTCCTCATGAGGGTCCCCTTTTCTAATTCTTTACCGTAAAGTTTATTCTCTTAGTCCAGGGAATCGTTCCCTGGTATACCGTAACTGTCAGGATATGCCCCCCAAGGGTATAATCCGAAGCGTTCACCGTCAGGCTGACCCCGTTTCCCCGAAGCCCCCCGTCTATATACCATTCCCTCTTGGTCCAGCTTCCGGCCAGCACAATGGCCTGGCTCGCCGGGGTTCCGCTCTTTATAACCGTAAAGCTTTCCTGGCTAAAGACCCCGGATCCCGAATCGGCAAAACTCAGGATAATTGCAGAAAGGCTGTTCCACTTTGCATAAACCGTAATATCATCTGTAACCGGCGTTGCGGCGGTAAAAGCTGTCCCGCTCCCATCTTCCTGGGTGTTCCATTCGATAAAAGTGAACTCCGCCCTGGTAGGCTCTGAGGGTAAGCTGTCTATGGTAGTAGCAGGATAGGTCACTATCTTGGTTTGAAGGTCGGCTTCTGTGTCTCCGTTATTATTATTGAAACTTACTGTGTAAGTAATCACTTGCCACTTGGCATATACCGTAATATCTCCAGTAACCGGCGTTGTAGCGGTAAAAGCTGACCCGCTCCCATTTTTCCGGGTGTTCCATCCGACAAAGGTATAGCCGGCCTTGGTGGGTTGTGAGGGCAGTGCGTCTACTGTTGCCGGGCTGATTACCGTCTTGGTTTGAGGGTTGGCCTCAGTGTCCCCGCTGTTTTTATTGAAACTTACCGTGTAGGTTCCGGGGGGATTAAGCGACCATTTTGCGTATACCGTAATATTTCCCGTAACCCCTGTATTGGCGAAAAAAGTTGACCCGCTCCCATCCGCTTCGGTGTTCCATTCAACAAAGGTGCTTCCAGCCTTGACAGGCTGTGACGGCAGGCTGCCTACAGTCGTCGCCGGGCTGGTCACCGTCTTGGCTTGGGGGTCGGCATCCGTGTCCCCGCCATTCCTGCTGAATATGACCATGTAGGTATTCACAGGAGCAGTGGGGGCCGGATCTGTCGGCGATTCGCAGCTAATGGCCAACACTGCGCTTATAGCCACAGAGAGAAGCAGGGCATAAACGCCAGAACTGTAAAACCGGGAATGTTTATATATCATTTTGCTCTCCGAGGAAAAAATAGATTTGCGGAAAAAAGTAGAGACAAGGTAGGACAGAGGGTCCGGAAACTATTGGTTCGGTATATCCTAGTAAATTTGTCGGGGGGGGGGGGTGATAATTCATTATAATATAAGTAATTACGAGTATTTACAGACATTATTGCCCCCTTTTTTATATGTTTAGTAAGTAATAATAGTCCGCTTTCTTTATAGGATCAATACATACTTCATAAAAAGGTGGCTGGGCAGAAGGTATGAAAAATAATTTTGGAGGAAACTTAATCCTCGTAATGGCCTTTACACGAAAGTATTTTCAGATTCCGGTTTTCATCTCCCGTATAGATAAGCCGATTGGCATCGTCAATGCGGCGACTATAGGCTTTCCGATGTTTTAATGCTTCTGGCTTGCCAATTCCTTTCAGTAAGCCATTCCGCCGGATATCCCGTATAAGTTCATTAATGCGTTTAAGGATTTTTTTGTCTTCGGTCTGCCATTCGGTATACTGTTTAAACGCATCGGGTGCAAATATCAGATCATCCATTTTCCATGGCTTCCAATTGTTCCATGGTTACACTGATGCCCTTCCCGTCTTCTATGTCACGTGCCGCTTTGTCTATTTTGGCAAGGTATTCAATATTGTGCCGGGCCTTTTCCATTTGGTTATATTCATCCCGGCTTACTATGACCAGTTCCTGGTCATGGTAGGTTTTTTCCAGGATATTAATAAGCTCCTGGTTTATTTCTTTTGCCTTTACATGATAGGCTGCATACATTTCATGTTCCCCTTACCCATATAATAGCACATTGCCATCACTGTCCGCAATGCCTTTCTTCCCCCCCTCTCAATTCCTAAAACTGTGTATAGGCGCCGGTATGCGCCCTCCCCGCTGAATAAACGCTTCGCTGCCTGCGGCGTTGACCGCCATGATGGGCGCCCCGCCCAGGAGGCCGCCGAACTGAGCCCAGTCGCCGGCTTTTTTTCCAGGCACCGGGATGACCCGGACGGCGGTAGTTTTATTGTTCACCATGCCTATGGCCATTTCGTCGGCGATGATCGCAGCAATGGTGCTGGCCGGGGTGTCACCGGGAAGGGCTATCATGTCCAGGCCTACAGAGCAGACCGAGGTCATGGCTTCCAGTTTGTCCAGGGTGATGGTGCCGGCGCGGACTGCGGCTACCATGCCTTCGTCTTCCGAGACGGGAATAAAGGCGCCGGAAAAGCCGCCCACGTGGGTGGAGGCCATGACGCCGCCTTTTTTCACCATGTCTGTGAGCATGGCCAGGGCGGCGGTGGTGCCGTGGGTGCCCGCGGATTCCAGGCCCATTTCTTCCAGGATCCGAGCTACCGAGTCCCCTACTTCCGGGGTGGGGGCCAGGGACAGGTCCAAGATGCCGAAGGGGACGCCCAGGCGTTTGGCGGCTTCCATGCCTACCAGCTGGCCCATGCGGGTTATCTTGAAGGCGGTTTTTTTAATCGTGTCCGCCAGTTCGTCAAAGCTGGCGCCCCGGTGGGATTCCAGGGCGGCTTTTACTACCCCGGGGCCTGAGACCCCTACGTTCAGGCAGCTCTCCCCTTCTCCGGTGCCGTGGAAGGCGCCGGCCATGAAGGGGTTGTCCTCAGGGGCGTTGCAGAATACTACGAGTTTGGCGCAGCCCAGGCCGTCACGGTCCGCAGTTTTTTCGGCAGTTAGTTTTACTATTTCCCCCATGCGGCGCACCGCGTCCATGTTGATGCCGCTTTTGGTGCTGGCTACATTCACTGAGGCGCAGACCCGCTCGGTCACTGAGAGCGCCTCGGGGATGGAATCCAGGAGCCGCTTGTCCCCGGAGGAAAAGCCTTTCTGCACCAGGGCGGAAAATCCGCCGACAAAGTCGATGCCCAGTTCACTGGCGACGCTGTCCAGCACCTGGGCATAGGGGGTGTAGTTTTCGTCATCCGATGAGGCGGCTACCAGGGCTATCGGGGTGACCGAGACCCGCTTGTTGATGATGGGGATCCCGTATTCCACCTCGATTTCCCGGCCCACCTTCACCAGGGGGCCTGCCACCCGGAGGAGTTTTTCCCGGATCCGCCGCCGGGTATCAGTGCCCGTGGCAGAGGCGCAGTCCAGGAGGGAAACCCCCAGGGTGATGGCCCGTATATCCAGCTTATACCGCAGAAACATATCCAGGGTTTCTTTTATTTCAAAGGGCGTAAATAACATAATTACTATCCTTATTCAATGTTGGTCCTTTTGCTTATTGAACCGCTGATTTTTCGGCCTTTAGTTCTTGGCTTTTGGTTATTGGTATGGAGAAAAGCTTCGCTTTTCTCCTCAAGGATTTGAAACGAAGTTTCAAATCCTATGCATCGCGCTAAAGACCCCTTCGTGCATGATGCTGATGGAAACCTTCAAAGCTTCCCCCAGCTTGGGGAGTTCATCCTTAACAGCCTCCAGGGGCTTGCTGCATTGGGCGAGGTCCACCATCATGAGCATCACAAAATTGCCCGAAAGGATGGTTTGATTGATTTCTTCAATATTGATATTACGTTCCGCCAAAAAGGCGCTGACCTTGGCAATGATACCGACATGGTCGGTACCTACCACGGTGATAATCGCGTTCATGGGTTTCCTCCACTGCTTAACAGTACCATCACCGATGATTTGCAACAAGGGAGGGCTGCAAAAAACGCAGGTTTAGAGCCCTGAGAGTATCCGCTCGACCTCGGTTTTGCCTGAGTAGTTGGGGTTGCCCCGTATAAGTTCCTGGAGAGAACGCTTTGCAGAAGCGCTGTCCCCCAGGCTGATGTAGGTCTTTCCCAGCTCCATCCGGGCGTCCCAGTTGCTTGTATCGATACTTAGCAATTCCAGATACGCATCCTTTGCCTTGGCAAGATCCCCGGCGCTGACCAGGGACCGGGCCAAATTCAGCCTGACCGCAGGGTTTTTCGGTTCCGATACAAGGGCTTTTTCATAATGTTCCACGCTTTCCGGCCACTTTTCCAGCCGGGCATAGGCGGAACCCATGTTGTTGTTCACTTCAAAGGATTTCGGCTCCTTGCTATAGGCTGCGTTAAGGAGGTCCAGGGCTTCCTGGGGAAAGCCATTTGCCAGGTAGAGGCTTCCCAGGTTGATCCGGGGGCGTATATAGTTGGGGTCCATGGCTACGGCCCTGCCGTAGGCGGCCACAGCCCCGTCAAAGTCCCCCTGGGCGTCATAGGCAAGCCCCAGGGTGTAGGCGTAGACAGGGTTGGATGGGGCAGCTTCCGAGGCTTTTTGGGCGTAGAGCAGAGCATCGGCGCCCTTGTTCAGACTCAGTTTAACCACCGCCATATTGTAATTGGTCTGATCATCTGCGGGGGAAGCCTGGAGGGACCTTGCAAAGGAAGCTTCCGCCGCCGCAAAATCTCCGGCTGCCTGCTGGGCTACCCCCAGTTCCCGGAGCGAGGCCAGGTCATTGGGGGCAAATTCCAGGGCTTTGGTAAAGGCGTCCGCAGCGCCCTGGGCGTCCCCCTTGGCGGAGAGGATGCGGCCTATTTCCCGGTGGGCGGTAGCGTAATCCGGCTTAACCCCCACGGCTCGGCGGTAGGCGCCCAGGGCGTCATCGGGTTTTCCCAGGGCGCGGTAGCTGCCCCCCAGGTTGTACCAGGCTGACTCAAAATTGCGGTTCAGAGTGGTGGTCT